>NZ_BPIK01000001.1:1687500-1987500 GCF_026004075.1 Meiothermus sp. | reverse complement strand
CTGCGGGGTCGGGTGAGGACTGGATTTCCTTGCGGTAGATGATGTTGGCGGCCCCCTCTGCCCCCATCACCGCCACCGCCCCGGTGGGCCAGGCCAGCACCACATCGGCCCCCATGTCGCGGGAGTTCATGGCCAGGTAAGCCCCGCCATAGCTCTTGCGGGTAATCAGGGTGATCTTGGGCACGGTAGCCTCGGCGTAGGCGTAGAGCATCTTGGCCCCATGGCGGATGATGCCCTGGTGTTCCTGGGCCACCCCCGGCAGAAAGCCGGTGACGTCCACCAGGGTCAGGATGGGAATATTGAAACTATCGCAGGTGCGAATAAAACGGGCCGCCTTGTCCGAGGCGTTGATGTCCAGCGCGCCGGCCATGAAGCGGGGGTTGTTGGCGACAATCCCCACACTCTGACCCCCCAGGTGGGCAAACCCCACGATGATGTTTCTGGCGAACTGGGGGTGCAGCTCCAAAAACACCCCTTCGTCCACGATGGTCTCGATGATCTGGTGCATGTTGTAGGGGCGGCGGGGGTCGGGATGCACCATATCCAGAAGCTCGGGGGTTTTGCGCTGCTTGGGGTCGTTGTTTTCCCGTAGCGGGGGTTTTTCTCTGGCGTTTTGCGGCAGGTACACCAGGAGTTTTTTGATGGTGTCCAGCACCCCCTGGTCGCCCTCGCACTCGAGGTGGGCTACGCCCGACCTGGTAGTGTGAATCTCCGAGCCTCCTAGTTGTTCGAAGGTCACCTCTTCGCGGGTCACACTCTTGATCACCTCCGGCCCGGTGATGAACATGTAGCTACTGCCCTTGCTCATCAGTACAAAGTCGGTGATGGCCGGGCTGTATACGGCCCCCCCGGCACAGGGGCCGAGAATAGCCGAGATTTGCGGTACCACGCCCGAGTAGATGGCGTTGCGGTAGAACACCTCGCCATAGCCCGAGAGGCTGTCTACACCCTCCTGGATGCGTGCCCCTGCCGAGTCGTTGAGACCGATGATGGGGGCGCCCACCTTGGCGGCCATATCCATGAGGCGGGCGATTTTTTGCCCGTGGGTTTTGCCCAGACTCCCGCCCAGCACGGTAAAGTCCTGGCTAAAAACGAAAACCGTGCGGCCTCCAATCTGACCATAGCCGGTAACCACCCCATCGGCAGGGGCCTGGATTCCGCGCATCAGCTCACTTTCGGGGTGCTCGGCGAAGGGCTGTAGCTCAACAAAAGTGTCCGGGTCGAGCAGGTATTCGATACGCTCACGGGCGGTCAGCTTACCCGCTTCATGCTGTTTTTTGATTCGCTCTGGCCCTCCACCGGCGGCGATACGTTTGCGCCGCTCCTCCATCTCGGCCAAAAGCTCTTCCATCAAAGCCCGCGTGTTGTCTGCCATAGCGCATGTATCTTACCAATGTATTTGTATGTCATTCGTACCGAAGCGATCTGCCATCAAACCCAGGGACTGGAGAGCACTGCCAGCTTTTTTGCAAAGCCCTATCCGGCAAAGGCTTGACTAGTTTGCGCCTGCCCCCTATACTTTCCATTGCTGTTTGCGGGGCTGTGGCGCAGTTGGGAGCGCGTCTGAATGGCATTCAGAAGGTCAGGGGTTCGAATCCCCTCAGCTCCACCAAGTCAGGGACGCAAAATCCGGGGGAACCAGACCCCCGGATTGCTGTTTATGGTGCAACCGTGGTGCAACCGCCCCTAAGCCTTGGGGATATTTCGCTCCCTGAGCAGGTCGGTAAGGGGAAGGGCATACCCCTTGTGCTCGTGTTCCAGAACGTGCCTGTACTGTTTTAGCGTAAAGGCCACCTGGGTATGGCCCAGCTTCTCTGAGGCCACCTCCGCCGGAACCCCATTGCTGATAGCCAGGGAAGCATAGGTATGACGCAGGTCGTGAATCCGCACGGGTTTGACCCCTGCCCGCTTTGCCACCCGGTGGAGCACCCGCTTTAGGTTGTCGGGGTGGAGGTAGCCGCCCAGGGCGGTGGTGAACACCAGGCCGCTGTCTTCCCAGTCTGCCCCAGCTATCTCCCGCTCACCCCGCTGTTGTGCTCTCCAGTCGGACAACACCTCCCGCACGTCGGGGGGGAGGTCAAGCACCCGGCGAGAGCTTTCAGTCTTGGGTTGCCCGAAGTGGGGCTTTCCACCCACCAGGGTAAGCGTTTGCGATACCCGCAAAGTAGACCCCTCGAGGTTCACGTCCACCCAGCGTAGCCCCAGCACCTCGCCCCGCCTGAGGCCCAGGGTGAGCATCAAGTAAAACAGAGGGTACAGCCTTTCGTTTGTGGCAGCCTGTAAAAAAGCCCTAACCTCTAGAGCCTGCTAACTAGCTGTTCGTAAAAGCTCCACAGTTTTCGCTGTCATCAGAATCGAAAAAGCCAACCAGTGCCAACCTCGCAAGGTCTCAGCCAGCCGCTCATAGTCTCGCGCCAGCCTGCGAAACCGGGATGTCCAGGCAAACGAACGTTCCACCACCCAACGCTTCGGCAGCAGCACGAATCCTCGTTTGGCCCCTTCCACCTTGACCACACACAGGGCGATGCCTTCCGCCTCTGCCGCTTGTGCCGCTTCCTCCCCAGTGTAACCCTGATCCACAAAGGCCACTTCCACCTGCTCCCCCGTCACTTCCTGCACCTGTTGACTGAGGGCTCCCACCTGGGCCCGTTCCTGTTCACTGGCCGCCGTTACTACCAGGGCCAGCAGATGCCCCAGGGTATCTACCGCCAGGTGAACTTTGCTTCCCTTGCGTCGTTTGTACCCATCGTATCCGGCCCGCTCCCCACTTTGCGGGGTGGACTGTAGGGTGCGAGCATCGTAGATGGCAGCGCTGGGATGGGCGGCTTTGCCCTGGAGCATTCGCAGGGTCATGCGCAGGTCGTGTACCAGGTCTTCGAAGACCCCCCGGTTCATCCAGCGGTAGGCTTGCGCCTGAACGATATGGGGGGGTGGGAAGTCGTGGGGCAGGTAGTCCCACTGAGCACCGGTTCGAACCATCCAGCGCAGGGCGTTGAACACTTCGCGCAGGTCGTACTTGCGCTGGGGTGCTTCCAGCGGGGCGAGGGTCAAATAGGGCAGCACCAGAGCCCATTCCTCATCACGGACGTCCGATGGGTAAGCACGGCGGTTCATGCTCTAAACATAACTGCAGTGCCTGATTTGGGTAAGGTGGTTTGTAGATTCTAAGGGGCTCCAGGACTGGCCGGTACGCTGGGTCTTGGGTAACTCCACCCGCACCCCGTGGGCCACGTTGCGGGCTACAACCTCGTCCGCCAGGGCATCCTCCAAAATGGCCCGTACCAGATAACGCACCTGCCGAAAGGTCTCCGACGACATCCCCGACTCCAGCAGGGACTCGTAGAACCCCCGGATGTGCGGAGGCCTCAAAGCCTGTACCTTACGCTCCCCCAGGTGGGCATACACGTACCGCCTTAGCAGCCAGCCATAGCCCTCCAGGGTCTTGGGCCGGGCCGTGCGGGCCTTCCGCCTGAGCCAAAGCTCACCCCGCTCCTTGAAGGTCACGGAGTCGGGCTCAGCTATCATGCCCTTGGTGTAGAGCACCTGAAGCTCGCGGGCCTTCTGCTCAACCTCCTCTCGGGTGGAGGCCGTGACCCTGCGGCGGTCAAGTTTACCGTCCCTGCGTCGGCCTAGCGTAACCTGCATCGTGTAGGAATTCCCCCGTTGTACCGGCTTGCTGCCGTGACCATTTGCCCGCTTGCTGGATTTTTTCGGCATGATAGCACCTCACCAATCTTGTTTAGCCCGCTAAACCCCAGTGGCCTTCATTCCCCGCTCTATTACCTGACCCCGCTCAATGGGTGTAAGTCTGGCAAACTCCTCAATGATGGCTTTTTGACCGCGCACCCGCACCGTGCGCGTCACCTCACCCGCTTGAAGTTCCTGCACCCCCAAAAGTTCCAACCTTACAGGCTTAGGTAGCCGGTCTTTCCTTAGGTTTTTTCCCTTCATGTGTCTATTATACAACGTGATTCACGTTGTATAATATCGAAATCTATTGTGATTATTTACGCTTTATTAAGCTTTAGCCTGCTGAACATGCTTGTGGCGGGCGAGGCAAAAAGCACCAATCCTTCTGGTAGTATGAGAAAAAGGAGGCGGTAGGCGTGTGACAGCTTATTGGATTCTGGCAGTAAAGCTGCTTCAGGTCATCTGCTTGCTTACCGCGGCTGGAATGGTGGGGTATATAGTGATAATCCCCCCTCTCGATACACGCCCCTTTACAGCGGCCGGCGTGGCCTGCAGTGCGGAACTGAGGCGAGAGCCGACCTGGGCAGTAGTGGCCGACGAAATTGGGTTGGGCCATCTACGCGGCCTGGGCATGGACGACCTCCCTGCTATACCTAGGTACCGCTTATCATCGAAGTTTTTGGAGTCGTTGCGCCCAGAAGTGAGACAAGTCGTCCAGCAACTTGCGGAAGCTCTTGAACCTATTGGAACTAGCGCGAACTCTGAAGTGTTCTGGTGGGAAGCTTTGAACGAGAAGGAGGCTAAGATTGACCAAGCCTATGAGATGATTCGAGGACAACACCGTCTCGTAAAAACTGAGCTCGACAAGCAGAACCGTGTTTGGAAGTCTAGGTTGCAGAGGGTTTGCTCCCCAGACTACCCCGCAGCAGCCTTGCGAATCGTAGGGGTGCTGGTAATTTGCGGCTTGCTACTAACCGCATTTGGTATTACCTTGCGGTTCACCCGCCCAGCTTGATGGGGGCTGACCGTTACAGAAACTAGCCCCAGGCTTAGGATGGTGCTCCGCTCGTGAACTGCCACATTTTCTCGAATGGACGTTGAGAGACTCATTTGAGCGAAAGACCTCCTAAAGGAGCCTTGCCTAAACGGGAAATCTCATGCGCTTACCAGAGCCCCCATGCCCCTAACCTGTGCAACAATGGTCATAGAAAACCCTTGGCGGGATTAAGGGTGCTATTGATTACTAGTGTGTGGTTTGGGGGGGCGCCCCCTACCCTGGAGTTCAACCTACTGTGCAATCTATTGTGCAGTCCCTGGTGTCAGCCGGTTGTTGTCGGACGGAAGGGGAGATGCGTACTTTTGTTGATAAGTACGCATTTTCAGACCGCTCACTTTGTGCAGAGTAACCGCCAACGATAGGCTATCCAATAGCCAGCAACACACCACGTTCAGCCAGCCTGTAGCAGTCTCACCCAACACCAGGGGCAACCTCGAGCAGCCGGTTGTCGCAAAGCAGGTAGGTGAGGGTATTTGTTCATCCGACCCTCTCCCCCTCGTCGGGGTAGCCCTCTGGCTCCTCTAGTGCGGCCAGGAATGTGGCAACCTCCCCCAGGCTACCCAGCACCCGCACCACCCCTTGCGGGTCGGTCAGGGACAGCCGGCCATCGAAGGGAGGTAGAAACTTGAGCAGATACCACGCCTCGGCGTGCTTGAAGCGGTACAGGTTGCCAAAGCCTTGAGCGTCCACCATAACCACCCTCGAGCCCTTGGGGGGTAGCTCAGGCACACCGTGCCAGTGGGTAGGGCAGCCCGAGGGGTCGGTATCGCGCCTGGGGTTCAGATGGGCTTCGGTAGTATCAACACGGGCTTGCGGGGTCTCCAGCGGCGCGGTGGCGGCCCAGGACTGCCAGCCCTCGAGGGTGGAATCGCTCCAGCCCAAAGCCCGGCCAGCCTCGAGCAGCCGGGCGGTGAGGGCGGCTCGAGCATCCGAGCCTTGCGAAAGTTGCGAATCTGCGAATCTAGGGGCGTTGTCGTTGTCCTGGACGGGACAAACCCCATCTTTCCTGTTCTGCGAATCCGCTGCGAAAGCTGCGAAAGTCTGCGAATCGGGCTCTGGTTTCGCAACCGATTCGCAGGATTCGCAGGAGTTTCGCAGAACCTGCGAATCGGAATAATGGCGTTCTGGACGAGGCTCTTCCTTTTTGTTTCGCAGATTCGCAGGATTCGCAAGACTGTTGAAGTCAAACTTGGGGAAGGGCATGGGGGTTCACCTCCCAGGCATCCTTGCGGGGTTTGCCATCCACCTCGATGTTCGGACGGTGGGCCAGGTAGCCGTGTTCTTCCAGGATGCGGATGACCTCGCGGGCGGCTCGTGCGCTCCTTACGGCGGGCGGCCCCAGCCGGTAGACCTCGGCCAGGTGGAAGACCCGGCGGTTCTTTGCTTTGCAGTGCTCCAACAGCCAGTTCAAGACCTCGGCTGCCAGGGCCAGGGGTCGGGGGATGCGGTAGCCGCCCACCAGCCGGAAGGACTCGGCTCCGTAAAACTCGGCTAACGCAACGCCCTGCTCCATAGCATCTTTACCGATGCTGGTAGCCTCCGGGTTTTCAAACAGGGCCAGCACCCCGGCCAGCCTCAGGGCGTGCTCGGCTAACTTGCTTGCGAAGGCGCGAATCTGCAAGAGCTCGCCATTCAGATTGCGTTCGACGTGGTTGTAAAAGTTAGTCCACAACTTCTTGGCCTCGGGGGTCAGAGGGATGTTTTTCAGGCTTAGCCCTTGCTTGCGGGCCTCCGGGTCGTTAAGTACTACCTGCTCCACGATTTCGAAAGCCCGCGTAAGCCGGGCGGCATAGGCCTGGTACTCGGGGGTGTCCAGAACCGACTCCGACACGTACCAGCGCCCTCCGGCGGTACTCGAGGGCTCCGTAACGAGCATCCGGGCCAGGAAGCCCTGACCTTGGGCCAGCGGGTCGGCCAGCAGGCTGCGGGCTACCACCGGCTGGGCCATCAGGTGCAAAGCGGCCCGGCGGTTGTAGAGCAGTGTTGCCCCATCCCCGGCTCGCACGCGGTCAATCGCCTGACCGTCCCAGAGCTCACTCAGCCCCGAAAGAGTACGTAACCGGTGATCTTGACTGAGGGCATGCCCCCCCAGGAAACTGCCACCCTCGTTAGAGACAAGCCCCACGGAGGGCCAGCCGTCGGCCAGCAGTTTGACCAGGCCCTCGTAGGTGGGCTCGCTGGTAAGCATGATGCCGCTCCAGGGCTTAGACGGTGGCGGGCCAAGCTGTTCTAAGGCGGTCTCACGCTCCGCGCGGCTGGTGTTTTTCCTGGTGATGATGGCTTTGCGCTCGGCCTCCCAGAGGGTGTACCGGCCCTCCCAGGCGGTGGCCTCATCCTGCTGGGTCAGGTGCAGGGTTTTCTGTCGTTCACGCAAGGGCGCGGTGGCTATGGTGTCTACGGCGGTCTTGCGCTCCCCGCTCTCTGCAACGGTGAGGAAGTAGAGGCTCAGGGGGTACACCCGCCCATCCACCACGACGTTTGCCAGGCCCTGCACGACCAGGCTTGTGGCGGCCAGGTAGGAAGCGGCTACCAGGGCATCCGGCGCCTGCACAATGCGCAAAGTCTCACGCACCACGGGGGCAAGGCTACCCAGGGCCTCCAGGGGGAAGGCCTCGGGGGCCTCGGGGTCGCGGTAAAGGGGCAGCGGCTCGGGCCAGGCTTGCTTGGGTTCGACCTCGGGGGCCTCGTGCAGCAGCTTGATGGGCTCGCTCATGCCACACCCCCCACCACGTCGAGCCAGTCCTGCCCCTCACGGGGTGGAGTAGCTAGCCGCACCTTGCGGCCTTCCGAGAGCAAGCGGCGGGCTAAAGCATGGGCAGCCTCGAGCCCGGCCTTGTCGTGGTCAGCCGCTATCACCACCTCGCGGGCCCCAGCCGGTAGCTCCACAGCCGCCAGCCCACCGGCGCTCACACAGGCCCACACCGCCCAGCCGGCGGCCTGGTGGACAGCCAGGGCGGTCTCGATACCCTCAGCTAGGGCCAGGGGTTTACCGGCCTCGAAGGGGTAGAGCCTAATAGCCGCGCCCAGCGGTTTACTCCCGGCGGCTAGCTTTTTCTCAAGGCGTCCCGAACCGTCCGGCTTCAGGAAAGTTAGGTGCATCCCCACCAGACCTTGCAGCCCTTCCACCCGGGCCAACATCACCGGCTGTTCACCCCAGAGGGCCAGCCACAGGGTCGGGGGTGGGGTGATGCTCAATCCTCGGGCTTGCAGGTAGCGGCCCAGCAAGGGGTGGTGAGGCTTGGCAGCATCCCACCAACGCCCCCATTTTTCGGTGTTTAGCCCGCTAAACTCAGGGGTTGTAGTGGTTCTCGTGTACTTGGCCCGATGTCTCAGGCCAGCCCGCCCATACAGATCAGGCCAGGCCAAACCCACAGCCGCCAAAACCGCCTCAGCCGGGCAGCCGGCGAAGCAGTGGAGCAGCAGCTTTTCGTCCTCGACGGTGACCGAGAGAGCTCGGTTCCTGCCTGTCCCGTGAGCCGGGCAGGTTGCAGTCCAGCTATCGCGCCCGGTAAGGCGAACGTTGCTGAGCCGCTCCAGCAGAACATCCGGCTCGGGGGTGCTATACTTTTGGTGGCGCAACACAGCGACCCCCTACTTCTCCCCGCCCTGCCCGGCGGGGTTTTCGTTATGGGGCCTCCAGACCGGCGTCTTGCGGATGAAAGTCCACAAGTCCACCCCCTCGCGGGTCATGCGGGTAAGCAGGGCTTCGAGGTCTTCCCGCCGCACCAGCTTTTCCTTCCCCCGGTACACACCGGGTATCCGACGTGCAAGGGCGCGGGTGGCGTGGTTGCCCAGTCCTGTAAGGGCCTTCTGGTCGCGGAATCCGAGTAGGTTCTTATGAGCGTTTTCCATACGCCCACGATGGTAGACCAGGGGCTACCATCCAAACCGGACATCCATTGTAGTGTGCTATATCACAGTTTGATTTTGAGTAGCTTTGCGGTTCGCTCTACGGCCTTCCGAATCGCATCCTCGCCCAGCACGTCAATTCTCCCTTCAAAGCGTGGGTCGCTGAGCTCAGTCTGTATATCCACCCAACCCATCCCTTTGTGGTGGTACATCGCCAACAACTCGAAGTGCACCAGTTCAATTTTTTGCTGCGCTTTCCTGTGGCTTCTGGAAAGGCGCTGGAGCTCATCCCCGGCACGCTCGAGAATCTTCTTCTCTTTGTACTTTGTGAGTGGGGGTTGAGCCTTGTGCTTTCTGTCCAGTTTGACCAGTTCCACCAGGTCAGAGGGGAGCATCCAGGTGGGGTCGAGCACCACCCCTTCAATCATCGGGTACTTGTTTTCATCGTTGAGATACCGCCTGCTGCCATACCTGTCCAGGAGTGGTTCCCCGCCCCTTTCCCACGCTTCCAGGTAGGCCATAGCGGTTTCGTAAACATAGGGATTGGTTTCGTAAATCCACACATCCCCCCCGTCCTCCCGCGTCCCGTACAGGTACTTCACCTGCCAGTCCAAAAGGGGAACCCAGCTACCGAGGAGTAGACGCGGCTGTTCGGCCCTGTACCTCTCCACCAACCCCCGTAGGTCAGCTTCGGCTTCAGGGTGCACCATGAATAGGCCATGGCGAAAATACAGGAGCCACAAAAGGTGGTGATTTGACGATGCTCCCTCTAGGGGTTCCATAATAGTCTGTTTCATTTCACCATTCTCCACCAAAGTCCAAGAGCCAAAAGTGCCTTCCACGACTGTTGCAATGGCGCAACAAATCTTGGTGCAACCGTGGTGCAACCGCGCTGCTTTTCCAAAGATTTCCAAGGTGATATAAGTGAGTGCCAGATAATCGTGAATGCCGTCCAGGAGTATGTTTCGCTGGCATCTCTTGACACCCTGTGGAACCCCTTGAAAACCCCAAAATCCACATGGCATTCAGAAGGTCAGGGGTTCGAATCCCCTCAGCTCCACCAAGTCAGGGACGCAAAATCCGGGGGAACCAAACCCCCGGATTCCTGTTTATGGTGCAACCGCCCCAGCCGCTAGCTTCCTACCCGATGTGCCAGAAGGCGCAGGCCAACCAGCACCACAAAAACCGTACCGCCTTCGTGGGCAACCACTCCCAGCGGCAGGGGTACCTGACCGGCCAGGGCAAAAGCACCCACCACAACGATTACACCAAGGGCAAAGCTCAGGTTGAAGTACACCGTGCGGGCGGTAGCGCGGGCTAGCTGCTGGGCCCCTACCAGGCGATTGAGGTCGTTTTTCATGAGCACTAAATCGGCGCTCTCGAGCGAGACATCGGAGCCTGCAGCCATCGAGACCCCTACATCGGCGGCGTTGAGGGCAGGGGCATCGTTAAGGCCGTCACCCACCATTACCACTGTGCCCTCTTGGCGGAGTTGCTTGATGCGCTCGAGCTTGTCCTCGGGCAGCAGCTCGGCGTAAACCTCTGAAATGCCCACCTGTGCGGCGATGTGCTCGGCTACCGCCTTGCGGTCGCCGGTGAGCATGATGACCCGCGCGCCCTGCCGCCGGAGCTTGGCGATGGCTTGAGCGGCTTCTGGGCGCGCAGTATCGGCCACACCCAGCAAAGCGATGGGTTGGTGGTCACTTCCCAGCACGGCAGTAGTTAGGCCCTCTTGCTCCATGGCCTGCAACCGGCGTTCTACCTGAGGTGGAAGGGTTATCCCGAGGCTGCCCAATAGGCGACGGTTACCTACCCAGACCTGCGTTCCGTCGGCCAGAACCCCAACCACCCCATGGCCCCGCACGGCCTGTATCTTGCTAACCTCTGGAGTAGGGCCATCCCAGCTTTGAGCGATGGCCTGGGCGATGGGGTGCTCGCTATAGCGCTCAATTCCGGCGGCCAGGGCTCGGGCCTCAGCCTCGCTACCTTGCAGCACGACGACCTGCACCAGCTTCATGCGCCCTTCGGTGAGGGTGCCAGTTTTATCAAAGACAAAGATGTTGGCTTTGGCCAGGGCTTCCAAAGCCGCTCCGCTTTTGAATAGTGCCCCGGCCCGGGCGCCGGCAGCCATAGCCGACAGCACCGCGGCTGGCGTGGCAATGACCACCGCACAAGGGCTGGCTACAACCAGGAAAGTCATGGCGCGGTACCAGGCCTGGGCAGCCTCGAGGCCAAACACAAAGTGAGCCACTGCAAAAACTACCGGAGCCGACAACAGCACCGCAATGGTATAGGGGCCTTCGAAACGCTCGGCAAAGCGCTCCGTACGGCTTTTGCTGGCCTGGGCGCTTTCGACCAGCTTGATTAGCTTAGCCAGGGTGCTTTCACTGGCCGGACGCTCTACCCGCACCCGCACCACCCCGTGTCCGTTGAGGGTACCGCTTCTTACCGGATCACCGGGTTTTTTGTCTACCGGAACGCTTTCGCCGGTAAGGGCGCTTTCGTCGACGTCGGTGTACCCATCCACCACCAGGCCATCGGCGGCGAAACGCTCGCCTGGGCGTACGACCAGGATGTCGCCGGGCGATAGAGCATCCAATGGCTTCCACTGCTCGCTTCCGTCGGGGAGTAATACATTGGCCCCTTCGGGGTGCAGGGTCATGAGGGCCTCGATGGCCCGTCGGGTACGGTTCATGGCCCAGCTTTGTAGAGCATTGGAAAGGCTGAACAAAAAAAGCAGGATGGCGCCATCCCCCGCCTGACCTACTGAGGCTGCCCCCAGGGCGGCGACCACCATCAGCAGATCTACGTCCAGTTTGCGCTCTTGAATTAGGCTGCGGGTAGCCTTGATGGCCGATGGAACCCCGCCTGCTAAAAAGGCCAGTGCCCAGAGGGCATTTTGTAGCCCGATCAGCTCATAGTGTCCAGCGGCATAGCCCCCCACCAATCCCAGCAGGGTAATTCCGGACAGTAGAAAACCGCGTTTAACTTCGTGACTCCAGAGCAACTGCCAGGGGGCTCGAGCAGGTATAGGAGGTGTGATGGTTGTACTCATCGAATCTTCCTTTCAAGCAGGCCGGTTATTCTGCAAATAGTAATCATTACTAATAAGAGTATTCCATAACTTGCAAGAACCCACAACCCCAATCCAGAGCAGCCTTGTGCAAACTATTTCTGTTACACACGGCAATTGTAATCCTAACAAGTCAGGACATTGGGCACCCGAGCATCCAGCAAGTCACGGCCAGATGAACAAGGGTATTCCAGGCATGGACATATACTTAGCTAAGGTTGCGGGCATGGTGCGTATCGTATTAGTGTGCTTTTTTTTGCTGGGGCTCGCCCAGGCCCAGCAGGACTTATTGCTGCGGGTTTTGCTTGCCGAGGCTACCAACGGCACGGTTCAGCTGGGCCCTCATCAGCGGCAAGGCGCCTATGGTATGCGCGATTCTGGTTCGGGCGCTTTCCGTATTACAGTAGGCTCGGGCGAGGTGTTGGTAGACGGCCAAAGTGCAGGCCCCTGGGTAGAGTTCGTGCCCGCGGATGGTTTTACCTTCGGAGGGCGAAGCTATCGAGGCAACCTGCTGGTGGTCTGGCAGGCTGGCCGGGCCTTGTTTATCAATCGAGTCTGGCTCGAGGACTACCTGCTGGGCGTTGTGCCCGGCGAGGTTCCGGCCTCCTTTCCCGACCCTGTGCTCCAGGCCCAGGCCATTCTGGCTCGCACTTTTGCGCTGTATCGCCTGAACCCCAAGGGCCTCTACGATCTATGTGCAACCGAGCGCTGCCAGGTATACCTGGGGCGTTCGGCGGAGACCCCCCGTCATACCCAGGCAGTGTATGCCACCCGCTCTCTTATCGTAAGCTACAACCAAAAGCCAATTACCGCCGTATACCACGCCGACTCGGGTGGCTACACGGCGGCCTCCGTCGAAGTATGGGGCAACAATGTGCCCTATCTGGTTGCGCGGCCCGATCCCCTAGCGGTAAGCCCGAGCAGTAGCTGGAGCCGCACCCTGACGCCCGAAGCCGTGGCGCGGGGCCTGGCCGGGCTGGGTATGCAGATTGGGGCGGTGCAGTCCATTACCCCGTTATTTATAAGCGAGAGCGGCCGCCCCCTGCGCCTGCGCATCGTGGGAAGCAGCGGTAGCGTGGAGCTTGATGCGCCGCAATCTACCCGTCTGCTGCGGGGTTTGGGGCTGCCATCCACCCGGGTGCGCTTTGAGGGCTGGCAGGTGTTTGGGCAGGGCAGCGGCCATGGGGTGGGCATGAGCCAGTGGGGGGCTCGAGGGCTGGCCTTACAGGGCTGGGACTTCCGTCAGATTCTGGGCTACTACTACCCCGGAACCTTCCTTAGCAGCTTTGAGGTGGTGGCTGGCCTGAGGGAGCAGCTCCGCTGGGCCGGGTACCCGCTGTGGCCGCTCGAGGGGGCCGATGCCTTTTCAGGTGGGTTTAAGCTACACCGCATAAAGTGGTATGAAGCCCGGAGCTTGCTGGGGGCTCGAGCGTCCGCTGGGGAGGGGCAGAGGGGCGATTGATAGAGCGAAGCATTGGGGGCGGTACATTGGTGCTACGGGTGGAGGCGGCTTGAGGCGCTTTTTTTTTCTGCTGCTGTTGGGGGCTTGGGGCTGGGCGCAGCCGGGCGAGCCGGGTGTGCTCGAGCGCTGCCAGGGGGTTTTTCAGGCCCTGCACCTTCAGTTCGCCTACGCTGAGCGGGTAGCCTCCCAGCGCTTCTTGCTGCGGGTGGTATTGGGCACCGGGGAAGCTTCCCTGACCCGGTTAACCGTCAACATCGACCTGCGGCCGGTTCCGCTGGGCCTGGAGGACATTGCGGTGGTGGCGCTCGAGCGTCCGGTGCAGGACGCCGTGCGGTTGCGCAACCGGCTGGCCCAGCGCCTGGAGGGCGTGCCGCAAAGCCTGAGCCTGGGCAACTGGTACGTGGCCGCTCCCACCGGCTACCGCTGCTTTTTGACCTACCAGGGCCGGGTGGTAGGGGTGTTGCTGCTGGGGCAGAACCTCGAGCCCATCCCCAACCCCCGCTGGCGGGCGGTCTACCAGCGCTCGGCGGTGCGGTTTCCGCCCGAGCTTCGCTAGTACTTCCCGAGGCCAGGGGCGGCTCGCTATAGTGGGGCTGTGCACCTCCTGGTTGGCCCCCCGGCTTCCGGCAAAACCGCCCGCCTGCTCGAGCTGGCCCAGACCTATCTGGCCGCCCGCAAACGGGTCTGGTGGGTGTGCCTGCCCGCGCAAAAAGCCTACGTCTACCGCCGGGCCACCCATAAGGGCGCGGTGCTGGGCCTCGAGGTGCTCTCCTCGCAGCAGCTCTACTACCGCTTGCTGGCGGCCAGCTATGGCCTGAAGCCCATCCTGACCGGGCCGGGCCGGGTGGCGCTGGCGGGGGAGGCCCTGCAGAATTCAGAAAATCCAATTCCCAAGCCCGGTGAGGCCCGCCTGTTTGCCCGCGCCATCGCCGAGGCCAAGCGCAACGGGGTAAAACCGGAGGAGATTCCCAACCAGAGCCCCGAGACCCGGCGCTTGCGGCAGGTCTATGCCCGCTACGAGGAGCTCAAGACCACCCTGGGCCGCTGGGACTACGACGACTTTCGCTCGGGAGCGCTGGAACTGCTGGTGCAGGGGCCGGTGCAGCTCGAGCCCGACCTGGTGGTGGTGGATGGCTTCCGCGAACTGGGGGTGCAGGAGTTGCGGTTGCTGCAGGCGCTGTCCCGCCATGTTCCGGTCTGGGTCAGCCTGCCCGAAGCCCCGCCCGGACTAGCCCCCGATGAGGTGCTGCCCCCGCGCCTCATTCCCACCCAGGTTTACCGCGCCCAGAACCCGGTGAGCGAGGCCCGCTGGGTGCTGCGCGCCATCAAGCGCGACCTGGTGCAGGGCCTGGCGGCCCTGGATGTCGCGGTGGTGGCGCCGGAGTCGCGGATTCCTGCCCTGCTCACCCTGGCCGATGAGTACCACCTGCCCCTGGTAGACCACCGGCCCCGCACTGCCGCCGACACCCCCGAGGGGCGGCTGTTGCTCGAGCTCCTCGAGCTGCCCGACTACCCCACGCCCAGCCGCCTGATGGCTGTGCCCGACCTGGCTCCTCTGGGCCGGGTGGCGCTCGAGCGCGGCCTGGTGGGCCTCGAGGCCACCACCCGCCTGGCCGCCGAGCTGGGGATGCAAGACCTGTGGGCGGCCTGGCTCTCGCGCCTGAAGGCTCCTGGTGAGGCAGGGTCGCTCTTCGAGGGCCGGGAATTGGATGTTGGCACCCACCCCTCGCTGGCCTGGGCCGAGGAGCTGCTGGACTCGCTGCCCGAGGTGCGCCACAGCCCCCGCCGGGCCAGCCTCCTGGAACGGGCCTACGAAGCCCACCGCATTGCCCTGGGCCCCGATTTCCGCCACTGGTGGGCGGCCTTGCTGGCCGAGACCTACGAAGCCCAGCGCCCGCCGGGGGGGGTGGCGGTGCTCACGCCCAACCTGGCCTCGGGGCAGCGCTGGAAGAAGCTCTACCTGACCTACGCGGTAGAAGGAGCCTACAGCACCGGCGAGCAGGAGGACTATTTCATCCCCGAGGAGTTGCGGGTGGGCCTCGAGCAAGCCCTTAGAGCTGCGGGGCTGCCCAAACGCTTTTTGGGACGCGACCGCCTGCTCTTGCAGGAGCTCAAAACCCGCGCCGACGAGGTAATCGTTACCTACCCCGAGGCCAGCCAGGAGGGGCCCCTGGAACCCGAGCCTATGCTGGTGGGCAGCGCACCGCCCTACCTACCCAAGCTCCCCCCGGCCAGCCGGCTCGAGCTGGCCCAGAACGGGGGCTACCGGGCTCCCTTTGGCCGGGTGAACCTGAAAGCGCCCAGTGTGGAAAGCCTGCGGCGCTACCGCGAGTGCGGCTTTCAGTTCTGGGCCCAGCAGTTCACCTGGGACGAGGGTTCTTTGGAGTGGTGGCAGCGGTGGGTACGCGGGCTGCGCGAGGCCGAAAAACTGGTACCGGCCCGGCTCGAGGCCCTGGCCCGGCAGTTCCCCCAGACCGAGGGCTGGATGCGCCACCACTACGCTCTTTTGAGCAATCTCAGCCTGGGTTTCAGGCTGAAAGGTGCGGGCCTGGAAGCGCGGCTGGACGGGGTTTTGCGCAAGGGCGACGAGGCGCACATCTACCGCTTCGTAGCCCCCGAGACCCCCGCAGAAGAGGCCGACCAGCAGGTGCGCGAGCGCTGGAGCGAGCGCTGGGCTGCCGGTTACCTGCTCTCGGCTTTTCCGAAGCGCATCCAGCGCGTTTATCTGTGGGCCTGGCCGGTGCTGGGCGACCCGCTGCTGGTGTATGGCAAGCCCATCGAACGGCTCTGGGGGGCGCTCGAGAACCTACTGACCAAAGCGCAGGAGACCTACGCCCAGTACAAAACCGGGGTGGTGGAACCCAGCCCCGGTTTCCGCTGCCGTAGCTGCGGTGTTCGGGACGCCTGCCGCGAGGCGCAGTACGGCTAAATCAGAAGCGGAAGGACAGCGAAAGACCAAGCGGTGTGGACAGGCGGGGCGTGGCATAGACCTCGTCTGGGGGCAGTAAAAACAGCGAGATTTCCGGCGCGGCCACGAAGCGCCCCAGGTTGAGGTTGACCCCGATGCTAAAGCCGGGGTTCAGGCGCAGCCCACTGCACTGCACGGGAGCGTTGTTGGTGCTCTGGCAC
Organism: Meiothermus sp.; assembly: GCF_026004075.1. Classification (NCBI taxonomy): domain Bacteria; kingdom Thermotogati; phylum Deinococcota; class Deinococci; order Thermales; family Thermaceae; genus Meiothermus; species Meiothermus sp. The sequence continues at coordinate 1,971,240 of NZ_BPIK01000001.1, read as the reverse complement.
TGCACGTAGCTGTATAGGCGGGGCCCGATATACCCCTGGCCGGTCTCGAGGGCGATGGGCCAGTAATACCCCGTGTCCAACCCTATACCGCCGCCATTGAGGGTGTAGGCCACGTAGTTTGAACCGTCGTAGCGGTAAGCGATATAGGTTTCCCAGGTTACGCTCAAGGCAGCAGCCAGACCATCTTGCACATACGAACCCCGGGCAAAAGCCGAGGCCCCCGGGCGCGGGGGCAGCAACAGGTCGGCCCCCCAGGGCCCTACCGTGTACTGGAACCCGAAGCCCTCCGGCCCGCTGCGCAAGCCCAAGGCGGCGGTGCCGTCGGCGGACTGAACCCGAGCAGCCAGTGGGGCCGATAAAAAGGGAGCAAAACTGCTGCTATAGCCGATGGCCCCCGGCGGTGCCACGTTGGAGGGTGCGCAGGCCGAGAATAGTAGCGCCAATGCCGCGAACAGAATGGGATGGGTTCTCATATGCCAATATTCTAAGCAGGGTTTTAGCTGCTACAGGTTCAGATGCCCGGTGGAGGGCGGTCTTCTTCCGGCAGGCGGGCCTGCGCTCAGCGCAGCACCGCATGCTGGTTCAGGTAGGCCTCGAGGTGCTCCTGGAAGGCTTTAATCAACTGCTGGCTGTAAGGCCCTACCTGCCCATCGCCCACCCGCCGATCTTCAATCTGGGTGATGGGCATAACCTGCCGGGTGGCCCCGGTCAGCAGCACCTCGTCGGCGGAGTAGAGCTCGCTCAGGGTGATGGGCCGCTCCTGGATGGGCAAAATCGGACGGGCTACCTCCAGCAGGTGCTTGCGGGTAATGCCCGGTAGCACGCCCGCCTGGGCGGTGATCAGGGTGCCCTTCTGGATGATCAACAGGCTGCTGCGCCCGCCCTCGTACACGGTTTCGCCATCGTGGTAGATCACCTCGGTGGCCCCCTCCGCCCGCACCCGCCTGGCGAGTCTCACCGCGACCAGGTAGTCGGTGGTTTTGGCCTCGGGTAGCTCGCGCAGGTTCTGATGCAGGATGACCTTGCCCCCCTGCTGGTAGAGGTGGGCTGGGGGTGGGGTGACCGCCATGGGCGCAATAACCAGGTTGGGCTGGCCGGGGGTAAAGGCATCGGGGGAGTAGCCCCCGGTGAGCAGCATCTGGATACCGGCCTCCCGCAGGTTGTTGAGCTCTATCAGTTCCCGAATCAGGCCCTCGAGCTTTTCCCGTCCAAAGGGTGGGGTAAGCTCCAGCAGCCGGGCCGAGCGCTCGAAGCGCTCGAGGTGATCCCCCAGAAACACCGGAACGCCCCGCAAAATGCGGAAAAACTCGAATACCGCATACCCCCGCCGCAGGCCCAGATCGGAGATGTGCAGGCTGGCCTTGTCGTGTTCGATGATGGTTCCGTTGATACTGGCGTATTTCACAAAAGCCCTCTATAGCTCGATATTCTAGCAAAGTCTGATATACTATCCTTTGATAGGAGTGCAATGGCCACTAAGCAGATTAAAGCCGGGAAGAGCCCCAAGGCCACCCTTGTAAACAGGGGCGGTCGTGTAGGCACAGAACAGATTCTCGATATGACATTGGCTGAGGCCCAGAATTCCGCGCGTACAATCGTCAAGAAGCATTCGAAAATTATTCATGCCCTCTCCAAACTCTAAAGAAAAGTACTGGTATCGCTACCGTGGTTACCAATACCCGACGGTTGCCTACGTCGAGATCCTCCACGAGGCGGTGATCAAAGAGGCTGGAGGACTGCCCGGTATTAAGGATCAGGGGCTGCTCGATAGTGCGATGCATGCGCCTGTGCGCGCTGTAGGCGGCGAAGATCTCTACCCGACTTTCTTCGCAAAAGTAGCAGCCCTGGGGTATTTCATTGCCAGAAACCATCCTTTCGCTGACGGGAACAAGCGAACCTCCTTCGCGGTGATGGCCGATGTACTGGAAAAGAACGGTTACTATCTTCAGTGGGAAGTGTCCACGGCGACGCTCATAATGCCACTGCTGGCCGCTGGTCATCTTGAGATTTCCGGTTTGCGTTTTGCTCTGCTCCACGGTTGCGACCTGGATACCGCTGACGATAGCCTTTAGACGTGAAAGTCCGTGTCGCCTCCGCCGGAACCGGCAAGACCGCCAGCCTGGTCTTGCGTTACCTCGAGCTCATCGCCTCCGGTACGCCGTTGCGCCGCATTGCCGGCGTTACCTTTACCCGCAAGGCCGCCGACGAGCTGCGGGTGCGGGTGGCGGCGGCCATCGAGGAGGTGTTGCAGACCGGGCGGCACCTGAGCTTTGTGGCTTCGGAGGGGAACCGGGCCGCTTTTCAAGAGGCGGCCCGCGAGATTGCCGGGGCCACACTCAGCACCATCCACGGCTTTATGGCCCAGTGCCTGCGGCTCTCGGCCCCGCTACTGCACCTCGACCCCGACTTTTCCATGCTGGGCGACTGGGAGGCCCAGGCCATCTTCGAGGAGGAGTGGCAGACCCTGCGCTATTTGGCCCAGGATCCCCACCACCCGCTTTTTGGCCGGGTCTCCGACGAGCTTACCGAGCCCCTTTTGCACCTATTTTCTAAGCGCTCCCTGGCCGAGGTTTTCGAGCCAGCGGCGGGGGAGGCCAACCAGCACCTGCTCCAGGTGTACCAGACCGTGTACGCCGCCTACGAGGCCCGCCTGGGGGCCAACCTGCTCTCGCCCTCCGAGCTCGAGCGCAAGGCGCTGGAACTAACCCGCCACCCCCTGGCCCTAAAGCGGGTTCTGGAGCGGGTGGAGGTGCTCCTGGTGGACGAGTACCAGGACGTGAACCCTCTGCAAGGGGCTTTTTTTGCGGCCCTCGAGCAGGCCGGGCTGCCCATCGAGATCGTGGGCGACCCCAAGCAGTCCATCTACGCCTTTCGCAACGCCGACGTCTCGGTCTTTCGCAAGGCCCTGCGGGAAGGCGAGCCCGAACCCCCCCTGACCCATAGCTACCGGCACAGCCGGGTGCTGGTGCGCTTTCTGAACGGTCTTACCGGGTATCTGGCTGAAGAGGGGCTGGGCTTTGGCCCCGAGGAGGCCCCCCCGGTCGAGGGGGTGCGGCCCGAGCAGGGGCGGCTGGAGGTGCACTGGGTGGTGGGGGAGCTCCCGCTCGAGGAGCTGCGCAAGCAGGAGGCGCGGGTGCTGGCTGGGCGGCTCGCGGCCCTGCGCGGCCCCATCGAGTACAGCCAGATGGCGGTGCTGGTGCGCTCGTACAACAGCGTGCGCTTTTTGGAAGAGGCCCTGGCCGAGGCCCAGATCCCCTACGTGCTGTTGCAGGGGCGGGGCTACTACGAGCGGCAGGAGGTGCGCGACCTGTACCACGCCCTGCGGGCCGCCCTCGACCCCAGGGGCCTGTCGCTGGCGGTTTTTTTGCGCAGCCCCTTCGGGCAGCACACCGAGGCCGGCTCCCTGAAGCCCCTCGAGCTTCCCCAGATCGAGGGGGTGTTGCAGGCCGACGACCCCCTGGGCCGCCTGGCCCAGCACTGGCCCAGCGTGTACGAGCGCCTGCGCCAGATTCAAGCCCAGGCGCGCCTGATGGCCCCGCTCGAGGTGCTCAAGTTTCTGATCCGGGCGCCCCTGATGGATGGCCGCCCCTACCACGACTTCCTCGAGCCGCGCGCACGGGAGAACGTGGACGCGCTGCTCTTCTACTTCGCCCCGCGCCCGCCGCAGAACCTCGAGGGGCTTCTGGAGCGGCTCGAGCTGCTCTCGCGGCAGGCCGACGCCGGCGATGTGCCCCAGTCGGGCGAGGGGGTACAGATCCTGACCGTCCACCGCGCTAAAGGGCTGGAATGGCCCCTGGTGGCGGTCTTCGACCTGGGGCGGAAGCATGTGCACCAGGCCCAGCCGCTGTATCTGGGGCAGGGGAGGGAAGAGGGGCTCTTGAGGCAGTGGGTGGCCCTGCCGGAAACCCCAGCCTTCGAAGGGTTCAAGGAGCAGATAAAGCGCCTGGAGGAAGAGGAGAGCTACCGCCTGCTGTACGTGGCGGCCTCGAGGGCCCGCGATACCCTGTTGCTTACCGCCAGCGCCAGCCACGGCCAGCCCGAGGGCTGGGGTAAGGTGCTCGAGGCCATGAACCTGGGCCCAGCCAGCAAGCCCTATCACCGCCCAGATTTTCACCTGCAAACCTGGCCCTACCAGCCGGCGCCGCCGGTACGTGTGCCGAGCCCGCCGGAGCCTTCGCAGCCCTCGCCCTGGGTGGATGCCCGCTTCGAGCCTGAGCCCTTCCCGCCGCTCTTTTCGCCCTCGGCCTACAAGCGCCTCGAGGCCGAACCCCTGCCCCTGCCCGACCCCGAGGAGGGGGAGGCCGTTCCGGGCCGCGCCCGGGCCATCGGGACGCTGGTGCACTACGCCATCGGGCAGAACTGGCGCCCCGATAACCCCCAACATCTGGCCAACCTCGAGGCCCAGGAGGTGATGTTCCCCTTTGGCCCGGACGAGCGCAAAGACATCATGACCGAGGTTCAGGCGCTTCTGGAGCGCTACCAGGAACTTCTGGGCCGCGCACTTCCCTGGCCCCGCGACGAGGACTACCCCGAGTTCGCCGTGGCCCTGCCCTGGGGCTCCACGGTCTGGCAGGGGGTGATCGACCGGCTGTACCGGGTGGGCCAGCAGTGGTATCTGGAAGACTACAAGACCGACCAGGAGATGCGGCCCGAGCAGTATTTCGTGCAACTGGGAATCTACCTGACCGCCATTCGCCAGGCCTGGCAGATCGAGCCCGAGGTGCGGCTGGTTTACCTGCGCTTTGGTTTGGTGGAGCGGCTGGACAAGGCCATCCTGGAGGCGGCTTTGAGCGAAATTGCCCCCAAAGGAGCGGTTTTCTACCGCCAGTGAAGGCCTAGTGTTGCGATTGCGGCTGTGCTTCGTCCTGCCAGGGTTCCACCACCACCCGGGTCTCGATGTGGGCATTCAGGGTGGCCGAGACCGAGCAGTACTTGGTGTGGGAGAGCTCTACCGCGCGCTCGAGGGCTTCTTTGGTAACGTTGGGCCCTGCGCCGTAGTGCGTCACCACGATGTGGGTATAGCGCTTGGGGTGCTCCTCGGCCCGCTCGCCCACGGCCTCTACCCGGTAGCGGGCCAGGGGCTGGCGCTTTTTCTCCATGATGTCCACCACATCGTAGGCGGTGCAACCGGCCAGCGCGGCCAGCAGGAGCTCCATGGGGCGCATGCCGGTAGAGGGCTGGTCGCCGTCCACCATCACCTTGTCGCCCTGCTCGTTGATGCCCACGAAGCGGTGTCCTACCAGACGGTGTAATACCACTTTTTTCGTTGCCATAAACCTCCTCAGCGTGGCGAGGCTACCAACCTACGGCTGGCGAAGCCCTCAGAGAGCCACTCCGGTTGAATCATATTGGATGTACGGGAGTAAAATGACCCGATTCCTGCACATTCTGCTGAATGTAACCTTAACGACAGGCGTTCGGAGGCTGGCGCAGATAATTGAGCTATGCAGACGTTGGAGGGCAAAGTATTTATTCTGACCGGCGGGGGTGGCGCCATTGCTGGGGCAATTGCCAGATCCTTTACCCAGGCCGGAGCCAAGCTGGCCCTGGCCGATGCCTATGAAACCACCATCGCCGAGCGGGCGCAGGAGTTTGGCGCGCGGGCCTTTGTAGCCAACCTGACCCACTACCCTGATGCCGAGATGCTGGTGCGTCAGGTGAAAAACCACTTTGGCCGGATAGATGGCCTCATTCACACAGTGGGCGGCTTTGCCTATGCTCCCGTCAAAGATACCGAGCCCAACCTCTACGATCGCATGTTCGACCTTAATATGCGCACCCTGTTCTACACGACACGGGCCATTATCCCCGAGCTGCTTAGCCAAAAAGATGGCTTTATTGCGGGAATTTCCGCGGCTGCTGCCTGGCATGGGGTAGGGCCTGGGGTAGCCCTGTATGCGGCCGCCAAGGCTGCCGTGGCTACCTACCTGCGCTCGCTGGATGCCGAGCTGACTGGTACCGCCATACGCGTAGCCATCGTATACCCCATGGGGGCCGTGGATACCCCGGCCAACCGCAGGGAGATGCCCGAGGCCGATCCCATGGCCTGGGTAGACCCTGCCGAGATTGGCGAGAGCCTGGTGTATGCGGCCAGCCGCAGTCCCAGGGGCCGGGTGATGGAATTGCAAATTTATCCTCCTCGCTAGGGATCGGTGGGCCAACCAGAACAGTTCGATGGGTAAGGTTTTCAACAAAGCTTGATAAAATAAAGTGTTATGTAAAATTGCTACTGTAGATGACCCTTATGATCTCAGAGGCAGGGAGGTGATGTATGGAGCTGATTTTCTGGATTGGACGAATCTTGCTAGGGGGTTTCTTCGTCCTGAATGGCTTCAATCACTTTGCCATGAGCAAGCAAATGATCCCCTACGCTCAGAGTAAAGGCGTGCCCATGCCTGCTTTGGCTGTCTACGTCACAGGCTTGATGCTGCTCTTGGGGGGTCTAGCTATCCTAACGGGCTTATTCGTCCAGGTAGGGCTTTGGCTGCTAGTGGTGTTCTTGCTTTTCGTAACGCCCTGGATGCATAACTTCTGGGCTATTCAGGATCCCATGCAGCGCATGGGGGAGATGGTCAACTTCATGAAGAACACCGCGCTTTTGGGAGCGGTTCTAATGCTGCTCTACCTGTGGCCCCAATAAGGCTCCTACAAACACTCAACGCTCAAGGTGGATGTGGGGGTCTTTGTCAGCAGGCCTTCCCGCCAACCCCGGCTTGGCCGGGGGTTCGTTTTTTAGGGTAGAAAGGTGCGAAATTGCATGGGCCTGCTTCGTGCTAGGGTAGGTAGGGCGCACCGTAGCTGCTTACCCGGGCAGCTGCCCTTTAGAGCCAAGGCTACTTAGAGACTGTCTTAATAGCCTCCCTCATGCTATAGTCACGCATGGAACTCAGACAAAGCCGCTACCCCAGCGATCTGACCGACCAGGAATGGGCCATACTGGCACCCCTGATGCCCCAGCCCTCCGCCGCCCCCCATCGCCCCCGGGAGAATCCCTGGCGGGAAATCCTGAACGGCATCTTCTACATCACCCGCGCCGGCTGCGCCTGGCGCATGATGCCTTATGACCTGCCCCACTGGAAAACCGTCTATCACTACTTCCGTTTGTGGCGCAAATCGGGTTTTCTGGAACAGATACATACCACCCTGCGCGAGAAAACCCGCCGTAAAGCAGGACGCCTGCCCGAACCCAGCGCGGGGATTCTGGATAGCCAGAGCGTGAAGACCTCGGGAAAAGGGGGGTCAGGGGGTATGACGCGGGCAAGAAGGTAAAGGGGCGCAAACGGCATCTGCTGGTGGATACACAAGGGCTGGTGTTGGGAGTCAAGGTGCTGCCCGCCCACCTCACGGATGCGGAGGGCGGGCGAGAGGTGCTGGAGGGGGCCAGGGGGCTGTCGAAGCGGTTGTCGCATCTGTTTGTGGATGGGGGGTACAAGCGCAGGTTTGAGGAATGGGTTCGGCGCACCTTGGGCTGGACGGTGGAGGTGGTGCGCAGGCCGGATGCCAACTTCCGGGGTATTTGGTGGCCTAAAGACCAGCCTCTTCCGGAGGACTTGGAGGAGGAAGTGCGGAAGAGGACGCGGGGGCATCGGGGGTTTGTGGTGATTCCCCGCAGATGGGTGGTGGAGCGGACGTTTGCCTGGCTGAGCTTCAATCGGAGGCTGAACCGGGACTATGAGCTTCTACCTGAGAGCTCAGAGACCTTCATCCACACAGCGATGATTCGGCTTATGGTCAGAAGATTGGCCTCCTAGAAAGTATTAAGACAGTCTCTTATACCGTTTCCGCTTGAATCCTTCACTGTTGGGCATAGTCAAAGGCGAAGGATTCAAGCTGACCGAAGGGAGTAGAAAAGCACTTCGTTAGTATCGTTTAGACTTGCCGAAGTGAACGATACTACCGAAATGCGTATTAGCCTCTCGGAGCCTGCGCCTAAACAGTCGGGCAAAATTCAAATAGTTCAAATTTGCTTGCCTATTTGGTGTCTTTTGTCTTAGGGTGAAGCTTATGGACGTTACCGCGTATGTGCAGGCCGTGGGATACCTGGGTATTTTTGCCACGGTATTTGTTGAAACCGGCCTGCTGGTGGGGTTTTTCTTGCCCGGCGACTCACTTTTGATTGCGGTGGGACTCTTGGCCGCAGCTAAAAAGCTTCAGTTGTCTATTGCGCTGCTGGCGCTTTTTTTGGGCTCGGTGCTTGGTAATAATCTCGGCTACTATCTGGGCTACAAGGTGGGGCCGGCGCTTTTGAACAAGGCCAAGGTCAAGTCAGATGACCTCGAGCGCACCCGGCGCTTTATGGCCCGCTTTGGCCCGCTCTCGATTCTGATTGGCCCCTATGTGCCGGTTTTTCGGGCAGTGGTGCCGTTCATGTGTGGCACGGTCAAGATGCCCTGGCCGCGTTTTTTCGTGCTGAGCCTGCTGGGCAGCCTGCTCTGGACGCAGGGCCTGACCCTGCTGGCCTACTACGTGGGCTCGAAAATCCCGCACCTCGAGCGCTACATCTACCTGATTCTGCTGGCCGGGGTGGGTTTTGGCGTGGCCCTGGCGGCCTGGCGGGCCTACCGTTCGGGCCACCTGCGCTGGCCCAGCCGACGAACGGGGTAGCTCAGACGTGGGCCTCCACCAGCTCGACCAGCACACCACCCGACCATCTGGGATGAATAAAAGCCACCAGGTGGCCCCCAAAACCGGGGCGGGGGGTGGTGTCAATCAATGGCGTGCCTTCCGCGGCCAGGCGCTCTAGCTCGGCCCGAATGTTGGGGGTGGCGAGGGCGATGTGGTGCAGGCCCGGCCCGCGCTTCTCGATGAAGCGGGCGATGGCCGAGTCGGGGCGGGTGGCCTTGAGGAGCTCGAGCCGGCTTCCCCCGCTCCTGAGCATCCAGACCTCGACCCCCTGGCTCTCCACGCTGCCCTGGGCCTCGAGCGCATACCCCAGGCGTAGGTAGGGCTGGGCGGCCTCCTGTAAATCCTGCACTGCGATGCCGATATGGTGAATCTCCATACCCTCAAACTACCCTAATCGCTTTTGGCAGAACAGGGACACTCGCCTACTCCACTGGGATAAAAGCCAGCCCGGTGATGCGCTCCTGGAAGCTGCCCAGCGAGGAGGAGCGAATCCCTGCAGTGGTGAGGGCGCTGGTGATGTTCACGGTCAGGTCTATGACCAGAAGCGTGGGGAAGTCCTGGTCGGCCAGGTAGAGAAACTGGTCAATCCCCACGGTGGCGGTGCTGTAGCGGCGCGTGCGCAAAAGACCGGTCTCGGTCTCGCGGGGCAGTTGGAAACCCCCCTCGAACCGGGCCAGGCCGGTGCCCAGCACGAAGACCGGCGGGGCTCCTCGAGCAAACAACCGCGCCGCGATATTGCTGTCCCGACTCAGCCCTACCTCCCCGGTGGCGCTCAGGTTCCAGGCGGCCAGGGTGGTGTCGGTGGTGGTGGGGTCGTTGTCGTCGAAGAGCCCCAGGGCCTGGCCGTTCACAAAAATCAGATCGCTGGGGCTCGAGGTGCTCAGGCTCAGGGGCCGCTCAATGAACGGGTTGACGAAATCGTACTGCCTGAACTGGGTGGGGGTCAGGTAGAGCAACTGGTCGTTGGGGCCCAGGGTGAGCCGGGCGGGGGTGCTCAGGCGCACCAGGTTGGGATTCAAAAAATCAATGGGGGTGGGGAGGGCCGTGGCCGTAAAGGGAATGATCCAGGCCCGGTACTCCTCGATGGGGCGCGGGGGGGTGGTGGGGGCGGGTGGGCAGACCAGCAGGATGCTGCTCTGCCCCTGGCGCAGATAGCCCCCGCTACAGTCCACACCCAGGGCCTCGTCGAAGCCGTCGAGCTGGGAGGTGCCCACATCGTCTATGGTGAGGTTGTTGGCGATGTAGCGGCGCAGGCGGCTTTGGGTGAGCACCCAGAGCTGGTCGTTGCCCACCCCCAGGCTGCGGCGGTAAAGGAGCGTTACGATGGGTTCGCCGATGTCCCAACTACCCACCCGGCGGGGCAGGTCGAAATTGCCGGGCAGGAGGGTGCTGCTCTGGAAAAAGCGAACCTGGTAGGTGTTGCTGCTGGGGTTGTTGACGCTGGCTACCAGCAAGGCGCGGGTGGGTTCTTCGCTGCTGCCGGTACAGGCCGAAAGGGTGAGCAGCAGGCCCAGGGCTTGGATAAACCGCTTCATCTAGCGTCCTCCAGGGGTGGGGAGTTTGATGCCGCCGGGCAGGACGATGTTGTTCTGGTTGAACAAAAACTCGGCGGCCTCGCCCCCTAAGGCAAAGGAAAACTTGAACTCCTGCTTGAGCGTATCGAGGCTGGCCCGGAAGGCCCAGCAGCAGCGGTCGATAATCAGATCGAAGCGGGGGCGCAGGATGGTGCCCTCGAGGTTGGGCAGAAAAAACTCCCTGGGGTTTGTCCCGCCGCTTTCGGGGGCGTTCCAGACGATGCGGTAGAACAGGCGGGTTTTCTCCTGGCCCATAAAGCTTATGGTGGGGCCAAACTCGCGCAGGGTTACGCGGAAGCGCCCGCTGTTGCCCGAGAGGCGCTCGAGGCCCACAAACCCTTGCAACGAGAGGCCGGGCGGGTCTTCCGGGCGCAGCGGCGCGGGGAGAAGCTCCAGCTCGCCGGTAAAGCGCAAAAAGCGCAGGAAGGCCTGGGTGTCGTCCTCGAGGGTCAGGGGGTTTTCGCTTTCGGGGAAGTGAAATTCTGCCGAGACCTCGTTGATGAAAACTTCGGGCTCGCGCACCGCCGCCCGTACCGCCAGGCGGGGGTTGCGCAGCAGGCCCTCGCGGTAATTCCACAGCAGGTCGGCCTGCAACAGGTCGGTGCTGTACTGGTAGCCCAGCCGGAAGCGGGTCTCGCTGCCGGGGCTGAAGCCGATGGTATGCGCGAACACAAAGGTGTGCAGGCTCAGGGTGAGCTGGGCCAGCCCGTCCAGCAGGGCCGGGATGGGGACGGGGTTGGGGTTGGTGAGCGAGGGCAGGGGTTGGTAGAGGTGGGTAAAGCTCTGGCGCAGGCGGAAGCTGTTGGGGGCTTCCTGCAAGACCACGTTCAGCTCGGTGCGGATGGCCTGCCCGTTGTTCAGGTCGCGGCTGTGGGTGAGCGAGGTGGTGTTGCCGGGGGGGTTGTAGCTGGCGGAAAGCTCGAGGGGGTCGTAGCGGGCGATGAGGGGAATCTGCTCGGGGGGCCGGGTTTCTTTTTCCTGCACGTCCCAGTAGCGGTAGCCGGTGCGCAGCGAGAAGTTGAAGGGCAGGGGGTTGTAGGCTGCGCTCAGGGTGAGCAGGCGGTCGAGGCCCAGCTCGAGCTGCCGCTCGTAGGTCAGGTTGAGGCTGAAGGGGGTCGGCGCGAGGCCCAGGCTGCTGCGCAGCAGGCCCCAGCGGCCCAGCTCTATATCGCGGCTGACGCTGGTGGTTGCGTTGAGCCAGGGAAAGGGGCGCGAGGCCAGGGTAAATTCGGCCAGCGGGTCGAAGACGCGGCGCTCGAGGTCGCGGCTGGCCCGTGCGGTGAGGGAGAAGAGGGGGTCGGGGTTGAAGCTTACCGAGCCCTCGAGGCGGCTGTTGCGCTGGGGCCGCTCGAAGTCGAACTGGAAAGGGGTCTCGCCCTCCACCACGCTGCGGCTCACGCGCAGGTTCACGCTAAAAGCCCCCAGGGTCTGGCCCAGACTGGCGCTGGTGCTCCAGCGGATGAGCCGCTCGAACTCGGTGGGGTTGCCCTGGGGGTCAAAGTTCTGGGTGCTGTAGTAGCGTCCGATAAAGGTGTTCTCGACGCTAAAGCTCAGGCCCGGCCAGGGAGGGGTGGCAGGTCGGTAGCTGCTGCGGTGCTCCACCCAGAGCCGGCCCGCCCCGATGTAGGGCCCCAGCCGCCGGGCGCTGCGGTTGAGGGGGTTGGAGGGGGCCTCGTAGTAGCCCAGCAGAACCCGCCCGTTCAGGCGGAACTCGCCCTCGATGCCGCGCGGAAAAGTAATCTCGGCCTCGGGCAGGCGTTTGGGGGTGGTGCGCTCGTTGGGCAGGGCCAGGGGGTTGTGGTCTAGATAGCCGTCCAGGGTCAGACGGTAAAGGGGCTCGGGGTTGCTGGGGGTGGCCCGGGTGGCCCCTTCAATCAGAAAAGTGGTGTAGTCGGGCTGGCCCCCCGCCCCCTGCAAAAAGCGCGGCTCGGCCTGTGGGCTGTCGTCGCGGACGACGAGGCCTTCGATCCGCCAGTCGGGTTCTTCCAGCTTGTAACTCAAGCGGTACTTGAAGATGCCGTCCTTGCGGGGGTCGCTGTCAGGCAGCACCGGCCCGGCCGGCGGGGGCAGGTACAGAAACTGGTAGCGCTCCTGGGCCGCCCCGATGCCAAAGTGGTCGAAGCCAAACCCCCAGCCCCGCCGCTCGAAATAGCGCAGCAGGGTAAAGCCGATGCCAAAGTCCGAGACATAGGGCAGGTCGGCGGTTACGAACACCCCATCGCTCTCGCTCTGGCCGAACTCGAGCTTCGGCCGCCGCTCGTTCAGGAATAGCAGCAGCACCGGCAGGTACAGGGTGCGCTCCCCGCGCAACAACACCCAGACCCCCCGGGCGATAATCCGGTCGCCCGGATAGAGCAGCACCTCGCGGGCCTGGAAGGCGTAGTCGGCCTCCTCCTGCTCGCAGCGCTGGCAGGGGGTCAGGTAGCCCTCCTGCAGCAGAATCTGCCCGGCAGCCCGCTGGCAGATGGGGCCGCTCAGGAAAAACTCGCCCGACTCGATCTTCACCTCCAGGGCTTCGAAGCTCTCGTCGTCGGTGAAAAGCTCGAGCTCCCCGGCCTCGATAAGCTGCCCCTGCTTGTCCTGATAACGCACCCCGCCCATGAGCACCAGGCGTTTACGGGTGCGGTTGTAGATGACCCTGGGAGCCTCGATGCGCTCCCCGTCCCGTTCCATCTTGACCGGACTGCCCACCAGAATCACCAGCTCCTCGCCCGCCTCGTTGCGCAGTTCCAGGCGCTCGGCCTCGAGGATTTTCAGTTTTTTGCCGCCTGCTTGGGGCGCTTCGGTTTCCTGGGCAAAGGCGGGTATGAAAAACACCAACAACAAGAACACGAGGGGCAGCAAAGAGATGGGGGGGCGTGTGCGCTGCTGCCAAAGCCTCGTCGCCCACATGCTTACCTCTTCCCCAGCCGTAGCAAGGCCAGTCCGGCCAGCGCGTAGAGCAGGTTGGGCCCCCAGGCTGCCAGAATGGGGTGCAGCGCTCCCTGCTCGCCCATGATGCGCCCCACGCTCCAGGTGGCGTAGTAGATGAAGGTCAGCACCACCACCCCCAGCATGCCCAGGCTGCGGCTGCCACCCAGCAAGAAGAAGGCCAGCCCCACCGCAAAAATGGCGAACGAGTACACCGCCGCGGGCTCGGCCCACTTGCGGTGCAGGGCGGTGAGTTCGGCGTGGTAGGGTAGCCCCTGGGCGCGGTACTGGGCGATGCGCTGGCGTAGCTCGGCCACGGTCAGGCTAAAGAGGCCCCCCGGGGGCTCGAGGGAAAGCTCCACCAGCGGCACGGTGGCTCGCTCAAACCGGGCGACGGTGCGGGGCCGGGCCCCGCCATAGGTCACCCGCATGCCCTCGGAGAGCACCAGCGCCCCTTGCTCAAAGCGGCCCTTTCCGGCTACCAGAATTTCTTCGGCGGTAATTACCCGCACATTGCCAATGCCGGTATCGCTGACTTCACCCACGTACACAATACGGCCATAGGCGTCCACCAGCCGGGTGCCAGGCTGCAAGAGGGCCCTGGGTTTTTGCAGCACGGCCTGGCGCAGTACGTTCTGACCTTGCTGTAGGCTGCGCGGTACCAGGCTATCGGCGGCCACCAGACACACCACAAACAAAGCAGTGCCTAGCAGCAGCAATGGGAACAGCACCCGCAGCTTGGAAACCCCCCCGGCCAGCATGGCCTTGAGCTCGGACTCCTCGCCCATGCGCGAGAGCACCAGCAGCAGGGCAAACAAAAAGGCCAGCGGTGCCCCGCGTACCAGCGCCTCGGGCACCCGGAAGGCCAGGTACTGGCTTACCACCCAGGGGTCGGCGCCGCGGGCCAGTAGCGGGGCCAGCACCTCGTACAAGGCCCCGCCCAGCAAGGCCAGTACTACCACCGCCAGGGTGCCCAGCACATAAGCCCCTACCTCTCGGCTCAGATACCGATCAAGCACGGTCATGACCACCTCCAGAATTGGGGAGGTCTTTTAGGTTTTAACCCCCCGTCTCGCGGACTCCAAAGGTGTCTTGCGGCACCTCGGCTCATCGGGCCAGCCTCCAGGTTCCCAATAGGGCCAGACCGCCATACACGATGTTGGGTAGCCAGGCGCCGTAGGCTCCCAGCAGGTCGAAGCGGGCAAACTGGGCCGAGAGGGTAAAAAGCGTCCAGTAGCCGAAAATAAGCCCCACCACAGCAATGAAGGCCCAGGCCGCCTCGCGCAGCGAGAGGCCAATCACAATGGCCAGCCAGGCCAGCACCACCGCGCCGGCTGCGTTGGCGTAGCGCCGGGCCAGCGGGAATTGCGCAGCGGGATCGGCCTTGGCTACGGCGTGCAGGTCGGGCATGCGCATGGCTTCATAGGAGATGGCCTTGGGCTGTACCCCTATGGGAAAGGGCAGAGGGTGCTCGGCTTCCTGGAAGATTTTGCCATTGGGGTCCACGCGGTACGCGTTTTGCAGTCGCCAGGCCCCGTTGACCCAGACCCCCCGGTCGGCGCTCCAGATCGAACCGCCCGGCTCCACCACCCGGACGCCCTCGAGGCGGGAACCCTCACCCCCCGCAGCGGGCGGGTAGATGCGCTGGGCGTAGTACACCCCCAAGCCCTGGGGCGTGTAGGTGCGGTCGGTGAGTACGCCCGATGGCTCGGAGCCGTAGTAGATTTTGTACTGCAAAGCCTCGAAGCGTTCCTGGGCGATGGGTTTGAGCCAGCCCTCGTTGAGCAGTACCACAGCTCCCACCACCAGGGCCAGCAGCAGCACCGGCCCAATAAAGCTACGGGGGGGCACGCCTGCAGCATAGGTGGCCTTGAGCTCGGACTGGCGAACCCAGCGGGCTAGCGCTACCAGCAGCGCGAACACCAGACCCAGCGGCAGTGCGATGCCCAGGGTATAGGGCACCCGGTAGGCCACCATCTGGGCAATCTCAGCCACAGGGGTTTTGGCCCTCAAGAAGGCCCCCGACAGCGAGGAGAGCAGATCGAAGGTGATCAGCCCGACGAATAGCAGCACGCCCAGCAGATACAGCGACAACGTTTCGCGCAACAAATAACGCTGCAACATCCCAGAGCGAAGTATACGTTGCTGTTTGGTGAGAAGCGGTCAAGTTTGCCGCTTCGCAGCTGGCTTCAAATACCCGCGGGAAGCTTCACCTCTTGGCCTGCTGCAGTGCATTTGCGTTTCCCGCGGGAACCCACGATGAGGGAAATGAGTGATGGGGCACTTTTATTGTCCGGTCTAGATTAATCCCTTCAAAAAACGCCTAGCTTGGGGACTTCTCCACACATCACCCCAGGACGAAAAAAACAAAAAGCGTCCCCGGCTCCCTGACGGCACCCGCTCCGTGGCGCTTAGGGCTGCTGCCTTCCGGCCCTGACCCGGTTCACGCTGGTGCGCCGCGTCAGACCGAGGACGCGACCTCGAGAATAACACAAGAGAGCCTAAAGGCAAAACAGCTGTATTCCTACCTTCCGACCACCCCTACAGGCTCCGAAAAGCTCGACCCAACCAGCTTGACGGCAGGCTATCAAACATAGAAACTTGCTCCATGTCGCCATATGAAGCCTTTCAGCTCCTCGAGCTGCGCGTTGGACGTATTCAAAAAGCCGAACCCCATCCCAAAGCCCGCAAACCTTCCTACCAACTGTGGATAGACCTGGGTTCACTCGGAGTCAAGCAGAGCAGCGCCCAGCTCACCGATCTCTACACCCCCGAGACCCTGGTGGGGCGGCTGGTCATCTGTGCGACCAACCTGGGCGAACGCCACATCGCCGGTTTTAAGTCCGAGGTGCTGGTGCTGGGCCTGCCCGATGAACAGGGGCGGGTGGTGTTGCTTTCGGCCGAGCGTGAGGTGCCGCTGGGTGGGCGCGTTTACTGAGATAACCCTTCGCGGTAGCGAACCACGCCTCGAGCTGTCGCCATCAGTTGCAGCAGACTGGCAGCCACAAAGCCATCGGGGTTGGGCCAGCGCAAACGCCCGAGCAGCTCATCCCACAGGTCGGGCGGTTCAGCCGGAGGCTGCTTCAGGTCGCCAGGCCAGCGTTCCAACCAGGGGTAAGGGGTATCGGGCTCGAGGAAGGCGCTCTTACCCAGCCATGTACTGAGCGCCTCTATATAAGCCACAAAGCCGGGGAGTGCCCACGAAAGGAGGATTACCTCGATATCGAAGCGGGCTTCGTGGGGGTCTGTAAAGTCTGTAAAGGCAGGGGGGTTGGAGAGGCGCAGGGCCGCTGGGGTCGGAAGCTCGGCCTCCACCAGTGCGTACAACCGGCCCCATTCCCGCCGCCAGATGGCGGTCTGCAAGCTGTGCGACCAAGGGCTATACAGCTTTTGCGGCATCAAAAGTATTATGACTGAGTGCCCTGCCATTGGATTTTCCCTCATCCTGGGGCCCCCGCGGGAAGCGCATATAGCTATTCGAACAGGAAAACGCTGCTTGCTGCGACGGGCCAAGGGGGATGCTTCCCGTGGGGTACTTCGCAGGAGTCCAGTATGCCAGAGCCCATTCCCATTGCCAAAGGTGAATCCGAAGTATTCCTCTATCCTAAGATGGCCAACCGCCACGGCCTGATTGCCGGGGCCACCGGCACCGGCAAGACCGTGAGCCTGCGGGTGCTGGCCGAGCAGCTTTCTCGCATTGGCGTACCGGTTTTTATGGCCGATGTGAAGGGCGACCTCTCGGGCTTGTGCAAGCCCGGAGGCGAGCACCCCAAAATCGCCGAGCGCATTGAAAAGCTGGGCCTTACGGACTTCCGCTTCGAAGCCTGCCCGGTGGTGTTCTGGGACGTTTTCGGTGAGCAAGGGCACCCGGTGCGCGCGACCGTTTCGGAGATGGGGCCGCTCTTGCTGGCCCGCCTGCTCGACCTCAACGAAACCCAGAGCGGGGTGCTCACCCTGGTCTTCAAGATTGCCGACGACAACGGACTCTTGCTCTTGGACCTCAAAGACCTGCGGGCCATGCTGCAGTATGTGGGTGACAACGCCGAGAAGTTCAAAACCGAGTACGGCAACATCTCGGCGGCCTCCATTGGCACCATCCAGCGCGGCCTCATTGCGCTGGAAGAACAGGGGGGGGATCGGTTTTTTGGCGAACCGGCCCTCGAGCTCGAAGACCTTATCCAGACCCAGGGCGGTAAAGGGGTCATCAACATCCTGGCCGCCGATAAGCTGATGCAGTCCCCCAAGCTCTACAGCACCTTCTTGCTGTGGATGCTCTCCGAACTGTTCGAGCGGCTCCCGGAGGTGGGCGACCCCGAAAAACCCAAGCTGGTCTTCTTCTTCGACGAAGCTCACCTGCTCTTCGACGAAGCTCCCAAGGCCCTGCGGGAAAAAATCGAGCAGGTGGTGCGGCTCATCCGCAGCAAGGGCGTGGGGGTCTACTTCGTGAGCCAGAATCCCCTGGACATCCCCGACGAGGTGCTGGGGCAACTGGGCAACCGCGTGCAGCACGCGCTTCGGGCCTTCACCCCGCGCGACCAGAGAGCGGTCAAGGCCGCTGCCGAAACCTTCCGGCCCAACCCCAAACTCGACGTGGCGACCGTCATTCTGGAGATGGGGGTGGGCGAGGCCCTGGTCTCGACCCTGGACGAAAAAGGCATTCCCAGCATTGTGGAGCGGGCCCTCATCTACCCACCCCGCACCCAGTTGCCGCCGCTCAGCCCCGAAGAGCGCCGGCAGGTGATCCAGCAGTCGCCGGTGTACGGGCACTACGAAAAGGCCCTTGACCGCGAGTCGGCCTACGAAATCCTGCGGGCCCGCGCCGCCGAATCGGTGCAGCCGGCCCCTTCGGGCGCCAAACCTCAGGCCCCGGCCCAGCCCGCAGGGGGCAACTTGCTGGGCGACCTGGCCAAAGGGGCAGTGGGCTTCCTGGCCAGCCGCGAGGGGCAGCGCATCGTGCGGGGGGTGCTGGGGGGGCTGTTGGGCGGCAGTGGTAAGCGCAAAAGATAGCTGAAGCGCCGTAATAAAGGCATTCACCCCGGCTTTGGTGTATCACTGGAAGAGGGCCTGAACGATTTCTCGCCGGATCGGCTGACCTGCTGTTGGGCTTGCTCGAGCAGCAGCCGGTCGGCCACATCCTCGGCCCAGGCCTGCACATCCTGCCAGCGCCTGAAATCGCCTTCGGGCAGCCCCTTGCTCAATACCTTGAAAAGCTGGTGGGGCTCGAGGCGGTCGTAATCCAGCGAGCCAGCAAAAATACCCACTTCCCAGGGCTCCGCCATCGCTCGAACCTCGGACAGATACCCGTAGACCTCATGAAAATGCTCGGGTGTAGGGTTGCTCATCAAGCCCGAAACCGCGAAGTACACCAGGGGTAGCTGGCGCAGGGCATCGCGGTGTGTCTGTACGAAATCCCTGGCTTCTGGGAGCCACCGCCCTTCACGGATTGGGCTGCCCACCATCACGGCCTGGTAGCCCTCGAGGTGCTCTACTTCCTCCACCGGCCGTACCTCCACCCCGATGCCCCGTCGGACCAGCACCTCCCCAATTACCTGGGCGATCTCGCGCGTGCTGCCCAGGCGGCTGGCATAGGCAATCAGGATACGCAAAGTCCCCACATTCTAAGGCTATGCCCGCCCCTACCCGGACTGTAGAGACATCTGCCCCCTGCCTTGGGGAGTAACTTGAACTCGAGGTGATAGCAATGCTGGTGAAAGACTGCATGACCCCCAACCCCGATGTGGTTACGCCCGACATTACCGTGCCCGAGGCTGCGCAGATCATGAAAAAGGGGGGCTTCCGCCGCTTGCCGGTGGTCAAGGAAGGTCGGGTGATCGGTATCATCACTGACCGCGACCTCAAGGAAGCCATGCCCTCCGATGCCACCACGCTTTCCATCTGGGAGCTCAACTATCTGATTTCCAAGCTCACTGTGGGCGAGATCATGACCCGCGACCCCATCACTGTGGCCGACACCATGCCCCTGCAGGCCGCCGCCAAGCTGATGCTCGAGCACAAGGTGGGGGGCCTGCCGGTGGTGCACGAGGGTAAGCTGGTGGGCATTGTGACCGTCACCGATGTGCTAAGGGCCTTCTTGCAGCGCGAGGCCGAACTCTTGGTGGGCGCCGAGACCAACCACTAGCCCATCTTCTTCAGCGCCATCACCCGTTCGGCGGGCCATGTATTTACAATCTGGTCGGGGTGCAGGCCTGCTTTGTGGGCGTAGAGCAGGCCGTACTGAATATCGGAGAGGCCCTCGAGGCTGTGGGCATCGGGGCCCAGCGAGAAGTTGAGCCGATCGCGCCAGGCCAGCATGAGCCGCCAGTCCAGGTCGAGGCGGTAGGGGTTGCAGTTGAGCTCCACCGCCTTGTGGTTTTGCCGGGCGCGCTCCAGCACCGCCTCCCAGTCGGCCTCGGCCCCTTTGCGCCGTAGCAGCAGCCGCCCGCTGGGGTGGCCCAGGATGCTCAGGTAGGGGTTGTCCAGGGCCCGCAAGAGGCGCTGGGTCTGCTCAGCCTTGCTCAGGCCCAGACTGGCGTGCAGGCTGCCCACCACCACCTCGAAGCGGGCCAGCAGTTCGTCGGGGTAGTCCAGGGAGCCATCGGGCAGGATGTCGGACTCGATGCCGCGCAGGATGCGGAAGGGGGCCAGATCGGCGTTGAGGGCCTCGATCTCGGCCCACTGGCGCAGCACGTCCGCTGGGCGCAGGCCCCCGGCGTAGGCCGCGGTCTGGGAGTGGTCGCAGATCACCATGTACTCGAGGCCCTGCGCCATGGCGGCCTCGGCCATCTGGCGCAGGGTGGCGCTGCCGTCGGAGTAGGTGGAGTGCACGTGAATCAGGCCCCGGAGCTGCGGGGGTTGCAGCATGGCCTGGGGTGCTGGCAGTCCCAGGTGCTCCTTTTCTCGCCAGTAGGCCGGCACAAAGGGCTGGTTCAGGGCCTCGAACACCGCCTCTTCGGTTGCAAGCGCAGGGGGAATGGCGCCCAGGGCTTCCAGCCACTCCCGCGAACCCGTGGCCTGCACCAGCACGCTGCCAAACGAGGCCGCATCGGTGCAGAACACCCGCAAAGGCAGGCCCTCGAGCCGCCCCAGCAGTATGTCTCCCTGCGCCTCCTCCACGAAGCGGCCCAGCGCCGAGCGCACCTGCTGGGGGGTGCCCACCACCACCAGATCCAGATTGCCCACGGTTTCCAGCCCCCGCCGCACGCTGCCAGCCAGTTCGGCTTTCAGTCCGGCGTTTTCCAGGTCGGCCAGTAGCAGCCGGGCTGCCTCCAGCCCCACCGGCAGCAGCACCCGGCGCATACTGCTCAGGGCGTAGCGAGCCGCCTCGAGCAGGCTGGCTTCGCTCTTGGCCCCAAAGCCCGGCAGGGCGCGGATTTTGCCCTGTTCGGCCCAGCGCACCAGTTCTTCTAGGCTATTGACCCCGTTCTCCCACAGCGCCCGGATGCGCTTGGGGCCCAGGCCCTGCACCCGGAAGAGCTCGAGCACCCCCGGCGGTACGCGGCCCTCGAGCTCGGCCAGGTAAGGGAACTCCTGGGTCTGCACAATCTCGGTGAGCAGGGGGGCCAGCGCCGGCCCCACCCCCGGCACCCCCTTGAAGCCCTGTGCGGCCAGCTCGGCCAGTTCGGCCTCCTGCTGCTCCAGGTTGCGGGCGGCGTTGCGGTAGGCCCTAGCCCGGAACTCCCCCTCGCCCAGCACCTCCATCAAGTCGGCGGCGTACTCGAGCATCCCCGCCAGGTCTTTACGGTTCATGGTATTAGCCTAATGCCAAAAGCCATTGGGTTCACAGGGAAAACATCGGTCTGCGTCTGCCAGGCTAGTGGTTTGGTAAGTTAAAAATTGATATGCCGTGAAGTTCCCAAAATGAAGCGCTCAAAGCAACTCCCAGATACTAAAGGAGCCAAATCCATCGCAGGAATTAAGTTACCGGAGCACTAGAGCCGCCATCGGCGCTTTACTTGCTGCACCCATCGCTCAAACTGCGGCCCATAGCGTCGCTCGAACCAAACTGCCAGCAACACCCCCGGCAACAGCAACACCAGCACCAGCAAGACTCCCAGCAGTAGGTAAATGCTCATAAAGCATAGGGTGCTGGCTTCCCTGACCTGAACACCACAGCCTGGGTATAGCCCAGCGATTTCAACAGTTTTACCGCGTCGGCGAAGCGGTGGGCCACGTCCTCCGGGCGGTGGGCGTCGGAGCCCAGCACCACGGGAATCCCCAGGGCGCGGGCCCGCTCTAGGAGCTCGGGGCTGGGGTAGATTTCGCCGGCTTTTTTGCGCCATCCGGCGGTGTTGACGTCCAGGGCCAGCCCCTCACCCGCAATCACCTGCAGGGCCTCCTCGGCCAGGTCGGCGTAGCCTTCGGGGGGCCGGTAGCCCATCACCTTGGGCAGGTCCAGGTGCCCAATGGCGTGAAAAAGGCCCGTGCGGGCGGCTTCGGCCACCAGCTTGAAGTAGGCCCGGTAGACCGCGCGCAGGTCGCGCTCCTCGAACTCGCTCGCATAGCGTGGGTTGTCGAAAGGCCAGGCTCCCAGGTAGTGCACCGAGCCGATGATGTAGTCGTAGTCGTAGCTGGACAGAAGCCTTTTCACAAAGTACTCGGTGCCGGGGTGATAGTCGGCCTCGAGGCCAATTCCCACGTAAAAATCGCCGGCCTCGGCCCGCACCCGCTCGAGCAGGGCGTGGTAGAAGGGTAGCTCCTCCAGCTCCATGCGCACCTCGGGGTCGAACCAGGTCGGCATGGGGCTGTGGTCGGTTATGACGATGCCCTCGAGCCCGGCGTCCTTGGCGGCCTGCACATACTGGGTGGGCGTGCCCACGGCGTGCTTGCAGAGGGAGGTGTGCATGTGACTGTCGTACATCTACTTCTCCTATACCACCCGTACCACCCGGCCCTGGCTGGCCCAGACCTTGACCGCGCGTCCCAACACCAGACCGGCCTGCGCCGAGAGTGCCTCATCCAGAACTAGTTCATCCCCTGCTGCTTGTACCAGGCTGGCCGCCTCGGGGGGGGCTAGCTCGGGCCCCCGTAGCAGCACCGCGTCGAGTTGCCAGCGGCTGGCCCACAGGCGCTTGAGGGCCCATAGAGCTTCTTGTTTGCCGGCCTCGAGGCCAAAAGGAGCCTCGCCCGCGTAGCGTACCAGCACCGGGCCTTCCGGCAAGGCCGCGCGAACCTCGTCGGCGCGTTCGGGCAGCAGGTACGACTCGCGCAGCAGCTTTTCCGCAAAAGCACAGGCCTTTTCCAGCTTTTCTTCGTCCAGGCGTGCGCCAAACACCCCTTCAAAGGCCCGCCGGATCTGCTCGGCCAGGTTGCCTAGCTGGTAGAACTCGGTTTCTACCCCCTCCAGCACCAGGGTAGGCGTTACGGGCAGGCCGGCTTTGAGGAGCTGTTGTAGATCGGCCACTTCGCCCAGGGGTTGCTTTGGGGCTTGCTCGAGCGAATAAATCACGTCTCACAGTCTACCCCAACGCTCAACGGTGCTCGTGGGGCACTCTAGGTTAAGGAGGGGCCACAGGTGAACATATCCTGGCGCGTTACGCGCGTATAATCGCACCCATGAGTGAAGCTGAGGTCAGCAGCACCCCGGGAGCCGCCCTCGAGGCCGAGCGGCTGGGGAAAAAGTACGGACGCAAACCCGTGCTAGAAAACATCACTTTCGCCGTACAGCCGGGCGAGGTGTATGCCCTGGCCGGGCCCAACGGCTCCGGCAAGACCACCCTGATTCGCCTGCTCACGGGTCTGGCCTTTCCTACCTCCGGGGTGGTGCGAATGCTGGGGCAGGACGTCTACAACGGTGGCTATGTGGCAAGACGGGCCCTGGGGGCGGTGGTGGAGGCTCCGGCGGCCTTTTATCCACACATGACCGGAAGGCAGAACCTGGAGATGATCGCTTTCCTAACCGGTATGGCCGACGCGGAAGCCCGTATCCGGGAGGTGTTGGTGCGGCTCGAGCTTTTGGCCGTGGCCGACCAGCCAGTGCGCACCTACTCACTGGGCCAGCGCCAACGCCTGGGACTGGCCTCGGCTATTCTGCACGAGCCGCAAATCCTGATTCTGGATGAGCCGACCAGCGGCCTGGACCCCCAGGGCATCAACAAGGTGCACGAGATTCTAGCAGAGCTGGCCTGGAAAGGCGTGGCGGTGCTGCTCTCCACCCACCACCTGCGCGAAGTCTCGGCCTATGTGGATAAAGTTGGCATTCTGGGAGGTGGGCGGCTTTTGGAGGAGGTTAAGCTCGGTACCAAGGGTGAGACCTACCGCCTGCGCGTGGATGACCCAGCCAAAGCTGCGGCCTTCCTGAAAACAGTGCCAGGCGTACAAAACGTGAGTCTGCGCGGCGTGAATGTGATTTTTGAGGGTTCGCCCAGCGTGGCCTTGGCCGCCCTGGTGCGTGAGCACTACCAGGTGCAGTTCTTGGAACCCGACTACTTCGACCTCTACGATTACTACCGCGAAAGGGTAAAAAATGCTTAGAGCTAAAATCAGCATACGAATGCAAGGCCCTGGGCTTCTTATCGGGAGCGAACCATGCTGCGCGTATTGATCTGGGAGTTCGGCAAACTGATGCGGCTGCGCTCGGTGCAGATTGGCTTGCTGGCCGCCCTGGTGCTACCCCTGTTGTGGGCCTTTGCGCCTGGTTTGCGTGCTCAGTACGGCCTCGAGCTGGTCTCGGGTTGGCAGGTGCCGGCCTTATCCCTGCTGACCGGGATGGATTTTTTGTTCCCCTTTCTAACCGCCATGGCTGCAGCGGAGGTGCTGGGCTCGGAGGTCTCGATGGGCACCCTCAAGTCGGTGTTGCTGCGGCCCAGTCCCCGCAGCCGCCTGCTTTTGGCCAAAATTATCGTGGTGCTGGTCTACCCCTTCATTCTGCTGGCAATCAGCTTGGTGGGTTCGTTGCTGGCAGGCCTACCCTTTGGCCTGGGGAGCTTTTTTGGTGGAACCGGCCTGGGCGCGGGTAGCTTTGCCGGCGTGGGCCAGCTTAGCCCTGTAGGGGCCCTGACGGAGCTGCTGCGGGCCCATGCGCTGGCCGGTGTGGTGCTCTGGCCACTTTCGGCGTTGGCCATGCTCTACGCGGTCATTTTCTTGAGTACCACTTCGGCGGCTTTGGCGGCAGTCTCGACGCTCCTCCTGATGCGCCTCCTAATTGCCTTTCCGGCTATCCAGCCGTTCTTGCTGACCAGCTACCTCGACCTGTACATCCGCCCGGCGGCAGTGGGGTTGGGACTGCCACTGCTCATCATCTACACCGTAGGGTTTTCTGTGCTGGCCCTGCTAATTTTTGAGCGAAAGGACATTTGAAGTAGGCTTGGTATATGGGGAAGCTCACACACTTTGAAGACGGAAAGCCGCGCATGGTGGACGTAAGCGAGAAAGCCGCCACCCTGCGCTCGGCGACTGCTGAGGCGACCGTGTTGCTTACCCCGGAGGCAGTGGAAGCCCTCCAGGAAGGTGGGGTGGGCAAAGGCGATCCCCTGAGCGTAGCCCAGCTGGCCGGGATAATGGCAGCCAAAAAAACTGGAGATCTGATTCCCCTGTGCCATCCATTGCCCATCACCAGCGCCGAAGTGCGACTGCAGTTCCGGCCAGAGGAAGCCCGCGTTCACATTACCGCCACTGTCAAGACCAAGGCCGAGACCGGGGTGGAGATGGAGGCTTTGACGGCCTGCGCGGTGGCTGCCCTCACTGTCTACGACATGCTCAAGGCGGCCAGCAAGGGCCTTGAAATTGCCAGCCTGCGCTTGCTACACAAGTCGGGGGGTAAGTCGGGAGAGTGGCGGCGGGAGGGGTAGAATCGGCCATGGCTCGCTCGAGGCTCCCTAGACTCCAGGTCGACTTTGCCGATGCAGTTATGCGAAAGCTGGCCCACCAACACGGCCCGGCTCCCTTTGCACCCCACCCATTTCCGCGGCGCGCACCTTACCAGGTGCTACTCAGCTCCATTGTTGGCCAACAGCTTTCAGGCAAGGCCGCCGATACTATCTGGCAGCGCTTATCCAGCCGCTTTGCCATCGAGCCCGAGGTGCTGTACCGGGCTGCTCTCGAGGACTTACGGGCGGTGGGGCTATCCAGCGCCAAAGCCCGCTACGTGCAGGACTTGTCGCGCTTCGCGCTGGAAGGGGGGCTGCGGGAGATCGAGCACCAGCCCGACGAGGCACTTGTTGCGCACCTGACCCAGGTAAAGGGCATTGGGGTCTGGACGGTGCAGATGTTTTTGATGTTTGGCCTGGGCCGCCCCGATGTCTGGCCAGTGCTGGATCTGGGTATCCGTAAAGGCGCCCAGAAGCTGTACGGGGTGGCCGAGCGGGACGAGCTAGAGGCGCTGGGCGAGCGCTTTAGGCCCTACCGCTCCCACGCAGCTTGGTATCTGTGGCGGGCGCTGGAGTGAAAGCGGCTAGGTGGCAACACAATCTGTCCCACCCACGAACACTTTCCACAAGGGCAGATGCCCCCAGCGGTAGAGGCCCTCGAGCGCCTTCCTCGAGTTCAGCACCACAAAATCGGCCTGTGCCCCCACCTCAATCCGGCCCAGGTCTGCCCGCCCCAGCGCGAGGGCGGCGTGCGCGGTATGGGCCACCAGGGCTTCCTCGGCGCTCAGGCCGCCCAGGCTAATAGCGAGCTGCATCCCCAGCCAGGGGCTATAAAGCGGGCTGCTGCCGGGGTTGTGGTCGGTGGCAATTGCTACCTTTACGCCTGCATCCCACATGGCTCTGGCCTTGGGGAAGGGCTTGCGCAGGATCACCGCAGCGCCCGGCAGAACGGTGCCCACGGTGCTGCTTAGGGCCAGGGCCTGCCAGTCGGCGGGGGTGGACTGCTCAAGGTGGTCCGCCGACAAAGCCCCCAGTTCCGCTGCCAGCCGGGTGGCTCCGGTGTGGGCGATCTGCTCGGCGTGGAGCTTAATCTTTAGGCCGTGGGACAGGGCGGCCTCGAGGATTTTCCGGGTTTCCTCGAGCGTAAAGGCTCCCTGGTCGCAGAAGACGTCCACCGCCTCGGCCAGCCCGCTGCGGGCCACCTCGGGGATGAGTTCCTGGCAGAACATCTCCACGTACCCCCCGCGCGCCCAGCCCTGGGGGATCACGTGGGCCAGCAGGGTGGGGAAGACCCGCTGGGGTAGGGTTTCTTTGAGTTTTTTGATCACCCGCAGCATTTTGAGTTCGGCCTCGGGCAGGAGGCCGTAGCCGCTCTTGATTTCCAGGGTGGTGACCCCCTGGGCCAGGAAGATGTGCGCTCGAGCCCGCGCCAGCTCGTATAGCTCCTCTTCGGAGGCCGCGTCGGTGGCCCGCACCGTGGCGTAAATCCCACCGCCCGCGGCCAGGATGGCCTCGTAGCTGTCGCCTCGTGCGCGCTGCAGGTACTCGCCCAGCCGGTCGCCGCCGTAGACCAGGTGGGTGTGGGCGTCCACGATGCCGGGCACCACCCCGCGCCCGCCCAGGTCGGTTTGGGGCCAGCTTCGATATTCGCTGGGTAGATTGGACTCGATTCCCACCCAGACAAACCGCCCGTCCTGCACGGCCAAAGCGGCCTGCTCGAGCCTTTCGTTGGGCGTGTATAGCTCGGAGATACCGACGAAGACACGGTTCATAGCTGGGCCTCGAGCTCGTCTCGCAAGGCGGGGCTGGGGTTCTGGGCGATTGCCTGCCGGGCCCGCTCGAGCAGTTCGGGTTCGCGCAGCCGGGGGCCGATGGCTCCCAGCACCGCCATCGCCTCGGAGCGGCTGGCCTTGGACAGCAATTCCAGCAGGAAGTCCAGGGCCTCGGGTGTGTGTGAACTGGCAAGCGCGGCAATCACGGCCTTACGCGAGCGGGGGTCGGTGAGGGTTTTCCAGGTGCTGGTGGCCAGGTTCACGGCTTCGGGCAGGCTCGAGGCCGCCAACGCACAGACCGCTTCCAGACGAACCGCGGTATCTTTATGCCCCAGCAGCTCCCGCAGAAAAGGTATAGCCTCGGTGCGGGCAAGGTGGAGGAGGCCTTCCAGGCAGGCCCCTACCACTCGGGGCTCGAGGTCGCCCAGGAGCACCTTTAGCTTGAGCAGGGGTGCGCCCTGGGGGTAGCCCAGGCTGGCAATGGCCTGTGCAGCGCCGACCCGCACGTTCCAGGCTGGGTCGGCCAGCAGAATTACCAGCGCGTCTATCGCGCGGTCGTAAGAGACACCAGGACACTCGGCTAGGGCCTGCGCCGACAGAGCCCGTAGCGATGGTGCGCTGTCCTCCTGACCGCCCCAGACCGGCTCGAGCTGCACGCAGCGGCAGCCCAGCAAATACACCTCGGGGTCGTGCCAGCCCAGGGTTCGCAGGGCCTTAATCAGCGCCACCTTGCCCCAGCACTGGGGGTCGGTTTCTGCGCCGCCTGCCAGCAGCCGTTTGAAGGCCTGGGCCAGATGGGCCTGCTGGTCAAATAAACCCCACTCCATCATCAGTTCGGCGGCCCTGGCTACCGCGGCGCCCTCGTCTTTGGCCACGATGCTTTGAAGGGTCTGGATGGCGGCGGGCGTGGGTTCGCCCCTCCGCAGCTCGGCAATCTGGGCTAGTTTTTGCTCGAGCCTTTTCGCCACGCTACTTCTCCCACCCGGCCAGATCGAGCCCGCGCTCCCGCGCGACGTTTTTCGCCTGTTCGTAACCGGCGTGGGCGTGGCGCATCACCCCGGTGCCGGGGTCGTTGGTGAGGACGCGCTCGAGGCGGTAGGCGGCCTCCTCCGAGCCGTCGGCCACCGTGACCTGCCCGGCGTGCAGGCTGTAGCCCATCCCCACCCCGCCGCCGTGGTGGAAGCTGACCCAGGCCGCGCCCGAGACGGCGTTCAGGGCGAAGTTCAGGATGGGCCAGTCGGCCACCGCGTCAGAGGTGTCCAGCATGGCCTCGGTCTCGCGGTAGGGGGAGGCCACGCTGCCCGCGTCGAGGTGGTCGCGCCCAATTACGATGGGGGCCTCGAGCTCGCCCTTGCGTACCATCTCGTTGAACAGGAGCCCGGCCTTATCGCGCTCCCGGTAGCCCAGCCAGCAGATGCGGGCCGGGAGGCCCTGGAACTTGAACTTCCTGACCCCTTCGGTGAGCCAGCGGCGCAGGCCCGCGTCCTCGGGGAAGAGCTTCAGCAGGGCCTGGTCGGTTTTGTAGATGTCCTCCGGCTTGCCCGAGAGCGCCACCCAGCGAAAAGGCCCCCGCCCCTCGCAGAACTGGTCGCGGATGAAGGCCGGTACAAAGCCGGGGTAGCTGAAGGCGTCCTCGAAGCCCCCCAGCTTGGCGAAAGCCCGCAGGTTGTTGCCGTAGTCAAAGGCCACCGCGCCTTGCTTTTGCATCTCCACCATGGCCCGGCAGTGGGTGGCCATATCGGCCAGTACGCGCTTTTTGTAGCCCTCGGGGTCGTGCTGGCGCAGCAGAGCCGGGTCTTCGTCGGCTTTCAGGATGGGAATGTAGCCGTACAGGGGGTCGTGGGCGCTGGTCTGGTCGGTGACCAGATCGGGGGTGAAGCCCCGCCGCACCATCTCGGGCAGCGCCTCGGCGGCGTTGCCCAGCAGGCCGATGGAGAGGGGCTGGCCTTTGCGTTTGGCCTCCTCGGCCAGCCGCAGGGCCTCGTCCAGGGTATCGGCCCGCACGTCCAGGTAGGCGGTGTCCAGGCGGCGCTGGATGCGCTCGGGGTCTATCTCCACGCAAATAGCCACCCCGCCGTTGAGGGTGACGGCCAGGGGCTGGGCCCCGCCCATGCCGCCCAGCCCGCCCGTCACGGTGATGGTGCCCTTCAGCGAGCCGCCAAAGTGCTTGCGGGCCGCAGCGGCGAAGGTCTCGTAGGTGCCCTGCAGGATGCCCTGGGTGCCGATGTAGATCCAGCTTCCGGCGGTCATCTGGCCGTACATCATAAGGCCCAGTCGATCCAGCCGGTCGAACTCCTCCCAGGTGGCCCAGTTAGGCACCAGGTTGGAGTTGGCGAGGATGACCCGTGGGGCCAGGGGCTGCGTCTTGAAGACCCCCACCGCCCGCCCCGACTGCACCAGCAGGGTTTCGTCGTTTTGCAGGCGCTCGAGCACCGCCAGGATGCGCTGCAAGTCCTCGTGGCTGCGGGCTGCTTTGCCGCGCCCGCCGTAGACGATCAGCTCCTCGGGTTTTTCGGCCACCTCGGGGTCGAGATTATTTAAGAGCATCCGTTTGGCGGCTTCCTGAATCCAGCCTGGGGCCGTGCGTTGGTTTCCGCGGGGGGCTCTGTAGCTCATGGGCGTTCTCCTTGGGGGATAAAGGTGTCTTCCAGGTAGTAGCGGTCGGCCCGCATCAGGTACTCCACCCAGGTGACGGGCTGAAGGAGGGTGTAGGTGACCCGCTCGAGGCGCAGGGCCGGTGCGCCTTCGGGCTGCTGGAGCAGGCGGGCGACTTCCTGCTGCAAAGCCACCGCCTCCAGCCGCTGCCAGACTTTGGTCAGGGGCAGGCCCAGGGTGTGGACGAGCAGGTCGTGGATGGACTCGCTGGTGAGGTCGTGCTCGAGGATTTCCCCACACAGCTCGGCATTCAGATACCGCGCTTCGCGCTGCACCGGCTCCTCGTCCAGAAAGCGCAGCCGTTCCACATAAACCGCCTGCTTTACCCCCAGCCGGGCCTGTACCTCTGGGGGCGTGGGGCGCAACTCGGCGGCCATCACCTGGGTTTTGGGCCTGGCCCCCTGGGCCTGGGCGAACTCGTAGAAGGGGCGCACCCGCAGGAAGCCCTGGCTAAAGCGCCGGGGGGCGGGGGTGCTGTGGCGGCCCTGGGTGCGCTGGAGCCACCCCTCCTGCTCGAGCTCCTGCAAGGCCCGGCGGGCGGTCATGCGGCTCACCCCGAAGCGGCGGGCCAGGCTGTTCTCCGATAGGGGAAAGCCGGGGCTGGGCTTGCGCAGCTCCTGCAACACGGCTTCCTTGACGCGCAGGTATTTCACCGTTTATCCTCTCACTTGTATATACAACCTTGCCCGGCAATGGGTCAAGCGAGGAAGCGATGCTAGAACTGGATACAGAACTGAGCCTGGCCGATTTTCGCCGGGTGGTGCGGGAAAAAGCGTCGGTGCGCCTGAGCGAAGCCGCACGGGGGCGCCTGCTGCGCTGCCGGGCCTTTGTGGAGCAGCTCGTCGAGCAAAACCAGCCGGTCTATGGCCTCAATACCGGCTTTGGCAAGCTGGCCACGGTGCGCATCGAGGCCAAAGACCTCCGGCTGCTGCAACGCAACCTGCTGCTCTCGCACGCCATTGGGGTGGGGGAGCCGTTCGCCCCCGAGGTGGTGCGGGGGATGCTTTTGCTGCGGGCCCAGAGCCTGGCCCTGGGCTACTCCGGGGTGCGGGTGGAGGTGGTGGAGCGGCTTTTGAATTTTCTGAACCACGACCTGATTCCGGTGGTGCCCTCGCAGGGCTCGGTGGGGGCCTCGGGCGACCTGGCCCCCCTGGCCCACATGTGTCTGCCGCTCATGGGCGAGGGCGAACTGACCTACCAGGGCCAGGTGCGGCCTGCGGCGGAGGTGCTGCGGGCGGTGGGTCTGGCGCCGCTGGAGTTGCAGGCCAAGGAAGGGCTGGCGCTGATTAATGGCACCCAGGCCATGGCCTCGCTGCTGGGGCTGTTGCTTCTGGATAGCGAGGTGCTGCTCAAAACCGCCGATATCGCGGTGGCCATGAGCGTGGAGGCCCTGAAGGCCAGCCACCGGCCCTTCGACGAAGCGGTGGCCCGCCTGCGCCCCCACCCCGGTATGCGGGCGACCTGCGCCAACGTGCGCAAGCTCCTGGAAGACTCGGAAATTATGCGCTCGCACCAGGACTGCGACAAGGTACAGGATGCCTACAGCCTGCGGGCTGCCCCCCAGGTGCACGGGGCCAGCCGCGATGCGCTCGAGCACGTGCGGGCGGTGCTGTTGCGCGAGCTCCAAAGCGTCACCGACAACCCCCTGGTGCTGCCCGAAGAGGGCCGTACCCTTTCGGCGGGCAACTTTCACGGCCAGCCCCTGGCCCTGGCCGCCGACTACGCTGGCATGGCCCTGGCCGAAATCGCCAGCATCTCCGAGCGCCGCATCGAGCAGATGCTGAACCCCTCCCTCTCGGGCCTACCGGCCTTCCTGGCCGAGGGCAGCGGCCTCAACTCCGGCCTGATGATCAGCCAGTACACCGCGGCGGCCCTGGTGAGCGAGAACAAGGTGCTGGCCCACCCGGCCTCGGTGGACTCGATTCCCACCAGCGCCAACCAGGAAGACCACGTCTCGATGGGCACCATTGCCTGCCGCAAGGCCCGTAGCATCTTCGAGAACACCCTCTGGGTGCTGGCCATCGAGCTGGCTTCGGCGGCCCAGGCCCTCGACTTCCACGCCCCGCTGCGCCCGGGCCGGGGGGTGGAGGCGGTCTACCGCCGTATACGGCAGGAGATCCCCCACCTCGACCGCGACCGCTACCTCAAGCCCGAGCTGGCCCGCCTGTGCGAACTGATTCGTTCCGGCGAGCTGGTGCGGGTGGCCGAGCAGGCGGTGGGGGGGCTGGAATAGGGCCTGCCTGTTTGCTGGGAGTTAGTACCCGAACAAAAGCCCCCGTCGCTTGGCCGCACGCACGGCCCGGCTAAAGATCAAGAGGCCCAGCCCCAGGTAGCAGAGCCCGTTCAAAAAGGCTAGGCCCAGCAGGCCCCAGTCCAGGCTGGCACCGGCGCTCATCATCTGCCGGGCCAGGTGGGCGCCGGGGGCCAGGGGTAGAAAGTAGCCCAGTTGAGCCAGCCAGCCGCTGCCATCGAGCGGCACCTGCAACAAAAAAATTAGCAGAAACTGGCTGATCCCCAGAATCTGCTGCACCCGTTTGAAAAGCAGGGCCAGGCTGGCCATGGCAAAACCCAGGCCATAGCTGCCAATCAGTACTGTAAGAATAGGTAGCACCACGAAGAGAGGGAAGCTCAGGCGGGCCCCGGTCAGGA
This sequence comes from Meiothermus sp., assembly GCF_026004075.1. Classification (NCBI taxonomy): domain Bacteria; kingdom Thermotogati; phylum Deinococcota; class Deinococci; order Thermales; family Thermaceae; genus Meiothermus; species Meiothermus sp. The sequence continues at coordinate 1,939,251 of NZ_BPIK01000001.1, read as the reverse complement.
GCATTAGCACCAGGGCAATGCTGCCCAGCATCAGGAGCTGGGTTCCCAGGCCGGCCAGGTTGCGCAGCAAAAACAGAGGAATGGGGCCATAGGGGGTGAGGAAGAGCTGCTCGAGGGTTCCGGTCTGGGCCTCTTCCGAAAGGCCAAAGGAAAGCGAGTTGTAGGCGAAGATGGTGAGCGTCCAGAGCAAAAACCCTACCAGGAGGGCCTCGGTTCGCTCGCCGAAGTCGGCCCCCGGCCCGGCCAGGAACCGGGCCCCCAGAAACAACAGCAAGAAAAGGATGCTGAGGCTGACTACCGCCCCCACAAACTCGCTGGGGTAACGGCGCAGATACAGCCAACTACGTTTGAACTCCACCCAGAACAGATCAAGCACGGCCCACCACCTTCAGGAAAACCTCGAGCAGATCGGCCTCGGCCCGCGCTACCTTCTTGAGGGGTGTGGGCTTGAGGGCCTCGAGCAGCCGCCACAATCCGTCGCTATCGCCATGGTACACATATGGTGGCCCCTCGCCCTCGAGGCCCAGCGAGCGCAGGTGGCCGAGCTGCGCGGGTGAGAGCGGGGTTTCCGTTTCGATCAGGTAGTGCTCCCCGGCAAAGCGGCCCAGCAGCTCGGGCGTGCGGCCCTCTAGCACAATGCGCCCCTGCTGGATGATGGCGATGCGGCCAGCCAGGCGCTGGGCCACCTCGAGCTGGTGGGTGGTCAGGAGGATGGCCTTGCCGGCCTGGGCCAGCTCCCGCACCATGCTTTCGACCCGCAGGGCGCTCTCCACGTCCAGCCCCAGGGTGGGCTCGTCCAGGAGCAAAAGCTCGGGGTCGTGCATCAGGGCCACCGCCAGCGAGAGCTTTTGTTGCATCCCGCGCGAAAGGTGGCGCACCTCGGTGTGGCTTTTGGCGCCAAGCTCGAGCTGCTCGAGCAAAGCCCGCGCCCGGCGCTGGGCCGCCTGGTAGCGCAGCCCACGGGCCACCCCAAAATAGACCAGGTTCTCCAGTGCGGTCATGCGCCAGTAGACGTTGCGGTTGCCCTCCAGCACCGCCCCCAGGTGGCGCAGGGCCCAGGGGTTTTGGTGAGGGCTCTGGCCCAGCAGTTGCACCTGGCCCCCATCGGGCCAGAGCAACCCGGCCAGCATCTTGATGGTGGTGGTCTTGCCCGCCCCGTTGGGGCCCAGGAAGGCCAGCACCTCCCCCGCCGCCAGATGCAGGCTCACCCCATCCACCGCAACCAGACTGCCAAAGCGTTTGCGCAGGCCGGTGACCTCGAGCACAGCGTTCATCAGGCTTTAGATTATCATCAAACGTTTTCCTAGGCCCACCAGAGTAGTCAGTAGCCCCAGTGCTAGCAGCAACCGGGGCAGAACCCGCAGACTTCCCTCGCCCATGCCCGAAACCCCGGTGACAGCCCAGGTCAGCAAAGAGCCAGCCATGAGCAATGCGCCGATCCAAAGCCAGAGGTTCATAGTTACCACTCTATGAGTATCAAGCTCCAACCAATCCAGACCCTGCCAAAAGGTGTTATTGTTGCAAAAGGCGCTGCCATTTGTTTGAAGCGGCCTAGGCCTTTTTCTTCATCAAGAACTTCTAACTCGCACTTGCACTCGGCAAGAACTTCGCCACTCAGGTACCTAATGCGCTCAATATACTGGTCTCCAGTTTTCGCCTTACCATTCCCGGATATTCTCTCAATCCATCGAACCAAAATTTGGTCAGAATCATCTTGAAGGGGAATTATGAATCCAGTGGGAGCCTCCTCAGAAGTGTTGAGAAAATAAATTGAACGGCGACCTCCCGGGTCGTCAGATATTTGGATGGGTAGGTAAAGATAAGTGTGTCCCAAATAACTAACCTTTGTTGCAAGAAAGGGGTTGACAAGGCGGGGCTCTAAACCCATGTGCCTTAGAACTTTATCGAGTTCTAGCGGTGACTTTGCTCCGAGCGCGATGGCTTGCTCTACTAGCGAAACAGTTTGAAAATTTTTATCGCTCTGATGCTGTGACTTGAGCATAGTAGCCTCCTTTTGGCTCGACAAAACATTTACGTTTGTGTGATAACAGTTTCAAGTGCCTTTGCTGTCATGCGAGATCAATCACTCAGCTCAACCACGAAGATGCCCACCACGGTTTTGGAACCTTGGCGGTTCGCTTCCGACCGAACCACCTCTCGAATTTGGTGGGTCAGAGCCCGTAGCTGCTGGCGGCTCGATTCAGAAAGTGCTTTGGTGGCCAGGTAGACTTGCGGCAAGAGGGGCTCGAGATCGGGGTGGTCTTGAAGGCTTACCAGGGTGGGCGCAGGATCGGCAGGCCTGTCACCTAGCAAAAAGCGCCGCTCGAGCTGTTTCTTGATGGCAGCGCCCAACTCTTCCAGCAGCCTGTCCACGTGCTCGAGGCTGGCGACCAAAAGCTCGCTCGAGGGCGGTAGGGTGTGCCTGAGGGAGCGGGCTTGCCAGAAGACTTTGCGCCCCTGGCGCCTCACCTCGATCAGGAGGCCCGCTCTCCTGAGCTTGTGTACGCGGTGACCAATCCGGTTGGCGGGCTCGCCCAGCTTGCGCGCTGCCTCCGCCGTGGTGCAGGGTGTTTTGAAGGCCTCGAGCAGCCGCAGCAGGTTTGGGTCGTGAAAAATCTGAGCCAGCTCAAGGGGCAGATCGGGCATGGGTAACGATAGTCTACCACCAGACTCAGACTATGCTGTTTGGGTACAGCCCGTTGGCTACCGCAACACCCCCTGCAAAACCTGCACCACCGGCCGATCCAGGATGCCCGGAATGCGGGCCGTAAGCCCCAGGTCTACGCTCACACCCCCAAAGCCCGGCAGCCCCGACAAACCCAGGCGCAGCTCGCCCCGGTTGCGCCCATTGGGCCCAAGCCCCAGGTTGAACGCGCTCTCGGCCACGCTCCGCCCGCCAACCAGGAGGCGCAGCGGGCCCTCCAGGGTAAACCCGATGGGGTTGGGGTTCTCTACCTCCAGCACCAGCCGGACGGCCAGCCCGTCCAGCCGGATCTCGACCAGGCGGATGGTAGGGAGCCGGAAGGTGAACTGGATGCGCACCTCGCGATCCAGGAGCGTCACCGGCCCAATCGGAACCACTGCCGGGCCGAGCTGCACCCGCAGCTCACCCAGGAGGCGGAAGCGGGTGCTCTGGCCGCCCACCAGGCTGGCCAGGGCGCGGGTGCCCTCCACCAGGGGCACCACCAGGCGGGTCTGGGCCTCGCGGCTGGCCCCGGCGGGGATTTCCAGAGCGGGCAGGGTCAGGCGGAACTGCGAGCCCCCCAGCTCGGCGGTGAGGGTGCTGTCCAGCAAGGGCAGGGTAAAGGAGTTGGTGTTGGTCAGGCGCAGGCGCACGTCAAACTCGCCCCGCCCGCTGAAGGGGTCTATGGAGACCAGGCTAAACTGCAACAGCTCGACCTGGGGGGGCTGGGGCCGCACCGCCTGGGGTACGCAAGCGCTCAGCAGCAAAGCCAGTACGAACAAGAGCCACGGTGCGTATCGCTTCATGGTTATCTCCCAGTTGAGCTTACCGAATTTGCGGTAGCCTAACACCGAATTGCTCACTTAGCGAGCCTTAACCTACTGTCCAGCCCCGTTCTTTGAAGGCTTCCAGAAGGGGCTTGAAGCTAGGCCAGACCGGGCTTTCGGCAGGGTAGGGGGGGCGGGGGTAGCCTCCGGGCAGGCCCAGGTGGCGCAGGGCCTGCTTCAGGAGCACAAAGCCCCCCTGGGCCAGCACCCGGCCAAAGGGCTCGAGTTCGGCTTGCAGGGCCTGGGCCTCGGCCACCTGGCCGGCCCGCCAGAGCTCGAGCAGCCTTTTATAGGGTTTGGGGGCCAGGTTCGAGACCGCCAGAATACCCCCGTGGGCGCCGTGCGCTAAAGCCCCCAGAAAGGTGGGGGCGTGGCCGGTGTAAAGCTGGATGCCCAGGTTTTGCGAGGCGTAGAAGGCCATGCGGGCCAGCTCCCCGCTGGAGTCTTTCAGTCCTCCAATCCTGGGGTGCCGGGCCAGCTCGGCCACCACCGGTAGGGGTAGCGGGGCTTTGGTATTGGCCGGCACATGGTACAGCCAGACCTCGGCCCGGCCCATATCGGCAATCCCGCCGAAGTAGCGCAGCAGGCCGTCGGGGCCCAGGTTGGCCTCGTAGTAGCGGGGGGGTGTGACCAGCACTTTGGCCCCAAGGCTAGCGGCCTCCTCGAGGGCGATGGCGGCCTGGGCCAGGGTCTCTTCCATCAGGCCCACCATGGCGGGCTTCTGGGGGGTCTGGACGGCCAGGCCCGCCGCCCGCTCCTCGCGGGTCAGATGAACGCCCTCGCCGTTGGAGCCGTAGAACAGCAGGCCGTCCACATGGGGTTCGATGGCCTGGGCCAGTGCGCGGAAGGCTTCGGTATCGAGGCGGCCGTTGTGGTCGAAGGGGGTGGGTAGGGGCGGGATGATCATAGGGCTGTTTTCCTTTTTATAAAGCCAGGTGATTGTATCGCAAGGCCAGGGTTAATTGAAAAGGCTATCCCTGAGTGCTTTGGCTCGATATACTGGGGTTTGTGCAACGCTTGCTCGATCAGGCCGCGGTGTTTATTCGGGATGCCCGTGAGGCCCCGCTCGAGCAGGCGGTGGGTTTGCTAAAGGAAGCGGTGGCCTTGCTGGAAGCTGCCCGCCCCTCCAAGGAGCGCGACGGCTTGATGGCCCTGGCCTATCTGCGGCTGGCCCAGTTACAGCGCCAGTTAGGCAAGCGTAACGAGGCCGAGCGGTTTTTTATGCTAGGCTATAGCTATGCCCGCAGCTCGAGGCAGGAGCGGGTACGTCGGTTGGCGGAAAAACTCAACAGCGAATTTGTGAGCCAACGCCAGGGATAACTAGTCCGCAGACCCCTACACTACTCGAGCATGCCATAGGAGAACCCTGTGGCCCAAGTGAGGAGCCGATTTAGATGGGAGAGTTACTGGGAGATATCGCTGCGACGCTTATTGCGCTTTCGGGTTTGGCGGTGGTGGTGGGCGTGATCTTGATCAAGCGAGGGGATCGGGTCTGGCACCCACGGGTCATGCTGCTGGCAACGGGTTTGGCCGCTTTGTTTTTGGTGTTTTACCTGCTCAAATGGGGGCTGTATGGCACCACCCGCTACGTCGGGCCCGAGGAGTGGCGCGGTGCGTACTATGCCTTGCTAATCAGCCACACCATCCTGGCCGCCCTGAACGGCCCGCTGGTTTTGTGGCTGCTCTACAACGCCTTCAAGCAGCGCTTTACTATCCATAAGGCCTGGGCTCGCTGGACGGTGCCGGTCTGGTTGTATGTGGCGGTGACGGGCTGGGTGATTGACCTGGTGCTCAAGCGCTACGGAGAGCCGGCGGGGGGGATTGGTTTTTAGAGCCCCCTGGCCCGTTGCAGTCAACCACGTATTTGTCCTGGGGTGAGGGAAAATTACCTGGGCTGCCTAGCGCTTGCCCCAGGCTTCCAGCACGATCTGGCCATTCACAACCCTGGCCCGCTCGGGGTTGCGCGCGCTGGCCTCGCCGGCAGGGGCCTGGGCCACATGATGGGCGATGCGGATCTGCTTGGCCTCCAGGCTCATGGCCCAGATGGCGGCCTCTTCCTGGCCGGTGGCCCCGGCGTGGGCCAGCCCGCGTAGCTTGCCCACCACGATAATGTCGCCGGCGGCCACCACTTCGGCCCCGGCGTTTACGTCGCCCAGGATGACCACCGTGCCCGGCGACTCGATGCGCACGCCCGAGCGGACGGTTTGGTCAATCACCTCGGTGTAGGGGATGTATTTCTCGCCCCGCGGCGGCCTGAGCTGCAAGCCCCGCTCGCGTCCGAGCTCGAGCAGGGCCTCCAGCACCCCCTGGCCCACCACCCCGGCCACCTCGACCTCGAGGGGCAGCGGGGGCAGGTCGGCCAGGGCTTTGTGCAGCAGTTCCGGGGTTTCGTTGCCGTCGAGCCGGAGGGCCAGGGCGTTTAGGGTCGCACGAATCCGCATGCAAGGCAGTTATACCAGAAAGCCTAGCGGTTGGCGATGTGGATGGCCTGGCGGTGCAGGTGCTCGGCGGCCTCCATGATGCCCTCGGAGAGCGTGGGGTGGGCGTGCACGGTGAGGCCCACGTCAGTCACGGTGGCGCCCATCTCCAGGGCCAGGGCGATCTCGGCGATCATGTCGGAAGCGTTGGGGCCCACGATATGTCCCCCCAGCAACAGGTCGGTCTCGGCGTCGCCGATGAGCTTGATCAGGCCGTCGGTGGCTTCCAGGGTCATGGCCCGGCCCGAGGCCGAGAGCGGGAACTTGCCCACCTTGACCTTGTAGCCGGCCTTGGTGGCTTCTTCCTCGGTCAGGCCCACCGCGGCCCACTCGGGGCTGGTGTAGACCACGTTGGGAATCTGGTAGTCCATTACCGCGTTGCCCCCGGCGGCGTTCTCGGCGGCAATCAGGCCCTCCTTCATGGCTTTGTGGGCCAGCAGGGGCGGGCGGGTGACGTCGCCGATGGCGTAGATGCCAGGTACGTTGGTCTCCATTTTTTCGTTGGTGGGGATGTAACCGCGCTCGTCTACCACCACCCCGATGGCCTCGAGGCCCAGCCCCTTGCCCCGCGGCCTGCGCCCGGTGGCCACCAGAATCTTGTCCACCACCAGCGTTTCCTGCTGGCCGGTCTGGGTGTGCTCGAGGGTGACGTAAAGGCCGTCTTTCTTGCGCTCGACCTTCACGCCTTTGGTGTGGGTTTTGATGGCGATGCCCTGCTTGCCCAGGATTTTAGCCAGCAGATTGGCGGTCTCGGGGTCGGCGGCGGGCAGAATCTGGCCCATGAACTCGATCACTGTGACCTCGGCCCCCATGCGCTTGTAGACCTGGGCGAACTCGAGCCCAATCGCCCCCCCGCCGATGCAGAGCATCCGCTTGGGGAACTTATCCTCGACGCGCAGGGCCCCGGTGGAGTCCACGATGTCTTTCTGGTCAACCTCGAAACCGGGCAGGGTGTTGGGCTCCGAGCCGGTAGCCACGATGAAGGTCTTGCCCTGGATGCGCTCGCCCCCTACCTCGATGGTGTTTTTATCAACAAACCTGGCAAAGCCGGTTTTCAGATCTACCTTGTTGCCCTTCAAGAGCTGCGAGACCCCGCCGGTCAGTTTCTTGACGATGCCGTCGCGCCAGCCGCCCAGCTTTTTCAGGTCGAGCCTGGCCTCCTTAACTTCCAGACCAAAGGTGCTGCCATGCTTGGTGCCCTCCAACTCCTCGGCAGCGTGCAGCAGGGCTTTGGTGGGAATGCAGCCCACGTTCAGGCAGACCCCCCCCACATACTCGGCCTCTACCGCCAGCACCTTCTTGCCAAGCTGGGCGGCCCGGATGGCCGCATGGTAGCCGCCGGGGCCGGTTCCGATCACGATTACGTCGTAGATGGTGGACATAGACACTCCATTCTAGTCGAGCTAGGTGTGAAAAACAAAATCCACACGGCGAAAAACTACAGCGCTTCCAGGAAGAGCCGCTCGGGTTTTTCCAGGAGCCGGATGACCTCTTTGGTGAAGCGGGCCGCCTCGGCCCCGTCTACCAGCCGATGGTCGAAGGAGAGCGAGAGGTACATCATCTGCCGCACCACAATTTCGTCGTGCTCGCCAACCACCGGGCGCTTCTGGATGGAGTGCACACCCAGGATGGCGGCGTCCGGCACGTTGATGATGGGGAAGCTGAACAGCGCCCCAATCGAGCCGATGTTGGTGATGCTGAAGGTAGAGCCGCTCACCTCCTCCGGGGATAGCTTGCCGCTGCGGGCTTTCTCGGCCAGGTCGTTTATCTCGCGGGCAATCTGCAGCAGGCTTTTGCGCTCCACGTCCCGCACCACCGGCACAATCAGGCCGTTTTCGGCGGCCACGGCCATGCCGATATTAACGTAGTGCTTGAGCACCACCTCCTGCCTTGCCTCGTCCAGCGAGCTGTTGAGGGCCGGGAATTTTTTGAGGGCCACCGCCACCGCCTTGAAGATGAAGGGCAGGTAGCTGAGCCTGACCCCCTGGGCTTCGGCCTCGAGCTTGAGCCGGTTGCGCAGGGCCACCAGCTCGGTCATGTCCACCTCGTCCACCGAGAGGGTGCGCACCGTGTAAAGGTGCGAGGCCATCATCTGCTGGGCGATGGCCCGCCGCAGGCCGCGCAGGGGTACGCGGGTCTCGAGCTCCTCGTAGCCCTTGGGGGTCTTGTACTGCACCGGCGCCAGGCCCAGCAGGGGCGCACCGCGCTCGGGTGTCGAAGGTGCGGCAGCGGGCGGTGTGGCACGGCTTTTTTGCTCGGCGTAGGCCTTCACGTTCTCCACCCGCACCCGCCCGTTGGGCCCCGAACCCGGTATCTGGGCGATGTCCAGCCCCAGCTCGCGGGCCAGCTTGCGGGCCGCCGGCACTGCGATCACCCGTCCGTGGGCCTGAACCGTGGCGGTGCTTGGCCCGGATACCGCCAGCGGCGCGGCTTTGGTGAAGGGGTTTTTGACCTGCTCTGGCTTGTTATCCGGTTTGAACAACGAGAGGCTGGCCCCGTCGTCTTCTGCTACCTGGCCCGGCTCCACAATGGAGCGCTCCTCCTGGGCTTGCAGGCTGGGCGCCGGGGCGGGCTTTTTATCGCTAACCACCGCGTCCACCTCGCCAGGCTCGGCAATCAGGGCGATGGGGGCGTGCACCGGCACCACCTGCCCCTCCTTGACCAGCTTTTGCAGCAGCACCCCTTCGTAGGGACTCGGTAGCTCCACCGTGACCTTGTCGGTCATGACCTCCACAAAAGGCTGGTCTTTTTTCAAGGCATCGCCTTCATTCACCAGCCACCGCAGAATTTCACCTTCCACCACCGACTCTGCCAGCTCGGGCAGCACCACTTCTTTAGGCATGATTCCTCCCTAGTAGTCCAGTAGACGTTTGGCCGCAGCCAGGATACGGGTAACAGTTGGCATATAGAGCTTATCCTGCGCCAGCGGGTAGGGGGTGTCGAACCCGGTGACCCGCAGGGGCGGGGCCAGCAGTTGGTCGAAGAGTTCTTCCGAAACGGTAGCGGTGACCTCCGAGGCGATGCTGGCCGTGCGCGGCGCTTCGGAGATCATCAGCAGACGGCCGGTTTTGGCTACCGAGGCCAGCACCGTTTCTTTGTCCCAGGGCATCACCGTGCGCAGGTCGATCACCTCGGGGTCGAGGCCCGCGGCCACCATCTCCTCGGCGGCTTTGAGGGTCTCGACCATCGGCCCCCCGTAGGAAACCAGCGTGATGTCCCGGCCCTCCCGGCGAACCGCCGCCTTGCCGATGGGCAGCAGAAAGTCGTCGGCGGGCACCTCTTCCTTTACCGCCCGGTACAGGCGCTTGGGCTCCATGAAGACCACCGGGTCATCGTTGCGAATGGCCGCCTTCAGGAGCCCTTTGGCGTCGTAGGGGGTCGAGACCACAATTACCTTCAGGCCGGCGGTGTGGGCAAAGTGGGCTTCCGGGCTTTGCGAGTGGTGGTGCCCGCCCTTTACGCCGCCGCCGGTGGGCATGCGCACCACCATGGGTGCGCTGAACTGGCCGCCCGAGCGGTAGCGCAGTTTGGCGGCCTGAGAAAAAAGCTGGTCGATGCCGGGGAATACATAGTCGGCAAACTGAATTTCGGCCACCGGGCGCATCCCATGCGCGGCCAGCCCCACCGCCGCCCCGATGATGGCAGCCTCCGAGAGAGGGGTGTCCATCACCCGGTCGGGGCCGTATTTTTGCTGGAGGCCCTCGGTAGCCAGGAACACCCCGCCCCGTTTGCCCACGTCTTCGCCCAGCAACATCACGCGTTCGTCGCGCTTCATCTCTTCGTCCAGGGCCGTGTTTATGGCCTGGATCAGGGTCATGGTTGGCATATATCCTCCGCTTTCAGGACTGCAGTTCCTCTGCTACCAGGCGCCGCTGTTCCTCCAGGTGCCAGGGTCGGGCGGCGTAGACATCGTCGAACATCTCGAGCGGGTCGGGTTCACCGGCCTGCAGGGCTTCTTGCAGGGCGGCCTCGAGGGCCTTGGAGATTTCCAGCCGTAGCTCGTTGGCCCACTGGGCATCCCACAGGCCCTGTTGCTCCAAGAACCGCTGGTAGCGCAGCAAGGGGTCTTGCTGGCGCTCGGCGGCCAGCTCCTCGCGCGAGCGGTAGCGGCTGTCGTCGTCGGCGGAGGAGTGGGCCCCAAAGCGGTGCACCACCAGCTCCACCAGACTGGGCCCCTGGCCGGCTCGAGCCCGCTCGATGGCTTCCTGCATCACAAAGTAGCTGGCCAGCACGTCCAGGCCGTCCACGTAGTAGCCGGGCATGCCATAGGCCTGGGCCTTGATGGCGATGTTTTCTGAAGCGGTCTGCTTGGAGATGTTCACGCTGATGGCGTAGCGATTGTTTTCACAGACGAACACCGCCGGAGCCCGCCCCACGGCCGCAAAGTTGATGCCGGCGTGCCAGTCCCCCTCGCTGGTGGCCCCGTCGCCGAAGGTGCAGACCGCTACCTGGCCGGTGCGGCGCAGCTTCATGCTCAGGGCTGCCCCGGTCGCAGGCGGAATGTGCGAAGCGATGGCCGAACAAACCGTGAACACATTGAGGGCCTTGCTGCCAGGGTGTGATGGCATCTGGCGGCCCTTGGCCGGGTCGGCGGCGTTGCCCAGGGTCTGGCCGAAAATTTCCACCAGCGGCACCCCCAGCGCCAGCACCAGCCCCATATCGCGATAGTAGGGAAAGAGCCAGTCGTGGCCTTTGCGCAGGGCATGGGCAATGCCCACCTGGGCGGCCTCGTGGCCGGCGTGGGGAGCGATAAAGCTGGTCTTGCCGGTGCGAATCAGGATGACCAGTTTTTCATCCAGCAGCCGGGCGGCCAGCATATCGCGGTAGAAGCGTTGCAGCAGTTCGGGCGGAAGACCGTGCTCGAACGGGGCCACCCAGTGGCCCTGCTCATCCACCAAGCGGATGGGCTCGCTGCTAAAGGGCTGAAAGCGTACTTTTTCCTGAACCATGTTGCCTCCTGGCTTACCGGGGTGGCCGGCTCGCCTCTTCTGTGGGGCCTTGGGTAAAGGCCCTCGAGCGCGGGTCGCCCTGGGTAAGGGCTTCCGCGGGGAACCACCCGGCCCAAGCAAAAGACCCCCTGGATGGGAGGTCGCTAAGGCTTTGGTATACCGGGCCAAAGGTTTTGGGTGCGCCCAATCCTGCCACCGGTTCTAGGCGCGTCTCCATAGGAACCTCTTGGTATTCAAGATTATAGCGGTTTTTGCGCCCATCGCGGTTAGCTATATGTTTACCGCCAGTTATTGCGGCAAAAAAACGAATTCAGCGCATTTTTTTGGCTCTAAAGGCTGGCCCTTTGCGAGAGCCGCTCTGGGTTGCTCACGATTCTGTCGGCGCAGAGGATCCCCCCGCACGTTGCCCGGTAAAAAAAGCGCCTCCCTTCCGAGGGCGGCCTACCTCGCTTTGCTGATAACTCTCGTTCGGGTACTACTCGCCAGACTCGAGCGTGGGCTCAATACGGTAGCGACAACAGTCGCTCCCGACAGCGATACGTTCTTCGCGGGTGATGGGGACACCCAGAAGCTTCTGATACATCTCGAGCTCGGTCTGACAAAACTCGTTGTGCTCGAGGGAAAGCGCCAGCTTGGGGCAGCGCGCCTGCTCTAAGTACCAGGCCCCGTTTTCCTGGTAAAAGCTGGCCTGGTAGCCCTGCTGGGTCAGAAACTCGGCCAGGCGGTAAATTTTTTGCTCGAGGCTCAGACCCTCCATATGCGGGGCTAACTCCTCGAGCAGCTTGTTGTTGCGCCGGGTCAGCACCTCCAGTACCAACCCTTCCCCAAAAAGCTCTTTGAGATGGGTAAGCACGTCGGCGCACATGCGGGCATACGGGGCCTGCTCGTCCACAGCCTGGTAGACCTGTTTGGGACGGCCCCGGCCCTCATTTTTCTCCAGGCGGGCCCGTACCAACCCTTCGCGCTCGAGATCTTCCAGGTGGCGGTGCACGGCTACCTTGGAAATGCCCAGCGACTCGGCCAGCGAACCCGCGCAACTTGCCCTCGAGCGCAGGGTTTCCAGAATCCGTAACTTGGTTTCACCCATCCCAAAAGCCATAGTTCCCCTATGCCATCGGCAGCAGCATGTAGGCCTGCACCGACAATCGACCTGCTAAATTGCGCGCCACCTGACGGAAAGCCAGCGCCTCGAGCGAATCGGGCGCCCCAATCACCACCGGCACACCGCTGTCCCCCCCCTCGCGCACCGAGAGCGCGATGGGGATTTCGCCCAGAAAGGCGGTGTTGTACTGCTCGGCCATCTTGCGGCCGCCCCCCTGCCCAAAGATGTAGGTCTTCTGCCCGTTTTGTTCGAAAAACGACATGTTCTCGATGATGCCCAGGATGTCGACCTGCACCCGCTTGAACATATCTAAAGCTCGCTCAGCGTCGATGCGGGCCACATCCTGCGGGGTAGTCACGATCACACCCCCCGAAAGCCGGGTGAGCTGCGCGAGCGAAAGCTGCACATCCCCTGTGCCGGGCGGCAGATCTACAATCAGATAGTCGAGGTCGCCCCAGGCCACCTCCTGCAGGAACTGCTTGAGGGTGCCGTGCAAAATGGGGCCGCGCCAGACCATGGCCTGGCCCGGCGGCACAATATTGGCGATGCTGATGAGCTTGATGCCGTAGCGCTCCAGGGGCACCATCCGCTTTTGCTCGTCTACGCGTAGCTTCTCGCCCTGGGTGCCAAACATCTGGGCCTGGCTGGGGCCGTAGATATCGGCGTCCAGCAAGCCTACCCGTGCACCTTCCTGGGCCAGCGCGACGGCCAGGTTGGCGGCAACGGTGCTTTTGCCCACGCCCCCCTTGCCCGAACCCACCGCCACAATGTGCTGGATTCCCGGCAGAGGCAGGTTCTGGGGCCCACGCACCTGGGCGCCAAAATGCACCTCAACCTCGGTAGCGCCAATCCTGCCCAGGGCCAGCCGCACATCCCCCTCGATTTTTTCTTTGAGGGGGCAGGCCGGGGTGGTTAGGTTGATCTTGACCGTGGCTTTGGTTCCTTTCACGGCGATTTGCTCGATCATGCCGAGCGACACCAGATCCTTGTGTAGCTCGGGGTCGTGGACGGTTTTCAGGGCTTCCAATACCAGAGCTTCGGTGAGCGTACTCATCTCGTATTCAGATTATGCCTGGAAATATGCCAATGAACGGGGCAAGGCTCACATTAGAGCTGACCCAAACACAGTCTTGTCAATCCACCCAACGGTGGATTCGTAACTTCCTGTCTGTTGGTGATGGTCAAAACGCACAGGGGCAAGGCCTGGGCCTGAATATACTCCGTAGCAAGATGAGTGCGGAAAAGCTGCGCGAAGAAGATCTCAAGCTGCTGCAATTGCTCGAGCAGATGCAAGGCCAAATTGCCCAGTCGAGCAGCAGCCTGGAGTCCCTCAAGGAGGCCCTCGAGTTAGCCCGGCGCCTCGTGGAGGAACGTAACCAGAGCTTGCTCAATGCCCGCAGCCCCCTGTTGGAAGGCTATGGAGCCGAAGACGACGACAAACTTACCGGACTGCCCGGAAAAATAGCCTTCGAGAAGGCCCTCGAGCGGGCTTTCGCCAGCAGCGAGGCTTTCAGCGTCGTAACCTTCGACATCGATGGCTTCCAGGCGATCAATGAGCGCTTTGGCAGTGAGGTAGGTGACGAGGTGCTGCGCCGCATCGGCCAGCTGGTGCGCAAAGCCCTGCGCGCCTCGGATGTGGCTGGAAGAATAGACGGTGAGGAGTTTGCCCTGATCCTGCGCGGCATTACCGGCGACCGGGCCTTTGGCGTCTGCGAGCGGCTGCGCCTGGCCGTGCTCAAATACCCCTGGAACCAGCTCCACCCCGAACTCAAAGTCACCATCAGCCTGGGCTTTGCTTGCCGCGACGACGAGCCTTCGGCCCAGGAAGTACTTGCACGCGCAGACCGCTTCCAGGCCGAGGCCAAAAGCTCGGGCCGCAACCAAACCTTCCCCGGACTTTACTACTAACGCAAGGAGTGATTCGCCATGATCAGCCCCGCCCACAACCCCCTCGAGCGCCTCGCAGACCACCGTGAAATCAAGGACAGAATCCCGCTACGCTACAGGGTAGCGGTTCTCTCAGCGGTACTCTTTTTGGGCTGGCTCATTTTGGAGCTAACCCAGGCCTTTTAGCGGATTTCCGAGGCAGCGCAGTTGCGGTTGCCTCTGTATTTTCGCCAGACCTAGCGGAAGAAACACGTTCAGCGCAGCTTATTGACGGCTGAGGATTGCCGGGTTCTTCGCGAGAGCCGCTTTGGGTTGCTGTATACTAAGTTATGGCGTAGACCGGGAAGAGTAGGCTGACTGCGCCCACAGAAAGGGTGCCCCACCGGCTGAGAGGGCACCTGGAAACGCACCAGCCGAACGTCGCCCGCGAGCCCGCAGGAAGAACAGCCAACCGGCCCAGTAGAGCCTGCCGGGGGTGCCCGTCACAGCACATCTGAGTGCCTGAAGTTCCTACCAGTACTTCAGGAAGCGCGGTGGTACCGCGGGGTTTTCCTCGTCCGTGCAGCAAAGCCTGCAGGGGCGTTTTTGTTTATAGGGCAGGGTGAGGATGAGGGAGCAGCGGACAGGCTGTAGGCCAGCATCAAGGTGGACGGTGTTCGGGTTCTATCCTGACGACCTCGAGAAACCGATCGCACGCGCTTCTTGTTTTATGGAGCCATCTCTTTTTTCCCGGCCACGTTAGGGAGGTGCTATGAACGATATTCCCAAGGAATGGCAGCTCGAGCCCCATTATGAACCCGGCCTTTACTGGTTCAGCCGGGAGCCACAGTCCCTCAAGCTGCTAGGGGAGGAAATACCGGCCACAGAGTCGGAGGAGTACCCCGGCTGGTACTTTCTTCAGCGCGGCGATTCCATGCGAATTGTAGATAGCCTCGAGGAGGCCCTGGCCACCCTGAAGTCCCGCCTCAAGCACTGGAACATGGAAGACTTGCTGGGCCGACGTGCGCCCATTGAGGTCAGTGGTAAAGTCCGCAAGCAGATGGTCATCGAGTTGCTCAATACCCCCATCGCCACCCCCCCGCCCGACTACGACCCCGACCGGGACAAACCGCTACCCCCCTTGCTTTCGTGCAAATGGGAGCTGGGCGACTACCTGCTGGTTGCCAGCATTGATTACACCCCTTTCCGATCGGAGTTCAGCACCCGCTTCGGCCGGCCCAACAACCCCATCCGCAGCCTGGTGGGCCAGGTCTGCACTCTTAGCGCAATAGACCTCGAGCTGCTCGATGAGGACGACCCGGAGGACCTGGACGACCTGAATGAAGACGACCTCGAGCCCCTCGACCTTCTGGAGGACGACGAAGACTTTGAACAAGAGGAGGAAGAGCAGGATTGGGAGGAAATTGCGGTGGGTATGGTGAGCCTCGAGGGCAACCGCCTGACCGTGGGTTTCTGGAGCCACACCTTCGATGAAAACACCGAAGTGATTGGGGTGGCCTACGAGGAAGCCAGCTTTGAGGACAAAGAAAAGCGTTATTACCTGTCACCGAGGAGAAGCCATGACCGAACCTAAGGAACTACCCAAAACCTACGACCCCCAGGCAGTGGAGCCCCGCTGGGCCCTGGAATGGGCCCAGAACCCCCTCAAGCCCGAACTCAACGCCCACAAGGGCAAGGGGCCTTTCACCATCGTGATCCCACCGCCCAACGTGACCGGCAACCTGCACCTGGGTCACGCGCTGGACAACACCATCATCGATACCATCATCCGCTTCAAGCGCATGCAGGGCTACGAGGCCCTGTACCTGCCCGGCACCGACCATGCCGGCATCACCACCCAGGTGCTGGTGGAAAAAGAACTGGCCCAGGAGGGGCTAACCCGCCACGACCTGGGCCGGGAGAAGTTTTTGCAGCGGGTCTGGGCTTTCAAGGAGAAAAACGGTGGCGCCATCCTGCATCAGCTCCGGCGCATTGGGGCTTCGTGCGACTGGAGCCGCGAGCGCTTCACCATGGACGAAGGGCTCTCCCGCGCGGTGCGGCGGGCCTTCATCGAGTACTACCACCAGGGGCTGGCCTACCGGGGCAAGCGCATTGTGAACTGGGATCCGGTGGCCCAGACGGTGGTGAGCGACCTCGAGGTCAACGTCGAGCCCACCCCCGGCAAGCTCTACACCCTGGCCTACCCCCTGGCAGGGGGCGGCGAGATTCAGATTGCCACGGTGCGCCCCGAGACCATCTTTGCCGATGTGGCCGTCGCGGTGAACCCCGCCGACGAGCGCTACCGGCACTTAATTGGGCAGAAGGCCCGCATCCCCCTCACCGAGCGGTACATTCCCATCATCGCCGATGAAGCGGTGCTGATGGACTTTGGCACCGGGGCCCTGAAGATTACCCCGGCCCACGACCCCACCGACTTCGAGATCGGCAGCCGGCACCACCTGGAGATGCCTAGCGTAATTGACCTGAAGGGCTGCCTCGCGGGTGAGCTGGTGCCCGAGCCGTTCCGGGGTTTGGAGCGCTTCGAGGCCCGCCGGCGGGTGGTGCAGGCGCTGGAAGAAGCCGGGCATCTGCGGGAAGTCCGCGACTACACCATCGCCCTGGGCTACTCCGACCGCACCAAGGCCCCGGTGGAGCCCCTCCTGCTCGAGCAGTGGTTCGTGCGGATGAAGCCGGTGGCCCAAAAGGTGCTGGAAGGCCTGGATAGAGGCGAGATGCGCTTCGTGCCCGAGCGCTGGGAGAAGGTCAACCGCGACTGGCTGGAAAACATCAAGGACTGGGCCATCGCCCGGCAGCTCTGGTGGGGCCATCAGATTCCGGCCTGGTACGACGAGGAGGGCAACATCTACGTGCCCGACCCGGACAACCCCGACCTCGACTGCGATCAGGATCCCCGCTACGCCCACCTCAAGCTGCGGCGCGACGAGGACGTTTTCGATACCTGGTTCTCTTCGGCGCTGTGGCCTTTTTCCACCCTGGGCTGGCCCGATGCCACCCCCGACCTGAAGAAGTACTACCCCACCGACGTGCTGGTGACGGGCTACGACATCATCTTCTTCTGGGTGGCCCGTATGCAGATGTCGGGCTACCAGTTCACCGGTCGGGCCCCCTTCCACACCATCGTGCTGCACGGGCTGTACCTGGACGCCAAGGGCCAGAAGATGTCCAAAAGCAAGGGCAACGGCATTGACCCCCTCGAGCTGATTGATAAATACGGGGCCGACGCCTGCCGCTTTGCCTGGGATTATCTGGCTACGGGCGGGCAGGACATCCGCCACGACGAGCGGCGCTACGAGCAGGGGCGTAACTTTGCCAACAAGCTCTACAACGCCGCCCGCTTCGTGCTGATGAACAGGCAGGCGGGCCTCTCCAGCGCCCCGGCCACCCCCACCCTGGCCGACCGCTGGATGGTTTCGCGCCTGAACCGGGGCATCGCCGAGATTACTGAGGCCTACGAGGCCTTCGACCTGGGCCGGGCCGCCCGGCTGGTCTACGAGCTGGTGTGGAGCGAGTTTTGCGACTGGTACCTGGAGGCTGCCAAGCCCGCGCTGCGCGAGGGTAACCAGGCCACCCTGCACACCCTGGAATCTACCCTGGCGGCCCTGCTCAAACTGCTGCACCCCATCATGCCCTTCATCACCTCGGAGCTGTACGAGGCCCTCACCGGTGATACCACCCAGCTAGCCCTGCAGGACTGGCCCCAGGCCGGTGCGCGCGACCTCGAGGCCGAAAAAGCCTTCGAAACCCTGCAGGCCACCATCACCGCCACCCGCAACCTGCGGGCTGAGCTGGGCATCCCGCCCCAGCAGGAAGTCGCGGTGCATCTGGATGGGCCGGGGGCCGCGCTGGTGATGGAGAACCTGGCGCTATTCCGCTTCCTTAGCAAAGCCCAGGCCTCTATAGGTAGCCCCGAAAAAGCCATCGCCCAGGTGACCGCTAACACCACCGTCTACCTCAAGCCCGAAGGCGACCTGTCGAGCTTCCTGGAGCGCCAGCGCAAGCGGCTGCTCGAGCTGGAGAAGCAGGTTGAGCAGGGGCAGAAAAAACTCGCCAACCCAGGTTTTGTGGAGCGGGCCGACCCGGCCATCGTGCAGGCCGAGCGGGAGCGGCTGGCCGAGAACCAGGCCCAGCTCGAGCGCATCCGGCAAAACCTGGCCCGCCTGGGGTAGGGGAGGCTTACAGCTCCTTTGGGTCTGGCAGATGGGGCTCGAGGCCAAAATAGCCCAGCTCGTACAACCGCTGCCAGACCCGGCTCACGGGTAAGCCCATCACGGTGTAAAAGTCGCCCTCGATGCGCTCTAGCAGCACCATGCCCAGCCCCTGTGCGCCGTAGCCTCCGGCTTTGTCCAGCCCCTCGCCGCTTTGAACATACCACTCGAGCTCCCAGGCCTGTAGCGGGCGGAAGGTGACCTGCGCCAGGGCCACCTCACGGTGCAGGCCTCCGCCTGGTTTGAGAATGGCAAAGCCGGTGTACACCGTGTGCTGCCGCCCCGAGAGCTGCTGCAAGAATCGCCGGTTCTCCTGGGGGTTGCGGGGCTTGCCCAGGGTTTCATCCTCCAGCGCCACCACGGTATCGGCCGCCAGCACCCACTGCCCGGGCTGCCAGACGGCCTGGGCTTTCTGGGTAGCCAGCTCCAGGGCCATCTGGGCGGGCTCGAGGTGCCCCAAGGTTTCTTCGTCAATGTCGGCAGGGCGCGCTTCAAAGGGCAGGGCCAGCCGCTGCAACAGCTCGGCCCTGCGCGGGCTTTGCGAGGCCAGGATCAGGGTAGGAAGGTTCTTCATAAACGTCTGCCTGCCCGCCAGATGCTTTCCACCTCGCGCTGATAGCGCTGGGCCAGTGCGCTGTCCCGCAAAATTAGCAGGTTTTCGTTGTTGCGGCCGAACCCGGAATTGGTGAAATTGTAGCTGCCCGTAATCACCCACTCACCGTCCACCACCATTACCTTGTGGTGCATGGTGTAGGGGTTGCCGTCTTTGCGCACATCCACCCCGGCCTGCTTCAGGGTCTCGTCCCGCGAGTTCTCCAGGTTGCGCGTGTCGATGACGACCCGAACCCGCACCCCGCGCCGATGGGCTTTTACCAGAGCCTCTACAATGCGGGTATCGGTCAGAACATAAGCGGCCACCCAAATTTCCCGCTGAGCCCGTCCCAGCAGCTCGAGGATGGCGTTGCGGGCTTTTTGTCCACCTGCGGGGCTAAAGTAAACCGCGCCCAGGGTGCTCCCAATCTGGAAGCGTGCAGAACGACCCAGCCCATTTTCCTGACCCGCGAACAGGGCCTCGAACTCGGCCCGGTAGACCTGCACCAGGCCCGGCACCGGCAGCCACAGGCTATTTTCGTTGTTGCGCTCAAAGGCGTTCCAGGTCAGGTTGGTGCTGCCCGTCCAGACCCCCAGGTCGTCCACCACTACAAACTTGTGGTGCATCAGGGCGTTGGGGCGGCTGTCGTAGCAGACCTGTATCCGCTGTAGGGTTTCGCAGCGGGCCGGGCTGCTGCTGCTTACGCCCAGGCTTTCGTGGGTTTCGCGACGGTAGTCGCTATCGTTGAGCATCCGCACCCGCACACCTCTGGCCGCGGCCTGTACCAGCGCCTGCCCAATTTCGCGGTCTTCGAGCTCGAGCGCGGCTACCTCAATACGGTTTTGGGCAGCACCGATCAGACCAATCAGGCGACCCTTGGCCGCACGCCCCTGCTCGGGAGCAAAGTACAGCTCGAGGCCGCCGGAAGCTTTGTACACTGGTGGAATTGGGCGAAGGTAGGCATCCCAGACCAGATAGCCCACCACCCCCAAAAACAGCAGAAACAGCCATATTTGGTCACCCCTGCGGCGGCCTCGGCTGCGGCTTGCTTTGGGTTGGAATAGGTTCCATATGGCCCACAGCAGGCTGAATTGGGAACGACGACGCATAACAAATGTTTACTGTACAACGCAACGGAAGTTTTATCGGTTTGCCTTGGCGGGGCTTTGTTTGAAACTACTCCACTGGGCTTTACCATATGCCCTGGAAAGAGATATTCTCAGCCTGAGCTGACTAGCGCAACTTATTGGACTCGGGTACAATCTCTTCATGCTCACGCTTCGGGAAAGGCAGAAACAGCGCCGTCGAGACCGCATTTTCCGTACCGCCATCAACCTTTTTCGTGAGAAGGGGTTCCACCAGACCACAGCCACCGATATTGCCAAAGCCTCGCACGTTTCAAGGGGCACTTTTTTCAACTACTATGCTTATAAGGAAGCCGTTCTACTCGACTTTGGGGCACAATTGCTGGGCGAGCTGCGCGAGCAGGCCCTGTCCGAGCTAAGCCAAGGTGTGCCGCCGCTCGAGGTGTTGCGCCGGCTATGGAGCCGCCTGGCCGAGGTTAGTGAGCGGGAGCGGGTTTTGCTCTCACCGCTAGCCTATGAGCTTTTGAACCCGGATCCTGAGCGGGCCAAGGCCGCCTTTGAAGCCCTGCCCCTGGGCGACTTGATCGCGGAAATTCTAAGCCCCCTAAAAAAGGAAGGCCAGCTACGAAAAGATATGTCGCTCGAGCGCATCTCCCGTTCAATCGCCGACGTGTACCTGCTCTCGGCTTTGCGCTGGGCCGCCTATACACCGGGCCGACAACTCAAGGATGAGATGACCAAATTCCTTAACCTGATGCTGGAAGGTGCCTTGGCTAGAGAAACCGGCAAGCCTGTAAAAGCTGCACGGGGCTAGAGCAAGTCCATGTATAGCCTGCTGATTCCTACCCCCATTGGTCCGCTCTACGCCAAAGCTGGTGCCCAGGGGCTGCTGTCGGTGGAGCTGCTGGTTTTGGGGGAGGGCTTTCCCGAACGTCCCAACGCCCTGCTCAACGACCTGGCCCGGCGGGTAGAGGCCTACTTTACCGGTAAAGGTGAAACTTTTTTGGAAGTACCCCTGGATTACGGCGGCCTCGAGGCCCGCCGGGTCGCACTATACGAAGCAGTGCGGCGCATTCCCCTCGGCCAGACCCGCAGCTACGCCCAGATGGGGCGCTTGTGTGGCCTCACGCCTCGGGCAGCGGGAGCGGGTATGCGGGCCTGTCCGTTTTTCCTGGTGGTTCCGGCGCAGCGCGTGATTCATGCCGATGGGCGGCTGGGGGGTTTTGCCGGGCGGGAGGGCGTTAAGGAGTGGCTTTTGCGATGGGAGGGGGCTCAGTTGTCGCCCTGAGGGGCTTACACCCGGGAGTGCGCCGGGGATACCCGACCGATGTTCTTCATCGGGGGCGACGGCAACCTGAACTTTTTGGGCGATACCGACAACAACCCCGCTACCCTCAACCACGCCCTCACCTGCATGCTCAAGCGGGTGGATGTGGCAGCCCAGCGCGCGGTGGAATCGGTGGCCCGCAACACCTTCCAGGGCGGCCTGATCAGCCTGGGGCTCAGGGAAAACGGCCTGGGCTATGCGCTGGATGCCTACAACCAGGCGCTCTTGCCCGAAAGCCTGCGCCGCGAAGTGAACGCCATCCGCCAGGCCATTGTGGCCGGGCGGATTGTGGTGCCAGATAAACGCTAGTACCAGGTTAGCAGGCAGTGTACTGAATGTAGATAGTCCGCCCCCACCAAACGGGGTGCGCTGCGCTCTGTAAAGGCGATCTCCTTGTCCCTTCAATGGTTTGTGATACCGTTTCCGCTTGAATTCTTTACCGCCATGCGTAGTCAAAGGTGAAGGATTTAAGCCGACCGAAGGGAGTAGAAGTGCATTCCGGCAGTATCGTTTAGGCTTTCAGAAGTGAACGATACTGCCGGAATGCGTATGAGACCACGATGGTTCGCTTACGGGCGGTGCTCTCTTCTTGGTCATGGCGATCGCTCTGATTCCGAGAAGATGGCCCTATAATTTGGCTAGAGGCTTCGCCCCTTAGCCCGTAGCAGCAAATAGCGTTTTCCTGTTTGATAAGAAATCTTCAAGACTCTTTCCACTAAAATGGAGCCATGCAACTGGCCCAACATCAGCGCCGCCCCCGGTTGGAACTCCAACTGCGACACCATCCGGATAACCTCCACGCCCTCTACCGGGAGTCCCAAGACCACACCGAACGCGCCCGCTGGCACGCTCTCTGGCTGCTGGCCAGGGGTCAGAGCATCCCCGAGGTAGCCAGGAATCTGGGCTATACCGATCGCTGGGTGCGTCAGGTAATCCACCGCTACAATCAGGGCCTGCCCATGAAGAATCTGCGGCACGAGAACAAAGGCCGGGCCCCCCTCGTACCGCCCGAACTCCAGGAGGGCTTCCGCCAGGCCCTCCTCCAGCCCCATCCCAGGGACGGGCTTTGGAGCATACGCAACGCTGCGGAGTGGCTGGCTGAAAGGCTGGGACGTCCGGTGGATGGGCGGCGGGCCTGGTACTGGATGCGTCGCCTGGGCCTGGCCCCGCTGCGCCCCCGGCCGCGCCACCGGGAGGCGGATGCGAAGCGGCAGGAGGCTTTCAAAAAAAGCTCTTTCTGATGGTTTTCCTGTTCAGGTTGCTCTTTCCTGAACTGGAGTTGGAGGTGTGGGGCTTTGATGAGCGCCGAATAGGGCTGAAGCCCATCCGCCGACGGGTATGGGCCTTGCGAGGGAGGACGCCGCTAGCGCAGGAGCGGCCCCGCTATCGCTGGCTGTATGTGTACGCCTTCATAAGACCGGGTACGGGGGAAAGCGAGTACTGGCTGCTGCCCTCGGTCTCGGTGGAGGGGTTCCAGTTGGTGTTGGAGGCCTTTGCCCGGCTACGGGGGGCGGGGGCGGGCAAGCTGGTACTGGTGGTGCTGGATCAGGCTGGCTGGCACACCTCGGGGCGGGTGGAGCCAGCCAAGGGCCTGGGGCTGTGTTATCTGCCACCCTACTCGCCCGAGTTGCAGCCGGTAGAACGAGTCTGGGGGCTCATTGACGCGGTCGTGGCCAATGGGCAGGTGCAGGATGAAGAGGAGCTGTGGGCCAAGGTGGAAGCCCGGTGCGCTTACCTACAAACCCAGCCCGCGCTTATCCAGAGCTACACCCTATTTCACTGGTGGCCGGGGGGATGTTAGGGGAATGAATCAAAAGGATTTCATATGAAAACCTATTCGTGCTTCCCATAAGAACCTCAGGATGAGGAAAAATCAACGATAAGGCATACAGCTAGAACTAATGGTTTCATGCTGCGAATTTGGAGGTTTGGGGGTGTACTAGACATGAATTGGAGGCTGCGGAGGAGTCTACTACATTTATTTTTTGCTGAGCAAGATTGTATGCTCGCTATCGAAAGGGCAAAGCTTAGTATGCCCGGTTTTGCGGTTCAAATGAAAGCTGCCGAGCAAGAGGCGGCAGCGGCGGGTGTGCCGGCGATGTTTGTCTTTCAAGCTGGCCTACGAAGATTCCCAGAGCCCCAGCCCGTCTTGGTGCGACGCTACTTGTTGGTGGTGGACGCCTATACCCATTTGCTTTGGGAGGCGATTCAATGGGGATGGCCTGGTAGGCGGGCGGTAGGGGCGGCGGGGGCTTTTGCAGCGGCTGCTTTACTGGCGCATGCCGACCATGAGCCTCGCCTACGGCAGATAGCCTTGAGCCAGATGCGGCTGGCGGCAGAAAAGCACGAGGCCGACCCTCGGGCCTATGCCCATATTGTGGATCGGGCGAGGGCCCTCGAGGGCAAGCCCACCCTGTTTGCCACCTTTGGGGTGGGTTTGGGTGAGTGGCCCTCAGAACCCCTCGAGGTGGTGGCGCTCGAGCGCAAGCGGCTGGGTCTGCCAAGCCTCGAGGCCGACCGAAAACGATTTGCCAAGGGAGCCCGCCCCGGCCCTTTTTTGGCTCCCTACACCCAGTGGGACTGGTTCAAGCTGGCCTTGCTTATGGGCACCGCCCGCTTAACCTTGTGGCCCCAATTGCAACACTACGAATCTTCACTTTAGGCCCCATAAGGAACCCAGATGTTCTTAACCTGGGTGGCCTGCCTGAGTATTTCGTCGAAGTCGGGCAGGGGGCCGCTGGCGGGTAGCGTCCAGGTGCGCTTCATGTTGCTGGCGCTGGCCTTTTCTACCAGGGCCCAGCCGGCCTGGGGGCCGGCATACCAGAGGGCGTCTACGTCGTCGTGCTCGGCCAGGGTCTTGGCCAGGTCGTCGCGCTCGCCGGTCACGAGGTTAAAGGTTCCGGCGGGGATGTCGGAGGTCTCCAGCACCTGGTAGAAGTCGGTGGCCGTGAGGGGGGCCAGGGGAGAGGGCACCACCACCAGGGTGTTGCCCATGGCCAGGGCGGTTCCGGCCAGCCGGGCCAGGGCCAGGAGGGGCTGGTCGTCGGGGCAGAGGATGCCCATCACGCCGATGGGCTCCGGGACGGCCAGGGTCACGTTGCGGATGGGGGTGTTGTGCACCACGCCCTCGTACTTATCGGCCCAGGCCGCGGCGGTGAAGAGGGCCTCGAGGGCCGCCTCGACCTCGGCGGCGCCGTCCTGCCCGGTCTGCTGTGCGATGCGCCGGGCGAACTCCTCGGCCCGCTCGGAAAGGTTCTCGGCCAGGAAGTACAGGATCTGGGCTTTGTTGTGGCCGCTGGTTTTGCGCCAGCTCTCAAAGGCCCCTCGAGCGGCCTCCACCGCGTTGCGGATATCCTTGCGGTTGCCCAGCCCCACCTCGCCGATGGGGTGCCCATCGGGGTCGTAGACTACCTTGCTGTAGCCGCTGTCGGGGCGCACCTGCTTCCCGCCGATAAAGAGTTTGGCGGTGCGGTCAATGGGGGGCACAGCAGCTACCGGCTGTGCGGCCCTGGTTTTCCCGGCCACCGCTTTTGCCTTTGGCGCTCTGGCGGTTTTCTTGACGTACTCCCACAGCCCTTCCTTGCCCCCCTCGCGTCCAAAACCGCTCTCGCGGTAGCCGCCAAAGCCGCTGGCGGCGTCGAAGAGGTTGGTGCTGTTGATCCAGATGGTGCCGGCCTTGATCTGGGTGGCCACATCCAGGGCCAGGTTGATGTCCTCGCTCCAGATGGAGGCAGCCAGGCCGTAGCGGGTGTTGTTGGCCAGCCGGACGGCCTCCTCGGGGGTGCGGAAGGTGAGAGCGGCCAGCACCGGCCCGAAAATCTCCTCCTGGGCGATGGTGGAAGCCGGGGCGACGTCTGTGAAGAGGGTGGGGGGGTAGAAACAGCCTTCGGCGGGGACGGCCCAGCTCGGCTGCCAGAGCCTGGCTCCTTCCTCCACGCCTTTTTGCACCAGCCGCTGGATTTTTTGCAACTGCACCGGCGCGATGATGGCCCCGATGTCCACCGCCTTGTCCAGTGGGTCGCCCACCCGCAGTTTTTCCATGCGGGCGCGGAGCTTGGCGTACATCTTTTCGGCGATGCTCTCCTGTACCAAAAGCCTCGAGCCCGCGCAGCAGACCTGGCCCTGGTTGAACCAGATGGCGTCCACCACGCCCTCCACCGCGCTGTCGAGGTCGGCATCCTCGAAGACCACAAAAGGCGACTTGCCCCCGAGCTCGAGGGAGAGCTTTTTGCCGCTGCCGGCGGTGGCTTTTCGGATCAGGCGGCCCACCTCGGTCGAGCCGGTAAAAGCGATCTTGTCCACCCCAGGGTGCTCCACCAGGGCCGCGCCGGTCTTCCCGTCGCCGGTGATAATGTTGACTACCCCCGGCGGCAGGCCAATCTGCTGGCAAATTTCGGCGAACAGAAGCGCGGTCAGGGGGGTAAACTCGGCGGGCTTGAGCACCACCGTATTGCCCATGGCCAGGGCGGGGGCAATCTTCCAGGCCAGCATCAGCAGGGGAAAGTTCCAGGGGATAATCTGCCCCACCACCCCCACCGGCCCATAGCCCGCCAGCTCACTTTCCATGAGCTGGGCCCAGCCCGCGTGGTAGTAGAAATGGCGGGCCACCAGGGGGATATCAATATCGCGGGTCTCGCGGATGGGCTTGCCGTTGTCCAGGGTTTCCAGCACGGCAAACAGGCGGGCGTGCTTCTGAATCTGGCGGGCCATGGCGTACAGGTAGCGGGCCCGCACGTGGCCTTTGGTCTGGCTCCAGCTTGCAAAGGCTTTGCGGGCGGCCTTGACCGCCTCGTCCACGTCGGCAGCGCTGGCCTGGGCCACCTCGGCCAGGGGCTGGCTGTTGGCCGGGTTGAGGGTGGTGAACCATTCCTGGCTGGCCGGCTTGCGCCACCGGCCTGCAATGAAGAGCTGAAACCGGCCCTTGTGGGCTTGGATCCAGTCCAGGGCGGGTTGGGCCGCCTCGGGGGCGGGGCCGTAGGGGAGGGTTTCCATAAGTTCAGTGAGGGTCATGATGGACTCCTGGGCTCGAGGGGCAAGGCTGCTAGCCCAGCGGCTGGTACTGCATGGAGGCATAGCGACCGTAGGCGAAGTGCTCGAGCTGCCGTTCGATGTCGTTCAACAGGGCGCTGGCCCCAATCCGGAAGAGGTGCGGCTGCATCCACTCGTGGCCCAGCTCCTCCTTCATCAGAATGAGCCAGTCCAGGGCCTGCTTGGCGGTGCGGATGCCCCCGGCGGGCTTGAAGCCCACCTTGTAGCCGGTCTGCTCGTAAAAAGCCCGGATGGCCCGCACCATCACCAGGCTGTTTTGCAGGGTGGCGTTGACCGCCTCTTTGCCGGTGGAGGTTTTGATGAAATCCGAGCCGGCCTGCATGCACACCATACTGGCCTTGTAGACGTTTTTGAGGGTGCCCAGCTCGCCCACGGCCAGGATGCTTTTCATGTGGGCCGGGCCGCAGGCCTCGCGGAAGTCGCGCACCTCCTGGTAGAGGGCTTTCCAGTTACCGGTCAGAACGTGACGGCGCGAGATTACAATATCAATCTCACTGGCCCCGGCAGCCACCGAGGCCTCGATCTCCTGTAGCTTGAGGCGGTGCGGGGTGAGGCCCGCTGGAAACCCGGTTGAGACCGCGGCTACCGGAATACCGGAGCCCTCCAGGGCCTCCACCGCGGTGGGCACCATCTCGTGGTAGACACACACCGCCCCGGTGGTGAGCCGCAGGTGGGGTACGCCCAGGTCGCGCAGCAGCTCCGGGCGCACCGGCTGACGGGCCTTGGCGCACAGCCGCCGCACCGTGCCGGGGGTATCGTCGCCCGAGAGGGTGGTGAGGTCGATGGTGCGGATGGCGTGCAGCAGCCAGGCGGCCTGCCACTCCTTTTTGACCGTGCGGCGGGTGGGCAGGGTGGCGGCCCGCCGCTCGACCGCACTTTTGTTGACCAGTGCGCCCTCGAGGGCGCCGGGGTCGAAGGGGGTGCCGGGGTTGCGCTCCGGCAGCGGATGGGTGTGGGGTAGGGTTGCGGTTGCCATAGGATGGCCTCGAGTACAGCCGATTATAGCGGTTTTGCAGTGATGGAACCTAAAAAGTTCCGGCAGCGGTTCCGATGGACTGAGGTTGGCGTACAATGCCTATGCCGCAATTGTTGCTCGGGGCGGTTTATAGGGAAGAAAGACGGAGTAGAGGACATTCGGCCTCCCTGCGAACTGCCATGCTGGTAGTGCGCAGGGTGTTGCGGATTCGACAAAAGCTCCGGGAGGTGAGAGATGGAAACCCTAGAGGTCTCGAAATGTCCGGTTTGTGGTGAGCTGGTCGAGGTGGCCGATGCCAGGGTGGGCCTCGAGGTCGAGTGCCCGGAGTGTGGAGAGGTGTTGCGGGTGGTGGGGACGCACCCGCTCAAGCTGTACTACGCTCTTGACCCCGACGAGGAGCCCCTGCCCGACGAGTAGACTTGAATGTCAAACGGGCTTCGCTTCAAGTTGGCCCTAGCACGATGATCACATCGTAGCCCCTGGGCTCGAGGCGGATGCGGGTTTGCAGTGGCAGATGCAGCAGATCGGCGTAGTCTCTAGCCAGCACGAAAGCCGGGGACTCGCGACCCACCACCGAAACACCACTGCGTACCAAGACCACGCTCGAGCCCCCTGCCTCTCCAAGCTGCACTTCGGGCGGTGGCAGGCCCATCTCGATAAAGCCCTGCCGGTAGCGCTCGCCTTGCCCGGTTCCACTCTGGTCGAGTAGCAGGGTTTTGAGGCCCAGGGCCTCGGCCTGCACCAGCCGGGCCATCACCTCGGCATCGGCGGTCTGGCCCAGCAGCCCCGCGACAAAGGAAGGCATGGCGGCCGGATCGGGTATCAGAGAGTTGCCCTCTTCCAGGGTGGGTAGGGTGGCGCTTTTTAGGGTCAGGTTACGCAGGTTGGGCAGCAAACGCAGGGCTTCGCTCGAGGCAAGACTGGTCTCGAGGGAGTTCCACACCGCACTGGCGACCCCCGGCAAGCGCGACCAGTAGCGGGGATTCTGGGCTTTGCGAAGCGCCAGCCCCATCACTTCCTTGATGCGATCCAGCCGGCCCAGGTCGGAGCCCTCCCAGCGGCGAAAGCGCATGTATTTGACAGCGTCTTTCCCATCCAGATGTACCGGGCCGGCGGGAAAGTCGATGTACAAACCAGCCGCCCGGTCGGTGTACTTCATCGGATAGGGCAGCACCACATCCACCCCGTCCACCGCATTCACCAGCTTCATGACGGCTTCAAAGGTCAAAATCACGTGGTGCTCTACCGGTACGCCTAGCAATTCGGACACGGCCAGGCGCAGACCTTCGGCTCCGCCTCGTTCGTAGACGGTGTTGATTTTGCCCTCGAAGTAGCCCTTGGGTGTTTCGCCAACGTAGCGTAAATCGCGGGGAATGGCTACCACGGTAGCCTCCGAGCCGCGCAAGCGGATGTAAAAAATGGTGTCGGTGCGGAGCCCCGGCCCACAAGCGGTATGGTAGCCGCAGTATTCGGTGTCGCGGGCTGCTACCACCAGGCTAAGTTCTTCGGAAAGGCCCCTGTTCTGATATTCACCCAACAACCCGGCCCGTGTCTTATTAATCTGCGGTTCATAGGCCAGCGCAAAAGCCAGGGTAAGCAAGGCCAGTCCGAGCAAAACCAGCGAAAGCCGTGGCCCAGAACGACGCCCATACGCCCAGGCACTTGAACGGGTACGGTGGCGACTTGGCGGCTGTGCCATGAGCACTAGATTACAAAACTTGCAGCCGAAAACGCGCCGCCAGGGTCTGCTGGGCCTGGCGTATCCGCAAAAAAACCTGGCGCAGCACCTGCAGCTCGCGGGGGGTGAGGGCGGCCTGGGCCACCCGGTTGGTGGGGGGCTGGCCCTGGGCCAGGGCCTGGAGCTGGTGGCGCAGGCGCAGGTGGGACAGGAACAAAAAGGCTTCGCTCAGGTCTTCGGCTTCTTCTTTGGAGATCACCCTGGCCAGCGCGGCGGCCCGCAGGCGCTCGAGGGTGGGGCGGGCCAGGCTCTGGGCCTCGAGGCCATACACCCGCGCCAGCGCCACAATAGCGGCCAGGCCCCCTTTCTTGAGGTTGATGGTGCCCTCCTCGAAGCGGAGGCGGCCCAGCAAGCCCAGAGGCGGGGTGAAGACCAGGGCCGAGCGGGCCAGCGCGGTAAGGAAGGGCCGGTTTTGCGAGGCCCGGCGCAGGCGGTCTGTGAGGGGCTCGAGGGAAAGCCCCCCAGCAATGCTGCGAAAGTCGAGGAAGATCTGGGCTTCCAGCAGGTTCTCGCCTTCGGGGTTGGTTAGCCACCGGTCGAAGCGGGCTTCCCACTCGGCCAGGGGAAAACCCCAGCGGTCGGCCATAAAACCCCCAGGGCAGGGGGGGAGCCCCGCTTGCAACAGCCCGTCCAGCACCTGCCGGGCCAGAGCCTGAAAGTAGCCAGCGGCGCTTTGCTCCTGGTAGGCCAGGGCGTTGTCCTGGTCGGTGAGCAGGGCCTGCTCGGCGCGTCCCTCGGAGCCCAGGGCCAGCCAGGCGTAGGGGCAGGGCGGGGGGCCCAGGGCTTGCTCGGCCCGGCGGAGGAGGCTGCGGGTGAGGGCGTCGGTGAGGAGGCTCACCTGCCGGGTGATGGCCTGTACCGCGAACCCCGCCACCAACATCTGCTGCACGATGGCCTCGAGCTGCGGGCGGTAATCCGAAAGCGCGCGGGGGTCGTCGGCTTGTGAAAGCCGACGCAGCAGGGCCAAAGGGGTCTGAAGCCAGCGCCGCAGGAAGGCCCGGTCGGTCAGCAGGCCCACCACCTGGTGGCCCTGGGTGAGCGGCAGGTGGTGGATGCCCTGTTGCTCCATATAGGCCAGGGCTTCGTAGAGCGGGGTGCTGGCGGGCAGGGTTTTGGCCGGGGCGCTGGCTACGCGGGCGGCGGGGGTGCTGTAGGCGAGTTCCTCGGCCAGCACCCGGTTGCGCAGGTCGCGGTCGGTAAGGATAGAGAGCCCCTGGGGCTGCTGGAGGAGCAACGCGCTCACCCCCCGCTCGCGCATGAGCCGGGCGGCCTGGGCGACGGTGGCGCCGGCCTCGAGCCAGACCGGGGCTTCGGCGGCCTCGCCGGCCGGCTGCCCCAGGTCGGGCAGGTGGAGGGCCACCGGCTGCAACAGCCGCAGCCGCTCGGCCAGCCGGGCGCTAAAGAACAGGGCAAAGCCGGGTTTTTGCAGCAGTTGACGGAAGGCCTCTTTGCTCAGACGCAAGCAGGTGGCCTCGCCTTCGGCCCGCACCGTCAGGCTGGGGGGTTGCTGGCCCAGCAGGGAGGGGTAGCCAAAGGCCTCGCCGGGCTCGAGCCAGGCCACGGCCTGCCTGTCCTGCTCCAGCCGCACCGTGCCCTGGTAAACCACGTACAGGCCCTCGGCCTCCTTCCCGGTGGGCTCGAGGATCACTGCCCCTGGGGCGAAGCGATGGAGGGTAAGGGCCCCCTCGAGCCCTACCCAGTCGGCCTCGGTGAGCTGATCGAAGGGGGGATACTGCCTTAAGAAGGCCCGGTAGCGAGAAAATTCCGAATCCAGCCGGCCACCTCCTTGGCGCTGGGCTCCAGAGCAAAGCTGGCCTTGGCCTCGGCGTAGCGTTCCGGCCCAACCCAGAGGCGTCGCTGCTCCAGGAGGGCCTCGGCGAAGGCTTTGGGGAACTCCGGGTGGGGCTGTATACCCAGCACGTTGAGGCCTATCTGAATCAGGGCATGGGGGCTAAACGCGCTCCCGCCCAGCACCACTGCCCCTGGCGGCAGCTGGGTAATCTGATCCTGGCAGGAGAGGATGAGCCGAAACTCCTCCAGGAATGGCTCCATCCAGGGGGCCCGCCGGTAGACCGAAAAACGGTGGATTCCCACCCCCCAGCCCAGGGGCCAGCGCTCCACCCGTCCGCCCAGGGCCTGCCCAATCATCTGATGGCCGAAGCAGATCCCCACCAGCTTGCTGGGCGAGGCGGCCACGGCCCGCACAAAATCTTCCAGCGGGGGAATCCAGGGCAGGGGGTCGTAGACCGAGGCCCGCGAGCCCGTAATCAGATAGCCCTGAAAATCCTCCACCTGGGCCGGGTACTGCCCCGCCCGCACGTCGAAGGGGGTGAGGGCCTGGCCCAGCAGCCGCTCGAACATGGCGGGGTAATCGCCGGCAATCCCGCTCAAGCCCGGCGGGGGTTCGTCGCAGACCAGTACGGCGAGTTTCATGGTTTACGCAGATGATACGACTTGGGCCGGGTGAGCTGCTCGTAGCCCAGCACCGAGAGCGAGCAGCCCCGCCCGGACTCCTTGACCCCGGTCCAGGCCAGCGCCGGATCGAGGTAGTCGCAGCGGTTGAGGAAGACCGTGCCGGTCTCGAGGCCCGCCCCGAGCCGCAGGGCCGCGTCCTCGTCCTGGCTCCAGATGGAGGCGGTGAGGCCGTAGGGGGAGTCGTTCATCAGCAATAGGGCCTCTTCGTCGCTTTTGACCGGCATAATGCCCACCACCGGGCCAAAGCTCTCCTCCACCATCACCCGCATCCGGTGGTTCACGTTCACCAGCACCTGGGGGGCCAGGTAGGGCGTGCCGGGGGCGTCGGCGGGGAAGTCCTTGGGGTTGATGAGGGCCTGGGCTCCCTGGGCGATGGCCTCGGCAATCTGGGCCCGCACGAACTCGGCGGCCTCGGTGCGCACCATGGGGCCCAGGGTGGTCTCGGGCTCGAGGGGGTTGCCCAGCCGAAGCCGCAGGGCCTCGGCCACGAAGGCCTCCACGAAAGGCTGGTAGATGGACTCGTGTACGTAGATGCGCTCCACCCCGCAGCACGACTGGCCCGAGTTGAACATGGCCCCATCCACCAGGTTGACCGCGCTGTACTCGAGGTCGGCGTCGGGCCGCACATAGGCCGGGTCTTTGCCGCCAAGCTCGAGGGCCACCCCCTTGAAATGCCCCGCGGCGGCCCGCTCCACCGCCCGCCCCCCCGCCACCGAGCCGGTAAAGGCCACGAAGGCCACCCGCGGGTCGGCGATGGCCTGGGCGGTGAGGTCGTGGTCCATGTGCAGGTACTGGAAGACCCCCTCCGGCAGCCCGGCCTCCTGAAAGGCCCAGGCGTAGCGCTCGGCCACCAGGGGGGTCTGGGCGGAGTGCTTGAGCAGCACCGCATTCCCGGCCAGGATGGCCGGTACGATGGTGTTGACCGAGGTCAGGTAGGGGTA
This sequence comes from Meiothermus sp., assembly GCF_026004075.1. Lineage (NCBI taxonomy): Bacteria > Thermotogati > Deinococcota > Deinococci > Thermales > Thermaceae > Meiothermus > Meiothermus sp. The sequence goes on along the minus strand of NZ_BPIK01000001.1, from coordinate 1,906,938 downwards.
GTTCCAGGGGGCCAGCACCAGCACCACCCCCAAAGGCTCCCGCCGGATGAAGCGGGTGAAGCCCGGCAGGGCCTCGGCGGGGATGTCCTGCAGGGCGGCCGGGGCGATGCGGGCCATGTAGCGGGCCCGCTCGGCAAAGCCCCCCTGAACCTCCTTGGGGCTGTAGCGGATGGGCCGGCCCATCTGCCAGGTCAGTTCCTCGGCTATTGCCTCTGTGGCCCCCAGCATGACCTCCACCATGCGGTTCACCACGGCCAGCCGCCCGTCCAGCGGGGTCTGGGCCCAGGCTTTCTGGGCCCGGGCGGCCAGGGCCAGGGCGTGCTCGAGCTCCGCTGGCCCGGCCAGGGTTCGCTCGACGTACACGCGCCCGTCTACGGGGCTGATGGTTTTTTGAATCTGCATGGCCTCACTCCGGGGTGACGTAGGCGGCGGTAATGCCCCCATCCACCAGCAAAGCCGCCCCGGTCATGAACGAAGAGGCCGGGCTCGCCAGGTACAAAGCGGCCTGGGCAATCTCGGCGGCCTGGCCGAAGCGGCCCATGGGGATGTGCACCAGCCGGCGCTGGCGCTTCTCGGGGGTGTCCAGGTACTTCATCAAGAGCTCGGTCTGCAAGGGGCCCGGGCAGAGCGCATTCACCCGGATGCCCTGCCGGGCGTGGATGACCGCCAGCTCGCGGGTCATGGAGAGCACCGCCCCTTTGCTGGCGGTGTAGGCCAGTTGGGGGGTGGCGGCTCCCATAAAGGCCACAAAGGAAGCGGTGTTGATGATGCTGCCGCCCCCGGCCCGCTGCAAAGCCGGGATGCCGTACTTGCAGCCCAGGAAGACCCCCTTGACGTTGACCGCGAAGGTCAGATCCCAGACCGCCTCGCTGGTGTGGATGGCGTCGTCGTCCTCGGCGTGGGAGATGCCCGCGTTATTAAAGAGGATCTCCAGCCGCCCAAAGACCCGTTCGGCCTCAGACACCATCCGCTGGGCATCCTCGGCCTTCGAGACGTCGGCCTGCACGAAGTGGGCCTGGCCCCCCGCGCTTCGAATGGCCTCCACGGTCTCGAGGCCTTTTTCCGAGAGATCCACCGCCACCACCCTGGCCCCCTCGCGGGCAAAAAGCAGCGCGGCCTCGCGGCCAATCCCGCTGGCGGCTCCGGTAATCAGGGCTACTTTGTCGGCTAGTTGCATGCAAGACCTCCCTCAAATCCGCTCATAATACCGCTTGCGCTCCCAGTCGGTGACGGCCCGGTTGAAGGCCTGCCACTCGCTCTTGAAGAAGTGGGTGTAGTGTTCGTGGGCCGCTTCGCCCAGGGCAGCTTTGGCAAAGGTACTCTGGGCAAACCCCTCGGCGGCCTCGCCCAGGGTGTAGGGTACGCGCGGCAGGTGGCGGGCCTGGTAGATGTCGCCCTGGAAGATGGGGGGCGGGGTGAGGCCCTGCTCCAGCCCATCGAGCCCCGAGGCCAGCGCGGCGGCCAGGGCCAGGTAGGGGTTCAGGTCGGCCCCTCCAATTCGGCACTCGATGCGCAGCGAGGCCCCCCGCCCCACCACGCGGAACCCGGCGGTGCGGTTGTCGTAGCTCCAGGCCAGCCGGGTGGGAGCCCAAGAGCCGTCCTCGTAGCGTTTGTAGCTGTTGACGGTGGGGGCGTAGAAGGGCATGAAGTCGGGGATGTGGGCAATCCAGCCAGCCAGAAACTGCCCGAAGATCCTCGAGCCCTGCACCGGCCCAAAGGCCTCCTCGCCGGCGAAGGCGTTCTGGCCGTCCTTCCAGAGCGAGAGGTGGATGTGGCAGGAAGAACCGGCCTGGCCGTGGTGGGGCTTGGCCATAAAGGTCACGGAAAGGCTCATAGACTCGGCCACCTCTTTCAGGCATTGCTTGAAGAGGACGTGCCGGTCGGCCATCTCCAGGGCCTCGGCGTAGCGCAGGTTTACCTCGTGCTGGCCCAGGCCCCACTCCCCTTTGGAGTTCTCCACCGGGATGCCGGAAGCCTTCAGGTGCTGGCGCACCGCGCGGGTAAAGGGTTCCTCGCGGGTGCCCTGGAGCAGGTGGTAGTCCTCGAGGTAGTACCCGGCGGGCTCGAGCCCGCCGTACCCCTGCTGGTGGGCCTGGCGGTAGGAGACTTGGTAAAGGTAGTACTCCAGCTCCGAGGCTGCCATCACGGTGTAGCCCATGGCCCTGGCCCGCTCGAGCTGCTGCTTTAGAAGGGTGCGGGGGGCCACCCCAATCAGGCGGTGGGTGCGCTCGTCCTCGAGGTCACAGAGCACGATGGCGCTCTTCTCGAGCCAGGTCGCAGGCCGCAGGGTGGCAAGGTCGGGCACTAAGTGAAAGTCGCCGTAGCCCAGCTCCCAGTTGGCAAAGCGGTAGCCCTGCACCGGCTCCATCTCCATGTCGGTGGTGAGCAGGTAGTCGCAGCCGTGGGTGCCGTGCTCTGCCACCTCTTCCAGAAAGTACTCGGCCTCGAAGCGCTTGCCCATCAGCCGCCCGTAGTGGTCGGGGAAGCCCACCAAAACTGTGTCAATCTCGCCGATGCCGACCTTATGGGCCAGCCAACTGAGATTTCTTGCGGCGTTTTCCGTCATCTATTACCACCTCTGCGCCTGGGCGGCGCACATTTGCTGCCCTCGAGGGTCTCTTCACACACCTTTTGGGTCATACAACAGACCCGGCATTGGGCCGGGGCTTAGCGAATCTCCCGCTGGGCCTCGGCAATCAGGGCGGCTTCCTCCTCGGGGGCCTGGGCCACCAGGCGGAAGCGGCTATAGAACCAGTAGTAGGCCATCATCAGCACCACAAACACCGCCGTGCCCACCACCCCCGGCCGGTAGCTTTCCACCGCGAAGGTGGCGGCCAGGCAGACCAGGGCCAGAATGGCCCCCACCCAGGCCCCCGGCACGCCCAACGGGCTTTTGTAGGGGCGGGGCAGGTCGGGGCGGGTGCGGGCCAGGCGGATATAGGCAAACATCACCATGGCGTAGGAGATCACCGCACCGAAGACCGCCATGTTGAGCAAGGCCGCGCCTACGCTGTCCGAGAAGGTGCTGATCAGCACGCACATCAAAAAGCCCACCACCGCGCCCAGAATCAGGGCGAAGTGTGGGGTGTGGTAGCGGCTCACGATGGAAAGCCCGGTCGGCAGGTAGCCGGCCCGCGAGAGGGCGAAGATGAGCCGCCCGTAGGCGTAGATGATGGCGTGGAAGCTGGCCACCAGACCGGTAATGGCAATCAGGGTCAGGAAGGTGCTGGTAGCGGCGTCGCCGAAGACCGCCTTGAAGCCCAGTTCCAGCGGCGCGCCCGACTCGCCCACCTCCTTGGCCCCGGCCACCCCGGTGTTGAGGATGAGGGTCAGCACCGAGAGCACCAGCAGGGTGATAATGCCCAGGATGAGGGCCCGCGGCATGTCCCGCACCACGTCGTGGGACTCCTCGGCGGCCAGGGGAAGCTGCTCGATGGCCAGATAGAACCAGATGGCAAACGGCAGCGCCGCAAAGACCCCGTACCAGCCAAAGGGGAGGAAGCTCGAGCCCCCTTCCTGCGGCGCGATGTTGAAGACCTTATCCCAGCTAAAAGCGCCGGAGAACCCCGCGGCTACGTAAAAGACCACCAGTACCGCCAGCGCCAGCAGGGTTACGATCAGCGAGACCCGCAGGGTAAGGGCCGTACCCCGGATGTTGATGCCCACAAAGAGGGCGTAGAAGGCCGCCCACCAGATCCAGGCCGGCACACCGGGAACCAGCGCGTTCATGTAGCCAGCAATGCCCACCACGATCACCGCCGGGGTAATCACGTACTCAATCAGGTCGGTGACCCCGTTCAGGTAGGCCCAGTTGGGGCCGAAGGCGCTGCGGGTGAAGGAGTAGAAGCCCCCTGCGTGGGGCAGGGCGGTGGAAAGCTCGGCGATGGAGAGCACCATGGTCACGTACATCACCGCCACCACCAGCGTGGCCAGCAGCAGCCCGCCAAAACCCCCGGCGGCCAGCCCGAAGTTCCAGCCGAAGAAGTCGCCCGAGATAACCGCGCCGACCCCCAGACCCCACAAAAGCACCCAGCCCGCGCTCTTGCGCAAGCGCCGCTTCTCTAGATAGGTGTTGTCTACGTCTACGTAGTGCGCCCCGCGCACCGCTTTGGGTTTGTTTTCCATAACAGAGCTACCTCCCATCCGCTCGTTTCAAGCCGGTTCTTGTGCAACCCGCGCACGGATCAGTTTGGCCAGTTCTTTCACCCCCTCCTCCAGGCCCTCGGCGGTCTGGGCCCCAAAGCACAGCCGGAAGTGCATGGTCTCGTCGGTCTGCACTAAAAAAGCCTCGCCGGGGGTAATGGCTACCCCCTGGGCCAGGGCCTGGTGATGCAACTCCAGGTTGGAAAAAAGCCGGGGCAGGCTCACCCAGCAGGAGAAGCCCCCCTCCGGACGGCTCCACTCCACCCCTTTGGGCATGTAGCGGCGCAGGGACTGCAAGAGGGTATCCCGCCGCTTCTGATACAGAGGCAGTACCTGCTTGAGGTGCTGTTTCAGGCCGCCCTGGCGGATGAAGCGGGCGGTGGCCCGCTGCAGGAGGGGTGGGGGGCCGGTGATGTCGGAAACGTTGTGCAGGGGGAGGAAGCGTTCGAGCAAAGCCGGCGCGGCGACCAGGTAGCCGATGCGCAGGCCCGGCATCAGCACCTTGGAGAGGCTGGCCAGGTGTACTACCTGGGCCTCCAGGCCCATCCGCTGGGCCAGGGCCAGGAGCGGGGTGGGCGGGGTTTTCTCGTAGGACAAGAGGCCCAGGGTGTCGTCTTCGACCAGGGTGAAGCCGTAGGTGCGGGCCAGCTCGAGCAAACCCTGTAGCCGCCCCTCCTGGAAGCGCAGCCCGGTGGGGTTGTGGTAGCTGGGGATGGTGTAGTAAAAGCGCGGGCGGTGGCGCTTGAGCAGGGCCTCGAGCACCTCGAGCCGGGGGCCTTCGGGGTTCAGGGGCACCGGCAGGGGCTTGAGGCGAAACTGCTTGAGGATGCCCAGCAGGCCCAGGTAGGTGGGCTCTTCCAGCAGCACCTCCTCGCCCGGTTCGGCCAGGGCCCGGCAGACCAGGGCCAGTCCCTGCAGACCCCCTACTGTGACCAGCACCTCCTTGGGGTCGGCCCCGATGCCCCGCTGCTCCAGCAGCTCGCTAATAGCCACCCGGAGTTCGGGCTCGCCCATCAGGGAGCCATAGCCAAAAACCTCCTGGGCCAGGGGCTTCAGGCTATCCAGGCAGGCCCAGAACGCCGCATACGGGAACAGAGCAGGGTCGGCGGTGGCCAGGGCCAGGTTGTGCAACACCCGGGCGTGTTGCAGGCGGTGCAGGTCGGAGAGCACCGAGTCGGGCTCCAGCCGCTCGCCAAAGCTGAGCGGGGTGGAGGGCCGGGCTTGCGGGCTCACAAAGGTGCCCCGCCCCACCACCGACTCGATCAGCCCGTCGGACTGTAGCTCGCGGTAGGCGTTGTGCACGGTGAGGCGGGTGGTGCCTACCTCGCGGGCCAGGGCCCGCACCGTGGGCAGCCGGGTGCCGGGGGGCAGCTCGCCCTTGGCGATGCGGGTGCGGAACTCCTCGGCAATATGGCGGTACAAAGCCATATGTTTGTCATGCCGCAGCTTGACCCGCACCCCCATGCAACCTCCTTGGTGATGGAGGGCATTATATGCACAGGGCTCCAGCCGGGGAAAGGTACAAGTTGCCGGATTGTGCTAGGACAATCAGGTGGGGGGTGACGGCGCCCTTACAGGGCTTCCAGTCGCTCCGAGACCTCGGCCCAGCGGGCGAAGGCCTGCTCGAGCAGGGCTTGGAGTCGGTGCTGTTCCTCGGCAATCCGGGCGTACTCGAGGTGGTGCAGGCCGGGCTGGTTGGCCTGGGCCAGCACGGCCTGAAGCTGGGCCTCGAGCCCAGCTATCTCGGCCTCCAGCCGTTCTTTTTCCCGCTCGAGGTGCCAGCGGCCCTTAACCCTGCCAGGCCTGGCGGTGGGGTTCTGGGGCTTGGGGTCGGGGCTTTTCTCGGGCGCTATGCGCACATTCCGGCGTTCCAGATACTCGCCGGGCGGGGCCGGGTAGTCGGCGAACTGCCCGTTATGAACGTGCCAGGTGCGGGTAGCCAGTCGGTCGAGGAAGGCCAGGTCGTGCGAGACCAGCAGCAGCGTACCGGGGTAGTCCAGCAGGGCCTGCTCGAGGGCCTCCACGGTCTCGAGGTCGAGGTGGTTGGTGGGCTCGTCCAAGACCAGCAGGCTGGCCTGCTGCAACGAAAGCGCGAGCAGGGCCAGCCGGGCCCGCTCCCCGCCCGAAAGGTGCCTGACCTGCTTGAACTGGGCCTCGTAGGGAAACATCCAGGCCCCCAGCGCGGCATGGGCCTTCTCGCCCAGCATCCGGTAAAGGGTCTCGAACAGGGTGAGCTCGGGGTCGAAGCCGGAGAGCTTCTGGTCGTAGTAGCCCACCCGCACCCCCGGCCCGGTTTTGACCCGCCCCGCCGGATGGTCGGAGGGCAGCAGGCCCAGCAGCACCCTGAGCAGGGTGGTCTTGCCGGCCCCGTTGGGGCCAATTAGGGCGATGCGCTCGCCCTTGCGCACCAGCAGGTGGGGTATCTGAAACAGCGGGCGGCCCCCCAGGGTTTTGTGTAACTCCCAGCCCTCGAGCACCCGCTCGGCGGTGGCTTCCTTCTCCAGGGGGAAGTGAATCCGCAGGCTGGGGTCGTCGGCCTCGGGCGCCTGCACCGCTTCCTCCATGAACTGGGCCATACGGGCTTCCAGGCTGTGCAGGCGCCGGGCGTGCTTGGCGCTGCTGTGGGCCCAGCGCTGGGCCTGCTCCAGAATGCCCTCGCGCCGCTCCTTCTCCTTGAGCCAGTTGGCGTATTCGCGGGCTTCCTGCTCTTCCTGAAGCGCCCGCTCGCGGCGAAAGGCCGAGTAGTTGCCCTCGTAGAGCCGGATCTGCCCGCGGCGCAGCCAGGCCACCCGCTGGGTTACCTGGTCGAGGAAGCGCCGGTCGTGCGAGACGGTCAGAATGGCGCCGCCGTAGGATTGCAAGAAACCCACCAGCCAGGCCGTCATCTCGAGGTCGAGGTGGTTGGTCGGCTCGTCCAGCAATAGCGCATCCGCCCCTGAGAGCAGCAAGGCCCCCAGGGCCAGGCGACGGGCCTCGCCCCCCGAGAGTACGCTGGCCTTCTCCTGCTCACGCCCCTCGAAGCGCAAACCCTTGAGCACCGCCTCGTAGCGGGCCCGTTGCTGATAGCCGCCAATGGCCTGATAACGCTCGTGCAGCGCCTCCCAGCGGTGGTAGATGCCAGGGTCGGCCAGATGGGTTTCCAATTGGGCCAGCCCGGCCTCCATGGCCTGTACCCGAGCAAACCCCCGCTTGAGCACCGATTCCACGGTGTCTGCGGGGCCGTACTGGGGGTCTTGGGCCAAAAGCTCCAGATGCACCCCCTCACTCCGGTGAATCCGGCCTGCGGTGGGCTCCAGCGCCCCCGCCAGCAGGCGCATGAGGGTGGTCTTGCCCGAGCCGTTGGCCCCTACCAGGGCCAGCCGGTCGCCGTGGCGCAATTCCAGGTTTACCCCCGCCAGCAGGTCGCGGGCCCCCAGGGTGTACTCGAGGTTCTCGGCGTATACAATCCGCACAAACCTCAGTTTAGCAAGGGAAGTGTCCTGGCCTGCTCGATCACAACAAACCTTTTGGGCTGCTCATCGTCCATTTCTGACCATGCGCAAACCCCGCAGCGCCACCACCCCACTCACCCCCAGAAAGGCCCAGAACCCTATGCCGGTGGGCCAAAAGGCGATGAGTGCATAAATATAGCCAACCAATGCGCCTACCGGGAAGGGATACCAGCTTTGTCGGTGACGTTTCCAATAGAGTTGCCAGTAGAGGCCTGCGACCCCCAGGCCGATCGCTGCCGCAATAAAGGTGATGGTGGGGTACAGAAAGCCAAAAAAACCCAGGGTTGGGGCAATTCCACCCCCTCCGCGAAAACCAAAAAAGATCGGCCAGTTATGGCCCGCCACCACGGCCACACCCATCAAAACCACGCTCCAGGGCCCCTGACCAAACTGGCTCAGGTAGGCCACCAAAACCCCTTTGAGCACATCGGCCAGCGCCACCGCAACCCCCCACCGGGCTCCCAGTTGGCGAAAAGTGCCGCTAGCACCGGGTGTATCCCGGTCGGCCAGGTTGAACCCTTTGATCACCCCTGCAATCTGTCCAAAAGTTAGTGAACCTACCAGATAGGCCACCACCACCCATAGAAAGTCCATAATCTACCCCCATGCTATCGCGACAGGCTTTTTTGCTGACAGGGCGTAACCCTAAGCCTTCCCTTGCTTTTGGGCAGTACTATGGGTGTGGGAGCCTGCTTAATGGTACAGATTGTGTGATAGACTATGTTTGGCTTACGAAACGAAAACGCTTCCACGCAAAAGAGGAAACCCACGTGGCCAAACGCAAACCTACCATCCACGAAGTTGCTCACCTAGCCAAGGTTGGAATCGGAACGGTAAGCCGGGTGCTCAACAACCACCCCTCGGTACGACCGGAGACCCGCGAACGCGTGCTGGCCGCAATGTCCAGCCTGGGGTACAGCCCCAACCCCCATGCCCGGCGGGTGGCGGGGGGGCGCAGCTACACCATCTCGCTCATCCTCCCGGTAATCTCCACCGAGTTTTACAACCGACTGCTCGAGGGCATCGAGCAGGTGTTGAGTGAAGAGCGCTACGAAATTGCGCTGTTCCCTATCTTCTCGCCGCAACGGTTACAGCGCTATTTGGAAAGCCGCTCGCTGGCCTACCAGACCGACGGACTGTTGGTGGCCTCGCAGGGCCTGGCCCACCTGTTGCCCGACCAGAAATTTCCTACCGAGCGGCCCGTGGTGCTGGTGGATGCCTACAGTCCTCGCTACGACTCAGCCTACGTGGACAACCGTCTGGGCGGGCAGATGGCAGCCCAGCACCTGGCCCAGTTTCCCGGTGAGATGTTTGCCATCCAGATGCAAGAAGAGCTCGACGAGTTGATGCGCAATACCGTGGGGCAGGAGCGGGTTGCGGGGTTCCGAGAAGGGCTCGAGCAGGCCGGGCGGAAACTGCCCGATAACCACGTGTTTATCTCGCGGTTCTCGGCCGAGGGCGGGCGGCTGGCCCTGCAGCACTTTATGCGGCAGTCCAAGCCCCCTTACAACATCTTTGCCGGGGCCGACCTATTGGCCTTGGGGGTGCTGGAGGAGGCCGAGCGGCAGGGGCTCGAGGTCGGTGAGGAGGTGCGCTTGCTGGGCTTCGATGGGCACCCCTGGACCGAAGCCCGGGGTCTCTCGACCCTGGCCCAGCCCATCGAGGCCATGGGGGCCGAGGCCGCCCGCCTGTTGCTCGATCGCATCCGGGGCTACAGGGGCAGCCCTCGAGCCCGGCGCTTTGAGCCTACCCTTATTGTCCGCCAATCGACCCAGCCCCCACGCACACGTAAAAAAAAGTACCAGAACGAATACCAAAAGCTGGCTAAACTGGGTAGTGCTCAGATAAAACGCTGATCCAGGGCGGTGTTTCCGCAGCTACGATATATCCAAGCCCCGTACCCAGAAGGTTTCATGGCCCAGGGCAAGCTCGAGGTCGTACTCGCCCTTTTCTGCAACCTTTATCCGGAAGCTTCCATATTCACTGACAGGGCTGCTGTAGTGCTGGCTGGGGCCATGGAGGGTTATCTGCCAGGATGATGGCTTTTGGGTCTCGCAAATCACCTGCCCAACCAAGAAGGCACCGCTTTCATCGCCCTTGAGGGACAAGTCGAGATAAAAATGCCCCACTTTATAAAGCCTGTTCCACACACTAAAAGAGCCCTGATACCGCAGTGTGGTACCGGGCATATTGCGCGAATCCAGAATCAGGATTCCTTCACTGTGTGACGAAGACGGGCTTGAGAGCATGACGTACTCCTAACCTGACCTTGTGGTGCTGGCTCGAGCCAGTCCATCCGTAAAGTCCAAATTAAAGATAGCCATCCCTTTCCCATGTCAAGTTCAAATTTGACCGTTACGTCTCGTTACGCCCAACGCAATTAATGCCATTGCTGCGCACAGTAGGGCCAAGAAACAGTTAACATTAATCTAGAGTGGCCTCGGCGAGAAGGACAGACTTCCAGCGTGAGAAGTGTTTTTCCGAGCTTGCTTTTGCTTCAGAAACCTCGAGGTCGCAGCGGCCTACGCTGGCCCGAGCAGCGGCAAAAAGGAGAGAAGCTGCTATAAAGCAGAGCAGCTCGTCGCCGATTAGCGACGAACTGCTCGAATCTGGTATCACACCTCGAGCCAGACCTGCCCGTCCTCCAGCCGGGCCTTGTAGGCCTTTACCGGACGGGGTGCGGGCAGGGTGGCCTGGCCGGTGCGCAGGTTGAACTTAGCCCCGTGGCGGGTGCAGCGGATGGTCTCGCCTTCTACCGGGCCATCGGAGAGCGGGTTTTTGTCGTGGGTGCAGATGTCCGAGATGGCGAAAATTTCCTCGCCGGCGTGGATGAGCAGCACCGGGGTTTTCTCGCCCTCCACCCGCACCACCAGGCGGCCATTCTGGAACTCCTCGAGCTTGGCAACGGGAATCCACATAAGCTTATTGAGGTCTAAAGACAGCTTCTATCACGGGTTTTCCCCACCCTGGGGCTCCCACGGGAAGCGCACTCAGACCCGCACCTTCTCCTCGATGATGCTCTCGATGTACTGCCGCAAGGGCTCGATGGGGATGCGGGTGAGCACATCGGTCATGTGGCCCTTGACCAGAATCTGCTGGGCCATGTGGCGCGGCAGGCCCCGGCTCATCAGGTAGAACAGCTCCTCGGGGGCCACCGGCGCGGTGGAGGAGCCGTGGGAGCACTTCACGTCGTTGGCCCCAATCTCGAGCTGCGGCACGCTGTCGCTGCGGGCATCCTCCGACAGAAGCAGGTTGCGGTTGGTCTGGTAGGCGTCGGTTTTCTGGGCCCCCTGCTCCACCTTGATCAGGCCCGCGTACACCGTGCGGCTCTGGTCTTTGGCCGCGCCTTTGTAGAGCACGTCGGAGTAGGCGTGGTCGGCCACGTGGTGCTGGAGGGTGTAGTGATCCACGTGCTCCTGGCCGGTGGTGAAGTACAGGCCCAGCATCTCCGAGGACGAACCCGGCCCCAGCATCTCCGACTGTACCTCGGCCCGGCTGATGGAGGCCCCCATGTTCACCACCAGGTCGTTGAGGGCGGCGTCGCGCTGGAGGTGGGCCCGCTGGCGGTGGAAGTGGTAGAAGCCCTGGCCCAGAAGCTGGATGTGGGCGTGGCGCACCTTGGCCCCGTTGCCTACGATAATCTCGGTGGAGGAGGTGTTCACCGAAGGGGCTACCCTGGCCGGCGAGATGTACTCCTCGATGTAGACGGCCTGGCTGTTCACATCGCCCACAATCAGGGTGCGTGAGCCGGAAAGCCTACCGCCTTCCAGGTACTTGAACACACCGATGGGCTTGCTGAACTCCACGTTCTTGGGGATGTACAAAAACACCCCATGGGTGAAGAGGGCCGCGTTGAGGGCGGGAATTTTGGAGTTCTCGGGGCGGTTCTTCTGGGTGCCCACCAGGTCGTGCCAGTTGACGGCCTTGAAGAGGTTGGCCTCTACCAGCTCGGGGTGCTGGGCGATGGCCTGGTGCAGGCTGGTGAAGATAACGCCCTGCTGCCGGTACTCCTCCGGTAGCTCCACGTGTACCAGGTCGGCCCCCACGAACACCGCGTAGCCCGAGAGCTGGGCCTGGGCCAGGCGGTCTTGGACGGCCTGGGGAATCTCGCTTATGCCGCCCTTGGGTAGCTCGAGCGGCAGCTCCTCGAAGGGCACCTCGGTGATGTCGGTGTACTTCCACTCCTCGGTGCGGGTGGTGGGGTAGGGCAGCTTGGCGAAGGTCTCCCAGGCCTCCAGCCGCTTGGTCTGGAGCCACTGGGGCTCGTTGAGTTTTTTGGAGACCTCTAAAACGAGGTCGCGGGAAAGGCTCGAGGTGAGTTCCATACTAGCCCACCGATCCTTCCATCTCGAGCTCGATCAGCCGGTTCAGCTCGACGGCGTACTCGAGGGGCAGCTCCTTGGCCACCGGCTCGATGAACCCGCGCACAATCAGAGCGGCGGCCTCGTCCTCGGGCAGGCCTCGGCTTTGCAGGTAGAAAATCTGCTCGTCGTTGAGGCGGCTCACGGTGGCCTCGTGGCCCACGGTGGCGGTGTCGTCCTCGATCTCCATGTAGGGGTAGGTGTCGGTGCGCGACTCTTCGTTAATCAAGAGCGCGTCGCACTCCACGTTCACCTTGACGTGCTTGGCCCCCTCGTACACCTTAATCAGGCCCCGGTAGCTGCTGCGCCCCGAGCCTTTGGAGATGCTCTTGGAGACGATGGAGCCGCCGGTGTGGGAGGCTGCGAAAATCAGCTTGCCGCCGGCATCCTGGTGCTGGCCGGTGTTGGCAAAGGCGATGGAGAGGATGTCCGAGCGGGCCCCTTCCTCCACCAGGTAGCTGCTGGGGTACTTCATGGTCACCTTGGAGCCCAGGTTGCCATCCAGCCACATGTGGTAGGCGTCCTTCTTCACCAAAGCCCGCTGGGTGACCAGGTTGTACATGTTGTGCGACCAGTTCTGGATGGTGGTGTAGCGGCTCTTGGCCCCCTGGTTCACCACAATCTCAATCACACCCGAGTGGAAGGAGTCGGTGGTGTAGGTGGGGGCGGTGCAGCCCTCGATGTAGTGCACCTCGGCCCCTTCGTCCACCACGATGATGGTGCGCTCGAACTGGCCCAGCTCGGCGGTGTTGACCCGGAAGTAGGCCTGCAAGGGCAGGTCTACCTTGACCCCCTTGGGCACATACACAAAGCTCCCACCCGACCAGACCGCCGAGTTGAGGGCGGCGTACTTGTTGTCTTCGGGTGGAATGACCGTGGCAAAGTACTCCCGGAAGAGGTCTTCGTGGTGCTTGAGCCCCTCCTCGATGGAGACGAAGATTACGCCCAGGCGCTGGAGTTCTTCCCTAACCTGGTGGTAGACCATCTCCGAGTCGTACTGTGCGCCCACCCCGGCCAGCACCTTGCGCTCGGCCTCGGGAATGCCCAGCTTCTCGTAGGTGCGGCGAATTTCCTCGGGCACCTCGTCCCAGCTCCGCGCGTCGCGTTTCTCGGTGGGCTTGGCGTAGAAGTAGATCTCGTCCATGTTGAGGCCCGAGAGGTCGGCGCCCCAGGCGGGAACGGGCTTGGACTGGTAGATTTCCAGGGCCTTGAGGCGGAACTCGAGCATCCAGGCCGGCTCGTCTTTGTGGTAGCTGATGGCCTCTACCACCCGCCGGTTGAGACCTTTTTCGGCTTTCCAGACCGGCTTTACCTCGTCCACAAAGCCGTACTTGTATTCATTCCCAATGTCTTCGATCAGGATGTTATCGGACATACTGGCTCCTTCCCGTCAGTTCGACACGGCCAGCTCTTTGACCCAGTCGTAGCCCTGCTCCTCGAGCTTCATAGCCAGCTCGGGACCACCCGAGGTTACGATGCGGCCATCAATCATCACGTGCACCATATCCGGCACGATGTAGTTGAGCAGGCGCTGGTAGTGGGTAATCAGGAGCGCGCCAAAGTTGGGGCCGCGCATGGCGTTAACCCCCTTGGCCACCACCTTCAAAGCGTCGATGTCCAGGCCGGAGTCGGTCTCGTCCATGATGACGTAGGTGGGTTCCAGCACCATCATGTGCATGATCTCGTTGCGCTTCTTCTCGCCCCCGGAGAAGCCGTCGTTGAGGTAGCGGGTCAGGATGCTCTCGTCCCACTCGAGGGTCTCCAGGGCCTTTTGCAGCTTGCCGTAGAACTCCATCATATTGACTTCGCCGCCCTTTTTGGCCTGCAAGGCCAGCCGCAAAAAGTTGGCGTTGGAAACCCCCGGAACCTCCACCGGGTACTGGAAGGCCAGGAACAGCCCCTTGCGGGCGCGCTCGTCTGCTTCCATCTCCAGGATGCTCTCCCCGTCCATCAGGATGTCACCCTTGATTATCTCGTAGCTGGGGTCACCGGCGATAATCTTGCCCAGGGTGCTTTTGCCGGCCCCATTGGGCCCCATGATGGCGTGTACCTGGCCCTTGGGCAGCACCAGATTAACCCCGTTCAGAATGGTCTCGCCGTCTACGATTCTGGCATGCAGGTTGCGGATTTCCAGTTGATTTACCATGCTTGTTCCCCTTGCTGTATTCGCTTGGCCTAGAACTCTTAATGCGAATCACTCGCAATAAGAGTATAGGTCTTGTATCCAAGAATGTATAGTAGTTTAGTCGGGATTCTGCTGCATTGGGTTACAAAGGCCACAACTGCCGCTTTATACCTCCCAGTAGTCGTCGGGATAAGGCAGACCTACCGCTTGAGCAAAGGTTTGTAAGCCAAGCCGGTCGGGGGCCTCGAGGTGGTAGCGGAAGTTCCACAAGTAGTGCTGCATCAGCCGCTCGGGTACGCCCAGGCGCTGGGCCTCGGTACCGGCCACAGCGGCCAGGTTGCCCAGCCCCAGTGAGCGAGCAGCCCGCAGCCGGCGGACAACCTCAGGGGGGGGTGGGGCATTGTTGCGGGTGACCCAGACCCCAAACACAAAGGGCAGCCGGGTTCGCTCGAACCATTTCATCGACAGGTCGGTGATGCGGATGCCTTCGATCTGGTTGGGAACCTGGTGCACCGACTCGGGGATGACAGAAAGCAGGCCGTAGTAGGTGGTGATGGCCCGGTCGCCGATCAGGAGCACAGCGTCGTACTGCTCCAGCAGCTCCAGGCCCCCCTGCGCCGGGGTGTACTGGGCCTGGATGCCATCGGCCTCGAGCAGGTACTGCAAAAGCCGCACCGAGGTGGCGCTTTCGATGGTCAGGGCAATGCGTTTTAGATCTTTCCAGGGGATGCGGTGAAATAAATTGACCGAATACACCGGCCCCAGGTCGGCCACGCTAAAGTCGGGCAGGGGGCGTAGCTGGTGGGCGTGCTCGAGGTAAAAGTACGACGAGACCAGGCTCAGGTCCACTGTGCCCTCCAGTAGCCAGCGGTTGAGCTCGGTGGGTACGCCGTAGCGAAAAGCTACGCCATCCCCTTCCTCCAGAAAGTGATAGAGCGGCGCGGTGTTGGCGTAACGGGGAACACCCAGGATGTACATAGCGGTGTTGAGGTCGGGGGTCTAGTGGGCGGCCGCCCGGGGGGCGCGGTTTCCGCTGGCAATGGGCGCCTCGAAGACGCGCAGCTCGTTGTACAGCGCATCTCGTTCTACCGGTATCCGCCCGGCGGCCTGGATGAGCTGCACCATCTTCTGGCGGGAGAGCCCCAGTGGCGAGGTGGCCCCCGCGGCATGGGCGATGTGTTCCTCAATGATGGTGCCGTCGATGTCCGAGACCCCCCAGTCCAGCGAGACCTGCACCAGGTCAGAGGAGATCATCACCCAGTAGCCCTTGATGTGGTCGAAGTTGTCCAGGTAAAGCCGGGCCACCGCCAGGTTGCGCAGGTCGTCGAGGCCGGTGGTGAACTCGGTCTTGCCCAGGTTGAAGGCCAGGGCGTTGGCGTCGGGCTGAAAGGCCAGGGGGATAAAGCTATAAAAGCCACCGGTCTCGTCCTGCAGACGGCGCAGCCGGTCCATGTGGTCGAGGCGTTCTTCCAGGGTCTCGATGTGCCCATACAGCATGGTGGCGTTGGTGCGCAGGCCCAGGCTGTGGGCTTCCCGGTGGATTTGCAGCCACTTTTCGGCCTTGACCTTGTTTTTGGCGATCTGCTTGCGCACCCGCTCGGCGAAGATCTCTGCCCCGCCGCCCGGCAGGGCTACCAGGCCGGCCTCCTTGAGCTCGCGCAGCACCTCGAGGGTGGGCTTCTTGCTGATTTTCGAGAGGTGCTCGATCTCGGCGGCGGTGAAAGCCTTGACCTGAATGCCGGGGAAGTTTTCGTTCAGAGCCCGCACCATCTGGGGGTAGTAGCTCCAGGGGCGGTTGGGGTGGTGGCCGCTGGACATGTGCAGCTCGGTCAGGCCCGGCTCCCACTTCTCCCGTACCTTGGCTATCACCTCTTCCACGCTATAATCCCAGGCCCGCGCCTCGCCTTTTCGGGCAGCAAAAGCACAAAAAGTACAGCCCACATAGCAGATGTTGGTGAACTCGAGCCGCAGCGAGTGCACAAAGTAGGTTTTAGAGCCGTGTTTGCGCTCGCGCACCCGGTTGGCTAAGCGCATCAGGGTGTTGTAGTCCGGGGTGTGGTAGAGCACCAGGCCCTCTTCGAAGGTGAGGCGCTCGCCAGCCTCTACTTTTTCAACAATCGGAAGTAGCCTGGGGTCGCGCACGGGCGCATATCGCCAAGTCCCAGCGGAGGAAGAAACCGCGTTCATCGCCCTCAATCCTAACACTGCCCTCCAAAAAGACCATGTGCCTGGCTAACCATTGCGAGCAACCTTGAAGCCGTGTTCGCCTGCAAAGGGTTTCACGGTCGCCTGTGGAGTATTGAAGCTCATCTGGGACGTGAGGAGCTTGACATTTACGCGTAACGGTTATATGTACCCTCCAACCTGAGAATGGTTTTTATTGTGAGAACAGCCATTGGTGGATGGCGTAGATGCTTAGGAGAAACCAGTATGACACCAGATACAATACCCCAGTATGGTGAAGCTATTTTGATTATGTACTCGCGCAGCGCACCCGCTATAGTTGGCAGCCACAGCACCTGCGAATCCTGGAACCGCCTGTACAAGCTGGACAATCTCTACCTCGACTTGAGCCTAAAGATAGATGGGTCGGGGCCGCTTCTGATGGGCAAACTGCTGACACCCAACCCCCTGGAAGGCAGGGTTCGGCTGGTGGCCGAAAACCAGGAGGTGCTGCAGGATGCCGAGCTGGGGGCCATGAGAGCCTGGCATTTTCGGGTTCCTGCTGGTGGGGTCTGCCGCCTCGAGATGCACCTGGGCGGACATTCGTTTGTAGTGCGTTCGCTGGATATACCTTGATTTTCTCCAAAGCCTCTGCAACCGGAATTTGGTATACCATCCCGCGCTCTGATACTTGATAAACACCTTCAAGCGAATTGTCTGACAAAGGTACTAGTATGTCTGAAGAACGTTTGCCGCGCCGTTTGCGCTTGCCTCGAGTACCCTCGGGTGCCAGAGCCAATAAAGCACGCCCTGCGGTTCCTGCCGCCCTGATTGACCGTCTGTTGAAGGGCAGTACAACAGCATCCTTTGAGCTGACCCTGGACGAGCTGCTGCACGAACTACCGGGGATAGCGCAAGCCTTTTTTTGGGTTCGCCAGGGCCCCCATCAATTTTATTTGCAGGCTGCTCGAGGTGTGCCAAAAGGAAGCCTCGAGGAGGTGCTGGAGTCTTCCCTCAAGTCGGCCTACTTGGGCTCAGCGGAAGACTGGCAGGGTGGGGTAGCCCACCTTGACAATCAGCAGCACATCCTGGAGCGGGTTCTGGGGCTGCAGCCTGCCGGGCTCTCGGTAGAGGAGCCGCCAGCCAACCTAACCCTGCCCCTGGTGGCGGATCGGCAGGTGTGGGCGGTGTTGCAACTCCATGCACAGGCCCAGCACCTTGGCCCGGACGAGGCTGGCTGGGTGGGGCAGTTTGTTTCGGGAATTGCGCCAATTCTGCGCGAGGTGTATCTGCGTGAGCAAGCCGAGCGGAAAGCGCTCTGGCTATCGGCCATCAATGCTCTTCTACAAACCTCACGCGAACAACCGCTCGAGCTAGTCTTGCAGGATGCCATCGAGGAAGCCACCCGGCTTTCCGGGGCCGAAGGCGCACGCCTAATTGTGTTTGAAGGACACGCTATCCGCACCATCGCCCAGGCCGGCTGGGGCTCGGGGCTGGTGGTGGAGGCGGCCATTACCCGCCAGCTGGGCGAGCGTCTGCGCAGCGGCCAGCAGGTGGGCATACCGCGCTACGACCTCTACCCCAACCGGCGCCCCGAACTGTTCGAAGCTGGGCTGCGTAGCCTGTTTATCCTGCCCATTCTGCGCCAGAGCAGCGAAACCAGCGCACTGCTGCTGTTCAGCACCCAACGACACTGGTTGCCCGACGCCCAGACACAAGAACTGCTGGGTGATATGGCAGCGGCCATTGGGGTCGTGCGGGCTGAGTGGGCCTTGCGGCGCGAGCTGGCCTGGGCTGCCTACACCGACCCCTTGACGGGCCTGGGCAACCGCCGGGCTTTTGAGCGCGACCTGGAAAAGCTGACCGCCCGAACCAATGGCCGGATGGTGGTGCTGATGTTGCTCGACCTGGATGGGTTCAAGTCCATCAACGACACCTATGGCCATATTCACGCCGATCATCTGCTGGTGCGGCTGGGCGGAGTGTTGCGCGCCAGGGCCAGGGCCGGCGACCGGGCCTACCGCCTGGGGGGCGACGAGTTTGCTCTGCTAATCGAGGGCTCGAGCAACCTGGATCCCCAGCGCATTGCCGAGCGCTACCGAGCTTTGCTAGAGGAGATTCGAGTTTCGGACAGTACATATCTAAAAGTGAGTCTTGGCTATGCGGTTTTCCCAACCGAGGTCACCGACGCCCAAAACCTTTGGCGACGGGCCGACGATCAGATGTACAAAGACAAAGCCTTGCGCAAGGGTCGCACTCCGTTATTTGCACCCGGACTCGAGCCAGCCCAGTGGGGCCTACAGCTGGATACCCCATTGTTTCGCCTGGCTGACCGCCTGGCGCAGGTGCTAAAACTGGACTGGGAGGAGCAGCAGGTTTTACAGGCCAGTTGCTATCTGCTCGAGCTGGCCCTGGGGCGGGCCATGCCGACGACGGAAGCACAGCTCCCTGAAGCCCTGCTGCGCGAGGCTGCAAGGGTGTTGATGTATCTTCAGAGCCCCTGGGATGCCCGGGAATTGCTGAGCGAGTCGATTCCGCGAGCGGCACGGGTACTGCAGGTGGCTTTACACTACATCACAGCCACCCAGCCGGCAGAAGGACGGGCTGCCCGAAGCCCGGAGGAAGCCTTAGAGGAGATTGTTGCGCAAGCCCACCAGCGCTTTGATCCCGGAGTAGTAGAGGCCTTATACTCTCTGAGGGTATGGCTAAGTGATCAATCGGCAGCTTAGAACACGCTTCAGTAAAGAAGCGAAGGCCGCTATAGCTTTTACAATCCGCAGGACTCACACCTGGTACGAGCTGCTACGGGAACTTTAAGTGAGCACGGATCGATTTATTTGTATCGATTTATTTGTAATTTGCTCTGGAATTCGCGATATTCATGACCCCTTACGACCTGGCCCAATACATTATGAACGAGCCCGATCCGGCTAGGAGACAGGCCTGGTTGCAACAGCTTACATCCGAGGCCGAGTACGCTCACCTGATTGAAGCCCTCAAAGCCGAGGTTGATCGCCATAAAGATGTGGATACAGCCAGGGCCCTGCAAGCGGGCGAGCGGGCATTGGAGATAGCAGCTTATGTGCGGGATGCTCGAGCGCGTTGGTTGGCTTTTTGGGCCTATGCAGTTGGTCTTACTGTGCGGGGACGGTTTACCGAAGCATTGCCGTACTACGCGGAGGCCCGCCAGGGTCTGCAAAGTCTGGGCCACAAAGAAGATGCGGCCCGCGCGGGCATGCGAGAAATTCAGGCCCTGGCCATTACGGGCAACATGGCTGGTGCTCTAGCCCTGGCAGAACAGATTCGCGAAGCTTTTATCGATCTGAAATTGCTGCACGATGCAGCGCTGGTCAGCATAAATATCGGCATTATCCATTACCGCTCGGGTCGCATGCTCGAGGCCGAAGGGGCTGTGCGGTATGCGCTGGAACAGCTCGAGCGGCTGGGTGATTTAATTGGGCAGGGCAAGGCCCACAGCAACCTGGCCCTCATTTACGAGGCCCAGGATCGCTACTCCGAGGCCGTAGAGCACTACCAGCGGGCGCTGGAGATCTTTCGTACCCACAACCAGACCGAAGACTTTATCGGAAACAGCGTCAAGCTGGCCCTGCTGCACCGCAAGCAGGGCCGCCTGAACCAGGCCCTCGATCTTCTGAGCCGGGTTCGACTCATGTATGGGAACCTGGAAGACTACCCCAACGCTGCTTTTGCCCAGCTCGAGGAAGCCCGTATTTGCCTCGACCTCAACCTGCTGTCCGAGGCCATTCAACTTTCTCGGGTGTTGGTGGAGCTCTTTTCTGCACGGGGGATGCAGAAGGAACTGGCCGAAGCCCTGACCACCTTGGGTGGTGCACAGGCCAAGCAAGGCCAGCTCGAGGAAGCCCGGCAGACCCTAGAGCGTGCGCGGGCGGGCTGGCTGGTGCTGGACAATGTCATCCAGGTTGCCCTAGTGGATGTAGCGGTGGCGTCTTTGTTTTTGGAGTCGGGCCGTAAGGGTCAGGTCGAGGCCTTGGAGCAGGCGGTGCTGGTGGTGGGGCGGGCCCTCGAGGCCTTGACCGAGATCCCCTCGGCCAAGGCCCTGGGTCTGAGCGTTATGGCCGAGGCCTTGCTGAGCCTGAGCAACCATACCGAGGCCAGACGCTATCTGGAGGAAGCGGTCTCGCTGATGGTGGGGCTGAATATTCCCGATCTCACCATTCGCATCGAACGCCTGCGGGGCCAGATGGCCCTGCTGGAGAATCGCACGCAAGCTGCCGAGTTGCATTTTAAACAAGCCATCGAGCGCCTCGAGAGCATGCGGGTAAGCCTGAGGGTGGACGAGTTTAAGTCGGCATACCTGGGCGATAAGCTGGAAGTGTACGACTGCTTGGTCGAGCTGCTGCTGGATAAACAGCGCCTGCCCGAAGCCTTTGAATACGCCGAGCGGGCCAAGTCACGGGCTTTGGTAGACATGCTGGCCCAAAGGGGTGAACAGCCCCAAACCCTTTTTGATCCTGAAATAGAACGACTGCAACAGGAGCTAGCCCAGACGCGCCAGGAATTGAACCAGTATCTCCTGATCCTGGAAACGGAAACCTCGGGGATCCGCAGCAGCCAGCGGGAGAAAATGGTGAGCCTCGAGCATCGGATTACGCAGCTTGTTCGCGAGATCGAGCGCCTTCAGCCAGAAGCCGCGGCCTTTGAGCAGGTGCCGGGTATTGGCTTGTGGGATGTGCGGCAAGCCCTCGAGTCTGGCGCTGTTCTGCTGGAGTACTACAATACGCACCGCGGACTGGTAGCTTTTTTGATTGAAGAAAAGCGCATTGAGGTGGTGCGCAACCTGGGCTCGCTTGAGCGGGCTCGGCAGCACCTCGAGCAGCTCGAGTTCTTTCTGACCCGCGTGGCGCAGGGCGGCATCATGCTCAAAATTTATGGCGAAGAAGCCCTTCGGCGCGCGGTGGACGAACACCTCCAGGCTCTGTACCACCTGCTGATCGAACCCCTTCCGCTCCAGCTCACCGGCCAACCCCTGATTATCGTGCCGCATGGGGCGCTGCACGCCGTGCCCTTTGCCGCCTTGTTCGATGGTGAGCAGTACCTGCTTGATCGCGCGGAGGTCTCTCTAGCCCCCAGTGCGGCGGTGTACACTTTGTGTCGTAAGCGCAGCTATCTCGAGACAGGCCCCCTAACTGCTTTTGGTGTACCGCTTGCCAACATTCCCTATGCTGTTGAAGAGGTGGAGCAGATTTGCCGAATTGTACAAAACACCCAAAAGTTTGTGGGTGACGAGGCTACCTTGCAGAATTTCTTTGCTGCTGCGCCCCAGGCAGGGGTTTTGCACATTGCAACCCATGGGGCGTTCCGTCCCGATAACCCTATGTTTTCCGGCCTGCGTATGGCCGATGGATGGCTGACGGCCCGCGACCTTTACAACCTTCGCCTCCAGGCCGAATTGGTGGTGCTCTCGGCTTGTGAAACAGGGCTGACCAAACAGGCCGGCGGCGACGAACTGATGGGTCTGACGCGGGGCTTCCTGTATGCTGGCGCGCCCTGTCTGATTGCTAGCCTGTGGCCGGTTCGAGACGATGTTACGGCTCAGTTTATGACCACCTTTTACACCCATCTACGGTTGGGCCAGCCCATAGCCACAGCATTGCGTGAGGCACAGCTTGCTGTGCGCGCGGTCTTTCCCAACCCCTATTTTTGGGCGGCTTTTGTCGCCATGGGTGACTCATATCGTACGCTCCAGCTCTGAGGCGTTTCATCCAGCCTTACCAAAACGGGCTTCTCTCCAGGTAGGAATATAGCAGGCAAAGTTGTTTTAGAGTTTCCCCACAAAAAAGCGGCTTACCGAGCTTGGAGGATTGGCCCCCACGCTGCCGATGGGCTGGTCGAGGGGAGTGTGAGATGAATCTTGGCGCATATGCAATTCGCCTTGACAATCCGGCTATGGGCATAGAATAGGGTGACGCCTAGGAGGAAGATGTGAAGCGTTGGATGGCTTCTTTGGTTTTGATGGCAGGATTGGCTTCGGCCCAGACCGAGATTTCTTTCTGGCATAGCATGGATGGCCCCGCCGAGCGGGTGATCGCCCAGTTTGCGAGTGCGTTTAATGCCTCGCAGCGGAACTACCGGGTGACCCCGCGCCTGATTGGCGACTACCGCGAGGGCGAGACCCGCTTGCTGGCGGCATTGCGGGCGGGTGGTGCGCCAGTGCTGTTCCAGGCCGAGATTCTGCTGTTCCCGTGCCTGGTGGCCGAGGGGGTGGTGCTGCCGCTGGACGAGCTGACCAGTACCCTGCCCAAAGCCTTTACCGACGATCTGTTCGAGGCGGCCTGGGACTACGGCTTGATCAACAACCGCCGCTATGGGCTGCCCTTCAATACCTCCACCCCGGTGCTTTTCTTCAACGAAAACCAACTGCGGGCCAGGGGACTAAAAGTGCCTACCAACTGGCGCGAGTTTGAACAGGCGGCCAAGGGCCTGACCAGCCGTACCTCCAAGGGCTTTATTGCCCTTTCGGAGTCCTGGACCTTCGAGGCCCAGGTGACCAGCCGGGGCGGCAACCTGGTAACGTCCGATGGACGGCCCAACTTTACCTCCCGCGAGGTGGTGGAGGCGCTCGAGTTCCTGCAACGCCTGGGGCGTGAGGGCAGTACCAGCGTGCGCAACCTCTCGGAGAGCTTTTTCGCCCAGACCGACTTCATTCGCACCAAGGGCATGATGGTGATGGCCTCGATTGCTAACTGGCCCGCCGCCGAGAATGCTTCCTTTGCCTTCAAGCTGGGGGTGGCCCCCATCCCGCGCGAGCCCAACGGAAAAGTGCCGCTGGGTGGGGCTCAACTGGTGGTGCTGCGCGGGGCCAGCGCCGAGCAGCAGCGCGGGGCCTTCGAGTTCTGGCGCTTTTTGATGGAGCCTCAGAACATCAAAACCTGGGTGGAGGCCAGCTACTACGTGCCCCTGCGCAAATCGGCCACGCCGCTGCTGGAAGCCTTCTACCGCGAAAACCCCTACCGCAAGGTGGCCTTCGAGCAGGTTGCGGTAGCCCAGCCGCGCCCTCGAGTACCGCAATTTGCGGTGTGGCGCAACTTTTTGGAAGAAGCCCTGGAAAAAGCCCTCAAGGGCAACGTGCCGGCCCGTCAGGCCCTGGAAGAGGCCCAGCGCAAAGCCGAAGCGGCGCGCTGAAGTACCGGGACTTCTTTTTCACATTTCGCCTTGCAACAGGGTATCTAGTGTCTGTTGCTGGCGGAGCACCTCCCAGCCATAGCCTGTCCACAACAGCTCAGCGGAGTGGGGCGTGTCGAGGTAGTTGCTGCTCATGCTGCTGGCGTAGGCTCCGGCTTGCAGAATGGCCAGCAGGTCGCCCTCCCTGGGTTCGGGCAGGGTGACGTCGCGGGCCAGCACATCGCCCGACTCGCAAGCGGGGCCGGCCAGATCGTAGGTGGCTTGACGGGGGTTGTGGTACAGCGGCTCCACCGGGTGTGCCGCGCCATAGAGCATGGGCCGAATGAGCTGGCTCATCCCAGCATCTATCAGTAGGTAGTTGCGCCGGGTGCGCTTGGTGCCCCAGCAGCGCGTGACCAGCACCCCGGCCTCTGCAACCAAATAGCGGCCCGGCTCGAGCCAAACCTCGGCGTTATGCTTTTGGGCTAGGGTTGTAACCTGCATTCCCAGCTCGGCCAGGTTAAGGCCCAGCCCAAAGCCCCCGCCCAGGTTCATGACCGGAAAGGGGCCGTGGGTGCGGTAAAGCTCGTCCATCACCCTGTAGCCCGCCTGGTAGTCTTCGGGGTGTTCCAGGGCCGAACCCAGGTGAATGTGCAAGCCCAGCACCTCGAGGCGGTTCTGGTGGGCCAGTTCCAGGGCCTGTCCCACGTCCTCGGGCAGGATGCCAAACTTGCTCTCGCCGCGCCCCGTGGCCAGGTGGTCGTGAGCAACGACGGGCAGATCGGGGTTGATCCGCAGGAGCACCCGGGCTCCGGGTAGCACCTGGCCCACCCGTTGGACATCCACCAGCGAATCCAGCCCCAGGATGGGGATACCGATTCGGCCCAGGGTCTCGAGTACAGCCGGCGTTTTAACCGGCCCGTTCAGCAGCACCTCGTTTCGGCGGAAGCCAGCCCTGTAGGCCCGATACACCTCACCCAGGCTGACCGCCTCTACAAAGATCCCCCGCTCCAACAGGCGCCGCAAGAGTCCTAGACGGGGATTGGCCTTAATAGCATAAAAAATCTCGGCCTGTGGAAAGGCTTTTTGTAGGCGCTCGAGGCGCTCGAGGGTGGTGAGCCAGTCGTAGGCATAGAAAGGGGTTTCGAAGCGGGTCGCGGCTTCCAGAAGGGCCTCTTTAAACTCGGGGCGTAGGGCGGTGTAGGATTGGGACATGCTCATCGGTGTAACCCCTCAGTCGCGTAACGCAGAAGGACTCTTTCGCACCAAAATATGGGGCCTGCTCGAGCCCTATCTGAGGGCTCTGGAGAGTCAGGGTGCCAGCATTGTAATACTTCCTCCCCAGGCCGACGATAAGCTGCCTGGGCTGTTGGAAAAATTGGATGGCATCTTGCTGCCGGGAGGTGTGGATGTAGACCCGGCCCACTTTGGCGAAGAGCCCATCCCCGAGATGGGGGAGGTGAGCCTGAAGCGCGATGCTCTCGAGCTATTCGTGGCTCGTTACACTGCTCAGCACGGCATTCCCACCCTGGGGATCTGTCGCGGCATCCAGGTCATGAACGTGGCCCTGGGTGGTAGCCTGTACCAGGATCTGCCCGCGCAAGGGTTTCGCACCGTGCAGCACAGCCAGAAATCCGAGCCGCCGGTGCTGGGGCATAGCCTCGAGCAGACCGAGCCAAGCCCCCTCAGCAAGCTGTTTGAACCGCGCTTCCGGGTTAACTCCTATCACCACCAGGCCATTAAGGATCTGGCCCCTGGCCTGCGGGCGGTGGCTGTCGCGCCCGATGGCATTGTAGAGGCGGTGGTGCTCGAGGGGCATCCGTTTTACCTGGGGGTACAGTGGCACCCGGAGCTGCTACCCGAGCAATGGGGCATCTTCCGTCTGCTGCTCGAGGCCGCTGCCCACCCCGCGGTGCGCTGACCGCTGACTTGTTGTGGGCAGAAATTGAGCTAGCCTTAATCTAGAAAGTGCTCATAATGTCGTTTTGAACCATCGTCACCTACTTTTCGCTATACACTGGGCTGGGAAATCGTATGGTTTTGACTGGAGGTCAGGGCTTGTCGCTGTATCAAACTCTCAGTAAGTCCCTCGAGCCGGTGTTGGGCGAGCGTGCCCGGGCAGTCTTGGAAGAGGGGGTGCGCCGGCTGGGTATCAGCCCAGAGCAGCTCGACGCATCCCAGGCCGAGACCATCCTCAAGCGCTTGGTTTATCGCGAGCTGCAGGCCAAAATGAGCCCCGGTGCAGCCCGCAGTCGCATTGAAGAACTCCTGAAGGAGCTGGGTATTGCTGGCGAGAAAGCCGCTCAGTCGAAAGCGGAGGCAATGTCGGCGCATGCCAGTGCGGTACTGGCCGACCTCGAGGCGGGCCTCAAGCGCTTTAGCCTGTACCTTGATTGGCCCGAGGTAGGGCGTTTGCGCGGCGTGATCAATGTGATCAAGCAAGACCCAGCAGCTGCAACGGTGCGCTCGCTGTTGCGCGAGGGGCAGGAGGTGCTGGTTCAGCTCGAGGAGAAGCTCCAGGCGGCTTTGTTGCGTCAAACCCGCGACATTGCCGAGCTGGAGATGAACCTGTCTCGGGTACAGAGTGTGGGCGGGGCCAAGGTGCGCCGCCTGGAAAACCTGATCCGGCTTATCCAGGAGGCCCACGCACAAGAAACCCTGGCCGTGGCCGAGGTAGAGCGGGCTCGAGCCCTGGCGGCGGATATGCGCAAACTGGTGGAATCCTCGGTAGTACAGAACCCTACCAGCGAGGCGGCCATTACCCTGGACACCATCGAGGATGCCTCGCCCATAGCAACGCCGACCGAGCCACAAGTGGTGCTCAAAGACCCCACCATCGAGGCGCCGGTGGTGCTGGATGAGCCTGCCGATGGCTTCGACGACGAAGCCTTGATCATCGACCTCGACTTCGAAGCCCTGACCACCGAACAATTATCGCGCATTCGCGAGATTGAAGTGGCCGAGGATGCCCGTCAGCTGGAATCGCTCAAGGAGCGGTATGCCGCCGTACTGAGCCTGCCCAACCTGGCCGGTCAACTGGCCGATCTGGAAGCCCAGCTAGCGGCTGGTATCCCTCTAGGAGAGCGTTTGGGCGCTTTTTCTGAGCTGCTCAAAAATACCCATGTAGAGGCCCTG
Organism: Meiothermus sp.; assembly: GCF_026004075.1. Taxonomy (NCBI): domain Bacteria; kingdom Thermotogati; phylum Deinococcota; class Deinococci; order Thermales; family Thermaceae; genus Meiothermus; species Meiothermus sp. The sequence continues at coordinate 1,880,377 of NZ_BPIK01000001.1, read as the reverse complement.
ACCGAGGCACGGGTACGTTACGAGTGGCTGGCCGATCGACTGGGCCGCCTCGAGCTGCCCCCAGAACGAACCGCCCCCCTCCAGGCCCGCCTGGCCGTGACGCTGGAAACTTTACAAGCGGGTGGCATACCCCACGAGCTGGCCGAGCTGGAACGCAACCTGGAAAGCCTCGAGCTCGAAGAAAAAGCCCACCGTGAAAGCAGGGCCCGTCAAGCTCGCCTCGAGGCCGCGCTGACTACCCTGCGCGCCGAGGCCGAACAGGCCCTTTCGCCTTTCCGCGGACGGGCGCAGGTGGAGTCTTTCCTGACTGCGCTGGCCGCGCCGGATATCTCGGAAGCAGCCCTGACTACCTTGCGCCAGGAGCTTTCCGAGCTGCTGTCCCAGCTGGCCCGAGAGCGCGAAGAAGAAAGCCTCAAACGCATGGGCCTGCGGGCCACCTTACAGGCTTTGCCAAGTCTCGAGCCCCTCGATTCCGACAAGCGACACCTGATGCAGCAGATCGAGCAAGGATTGGGCAGCCTGGATGAACTCGAGTCCGCGGTACAGGCCCTGGCCGAGCGAGCCAAGACGTTGGTCGCTAGCAAGCTGGATGATCTCGAGGCCCGCATCCAGCACCTAGGGCGCATACTCAAGGAATCTCTGATCGAACTCAAACAGCCCCTACAAGCCAGCCGCCAGGCCCTGGCCCAGGGGCGCATTGCAGACCCTGCCCCGCTGGAGCAGGCTCTGAGCGATTTGGTGGCGGCCCGTCGAGCCTCGATAGCCGAGGAACTCACGCGTTACGAAGCGGTAGCCCGTAGCCTCAAAGGCCTGGGCGGCGAAGAACTCGAGGAAAAGGTAGCCCAGGCCAGAGCCTATCTTCAGGCTGGCGAACTGCCCGACCTGACAGAGATTCACGAGCTTCTGGGTCGCCTGCGCCGCGCCCAGGAAACCCTGCGGGCCGAGCTGGGCGCACGGATAGGGGCTTTGCTCGAGGCTTACAACACCCATAAAGGGGTGGGGGGCGAAACAGCCTTGCGCCTCAAACCCCTCTGCGACTTCCTGCAATCTGCCACTGAGCGCCTGCCCCGTCTGGGGGTGAGCGGCCTCTTGGAGGTGCGGCGGGCTCTGGAGGAAGCTGAACGCCTCGAGGTTCAGCTAGCGCAAGAATATCAAGCAGCGCAAAGTGTGCTTCAGCAGTTGAAGGGCGCGGATCTCGAGGCCTTGCTCGACATCTTCGAAACGCCGAGCCCGGCTCAGACCAGTCCCCAGACCGAACCTGCCAGAACCACAGGCGAGCCCTCAGTGCTACAGCAATTTCAGATGCGCGGCGTAGAAGCCATAGCCATTATCGAGGCGGGGCGGATAGCGGCAGGCAGCCTGCCCTTTGCGCCCAAGAGCGCCCAGGTGATTTTCGATGACCTGCTCAGCCTAGCCAACGAGCTATCGGGCCGGTCGGCCCAGCTATCGGTTATTTCCTTGCCGCAGTGGGTTTTGGTGCTGGTGCCCTTGAAGCAAAAAGGACTGGTCATCCTCGCTGAAAAAGCCCTGCTCTCCCGCCTGCTTGTGCTCATCGAGCGCCACCGCGACGCATTGGAAGCCCTCTAGTCGCCGCTTCCATGCACATACTGCAGCTCGTACAGCTTGGCGTAGTAGCCGCCCTTCTGCAGTAGTTCGTCGTGGCTGCCTTCTTCCAGGAGCTTGCCCTTGCGGAAGACCAGAATCCGATCCACGTGGCGAATGGTCGAGAGACGGTGAGCGATCACAATCGAGGTGCGACCCTCCATGACCCGCTCGAGCGCGGCCTGAATCTTTTGCTCGGTCTCGGAGTCCACGTTGGCGGTGGCCTCATCCAAAATCAGCAGGATGTCGGGGTTGTGCAGGATGGCCCGGGCCAGGGCCAGCAGTTGCTTCTGCCCCGTGGAAAGCCCCCCGCCGCGCTCGTGCAGAACGGTCTCGTAACCCTGCGGCAGCCGCTTTATAAACTCGTCGGCCCCCACAAATGCGCACACTTCCTGGATGCGCTCTAAGGTAATGCGCTCGTCGCCCAGCCGTAGGTTCGACGCAATGCTGCCGCTGAACAAGAAGGGGTCTTGCAGCACGATGCCAATGGCACGGCGCAGGTCGCGCTGCCGGTAGTCCCGCACGTCCAGGCCATCAATCTTGACCGCACCCTGCTGCACATCGTAGAAACGGGCAATCAGGCTAATCACGCTGGTCTTGCCCGCACCGGTAGCCCCCACCAGGGCCACCTTCTCGCCGGGCCGCACCCGGAAGCTCACCCCCCGTAGCACCCAGTCCCACTCGCCCTCTTCAGGGGCGCTGGGCTCGAGCACCTCGAGGCCGGCTGCTGGCTGGCCTTCAACCTCTTTTCCTTCTTCCCCAGGCCCCGTTCTCTCGGGTTTGGCCTCGCCCCGCCGGCCATAGGCAAACCAGACGTCCTCGAAGTCAATCTGGCCCCTAAAGCGCTCGACCGGTATCGCCCCCGGCTTGTCGGCCACCTCTTCTTTGGCGTCCAGCAGGCCAAAAATGCGCTCTGCCGAGGCCATGGCGGCCTGGAAGATATTGAACTTCTCGGAAAGGTCTTGCAGGGGCTGGAAGAGCTGGCGCACATAATCGGTGAAAGCCACCAACAAGCCCAGGGTAATGGCCTGCTGTACCACCTGCCCGCCCCCATACCACAGCACCAGGGCCACCGTGACCTCACCCATGAGGCCCACCAGGGGGAAGAACAGGGCAAACCATTTGATGATCTCCACCCAGGCCCTGCGCAAATCGGCGGAGAGCAGGTTGAACTGCGCTTCGTTCTTGGGTTCCCGGTTGAAAAGCTGGGTGGTCTGGACGCCGGCCAGGTTTTCTTGCAGCGAAGCATTAACCCTGGACAGTCGCAGCCGCATGGCCCGGTAGGCCTCGCGCATCCCACCCCGGATCCAGGTGGTCACGGCCAGGAAGATGGGCATGATGGCAAAGGCCACCAGGGCCAGGCGCCAGTCCAGCACCAGCATAAAGGTCATCAGTCCAATCATCAGGGCGAAGTCGGCAATCAGCCCCACCAGCCCGCCGGTGATGAACTGGTTGATGGCGTCCACATCGGAGGTGATGCGGGTCATCAGACGGCCTACAGGGTTGCGGTCGAAGTAGCCCAGGTGCATGCGCTGGAGCTTGGCGAAAATCTCCGAACGCAGGTCGAAGAGGATATGTTGCCCCACCCAGCTAATCAGGTAGGTTTGCGCGTAGTTGGCGATAAAGTCCACCACCCGTACCGCCAGAAAAACAGCGCTGATGAGCAGCAGGGTCTCGTAGCGCTGGGCCAAAGGTAGCACCTCGCGCGGCACGATGGCGTTGTCAATGGCGTACTTGAGGAAAAGCGGGGTCGAGGCGGCGGTGAGGGTGCTCACCACCAGCGCCAGCAGGGCCAGCCCCACCTGCTTCCAGTAGGGCCGCACATACTTCAGGATGCGCCGGGCCAGCTTGGCATCAAAACTCTTCTTAAAGGCTTCTTCTTCGTGCATAAGGCTCCGCTGGTAGTTGAGTACAGATGGCCGATCGCAGCTCTGCTAAGTGCTCTACCGCTAATTTTCCTGCATTCTGGGGCCTCCACGGGAAGTGCAGGTACGCTGTTCGCTGCCGATGAGCCAGGGGCTGAAGCTTTCCCATGGGGGTTTAGTCCACCTCTGCTTGCAGGCGCTGGATGCGGTCGAGTTCGGCGTAGATGCCGCCTGCGGCCAGCAGCATCTCGTGGGTACCTTCCTCCACGATTCTGCCGTGATCCAGCACCACAATCCAGTCGGCGTACTGCAAGGTGGAGGTGCGGTGGCCGATGAGCAGGGTGGTTTGCTGTCCCAGCACGCTTTTGAGCCCGGAGAGAATCCGCGACTCGGTCTCGGTGTCCACCGCGCTCATGGCGTCGTCCAGGATCAGAATTTGTGGCTTGCGGGCCAGGGCCCGGGCCAGGGCTACCCGCTGGCGCTGCCCGCCCGAAAGGGTGACGCCGCGCTCGCCCAGCGAGGTCTCGTAGCCTTTGGGAAAGCCCATGATGTCGTCGTGCACCCCAGCCAGCTTGGCGGCCCAGATAGCCCGCTCGAGGTCTACCTCCGGTAGCCCGAAGCAGATGTTCTCGGCCAGGGTATCGGAAAACAGAAAGGGCTCCTGTGGCACCATCCCGATGACCCTGCGCAGGGTGGTGAGGGGCAGTTCCCGAACGTCGTAGCCCCCCACCCGCACCCGGCCCGAGGTGGGATCCAGGATGCGTGGAATCAGGCTCACCAGCAGGGTCTTGCCGCTGCCAGTGCGCCCGGTGATGCCCAGGGTGGTGCCCTCGGGGATGGTCAGGGTGATGCCGTCCAGCACCTTGCGCTCCCCCAGCTCGAGGCTGACCTCTTCAAACTTGACCTCTCCCGCTAGGCTAATATCTTCAGCCACCCCCCTCTCCTTTGGTGGGAGAGAAAGGGCGGGGGAGAGGGGGCTAGGTTCGGTAATCCGCGCCGGTTCGCGCCAGAACTCCTCCAGCCGCTTGTAGCTCGTCGAACCCCGCTGGAAGATGGTGAGCGTCCATCCCAGGCCCACAATGGGCCAGCCCAGCATCATCAGGTAGGCGTTGAACTGCACGAACTGCCCGGCGGTCATCTCACCCCGGATGACCATGCCGCCGCCCATCCACAGCACAATGAGCGCGGCAAAGCCCATCAGCAGCCCCATCAAGGCCCGTACCGGCCCGTCCACGCGGGTCAGGGCCAGGCTTTTGGCGATGTAGTCCTTGTTGAGGGCCTGGAAGGCCTCGAGCTCGCGGTCTTCCAGGGCAAACCCCTTTACCACCCGGATACCGGAGAAGTTCTCCTGCGCGCGGGTGGAAATCCGATCGAAGGACTCCTGGCTTTCGCGGTAGCGCCGGTCAATCAGGCGCAGCACGTAGTACATCACCCCAAAAATGATAGGGAAGACCAGGGAGAGGGCCAGGGCCAGCGGTACGCTCACCAGGTACATGGCCACAATGGCGAACACCACAAACATCAGCAGGCGGCTGCCCATGTTGATACCGCCGCCCAGCATCTCGCGCACCGCGCCCAGGTCGGTGGTGAACTTGTTCATCAGGTCGCCGATGCGGTTTTTGCTGTAAAAATAGCTGTCCAGCGAGAGGGCCTTTTTGAAAAGATCCATGCGCAGGTCGTGCTCGATGTAGCGGCTGGCCACCACCAAAAGCTGCCGGTTGGCCCAGGAGAAAAAGGCCGAGGCCACCGCCGCGCCCAGAATGGCCCAGACCCAGACCAGGTAGGCCTCCCCGGCCCGGATGGCATCAATGGCATGGCGCAAAAAGTAGGGCGACAGCGAGGCCACCCCCACCGAGGCAATGCCGGCCAGCATGCCCCACAGGTACTGGGGGCCGTAGCGCCGCAGGTACGGCATCAGGGCCATCAGCGGGCCGAAAACTGACCGGTCAGTTCTGGAGGATGTCTTAGAATGATCGGATGAGGGCATCTTTACCACTTTATTCCTCCCCAATAGCTTAACTGTAGTTTATTCGACCAAGCATCAGAGCCGAAGGCGCTGGGCCAGTTCGGCGGCCACCTGGGGCCAGGGGGCCTCGAGGCCCACCACCCGCCAGGGCTTGGGGGGCTCGGATTTCTTCAACAGTTTGCGCAGGGGGTTGGGCAAAGGCAGGTACTCGGGGTCGTGCACGTACAGCAGTCCCTTGACCTTGCCCAGCCTCGAGAGGTAGCGGTGCATACCGGCGGCCTCGAGGTCGGTCGGAAGCTCGAGGCCCAGTGCGAGGCTGGCACCTTCCTGGCGAAGTTCGGCAGGGGCTTTGTCGGCCAGGAATAGGTGCAGCCCGTACTCGGCCAGCCCGGCCCGCAGATTGTTTAGCCAGTCAGTGTCGCTTAGCAGCATGGGCTGGGCCACCACTCCAACCAGATGGACTCCAGACTGCTTGGGTGGCGTAAAAGAGCTGTTCAACTGGTGCTTGGTACGCTCCAGTGCCCGCCGGGCCAGCATGGGGTTCTGAGTCAGAAGCTGCCCAATTTTCGCAGCAAGACCGGCTACCTCTGGCGAGAGCTCGGCGGGAACCACCAGGGTAGGGGGCAGGCCCGGTACCAGCCGCTCCAGGGTTGCGCCCAGGTCTACCAGCCAGGGCGAAGGGTTGCCCCTGTGGGCTTCGACGCCGAGCTGCACATCTGGTAGCAGCAGAAAGTCTATCCCTTGGCTCTTAAGGCTAAAAACCTGGCTGAGCACCCGCCGAATGGGTGCGGGAACCGGCAGGTTTACCGAAATTTCCTGGGGACGAACAACCTCGACCTCTAAAGCCTGTAAATAGGACGCCCAGAAGGGTAGGTAGCGATCGGCAAGCCAGCTATTCAAGACACCTACACGCACCCGACTATCCTATCGCACTCTTGGGCCCCGTGTGCACCGGCTCGAGGCTAGGTGACGGGTATGGTTCAGCTTCTCGCGACAAAAATTGGACAAGCGCCTCGAGGCTCTCGAACTGGTGCAGTAGCCCGCAATCCTCATCCTTGAGCACGGCCCAGATGCCCCCTGGGTCTTGCCAGATTTGCAGCAAAAAGGTTTTGTTTTTGGACATAGCCCTCTCCTTGCGCCAGAGGATAGCAAGGCCAACGTTACGAAGCCGTTATGTTTGGAGGAGCTGTCGCACAAAGCTTCGGAGCGCACGCAGGCCTAAGCGCAGGGAGTCGGGCTCCACCCATTCTTCGGGGGTGTGGGCTCCGCCCCCCTGGTAGACGCTCAGGGTAATGGCGGGAATACCTACCTCTACCCCTGCCGAGGCATCGGTGGAGCCAGTGGTGAACTGAGCCTCGAGGCCAATCTCCAGCAAAGCCCGGTGGGCGGCTTCCAGCATGGCCTGGGTGGCTGTCATGCCAGCAGGGCGCTCGCCAAGTACATCAATTTCCATTCGAAGACTGAACCTGCGAGCGGCTTCCATCAGAATTTCCCGCACCTGGACAACCATCCGGCCCAGCTCCGAGGCGTCTGTGGCTCGTAGATCAAGCTCAAAGCCTACTTCTTGCGGGATGGCGTTGATGGCCTCACCTCCCCACAACCTGCCCACATTCAGGCTGGTGTTGCTGCTGCGCTCGAGGGCATACATCTGGGCGAGCGCATGTCCCAGGGCCGGTACCGGAGATGGGGCCCCTCGGTCACCCCAGGCATGGCCGCCCGGCCCAATCAGCCGGGCCCGCATCCGGTGCGAACCTGCCGAGCGACTTACGACACCGGGTAGGTATCCATCCACTGCAACCATCTGCTGGGGTTGTAGGTGCCGAACCAACTGCCGTGCACCGCGCAGGTTGCCTAACCCTTCTTCGCCCACGCTGAAGGCTACCGTACAGCCCAGGGGCACCAGCTCCGCGGCCAGGGCCATTAAAACAGCTACCCCGGAGGAATTGTCCCCTACTGCCGGGCCATACCAGCGGTTTGTCTCTCGCCGCAGGGGTGTGGGGGTCAGAACGGTGTCGATGTGGGCGACCAGCAGGGTAGAGCCATGGCCGGCCCAGACGTTGCCCAGTTCGTCGGTATGGGGCTCCAGCCCCTGGGCCTGCAGGTTCCGGGCTACCCAGGCTCCGCGGGCGGCGTCGCCGCCAATCTCGGCAATCTCGCCCAGCAGCCTCACAGGATCGAGGGCAGTATCGGTGGTAAAGTCGCTCATTTACTGCTCGTCGCTCTTTTCTGCCAGCCCCTCGCGCAAAGCGTAGAGGGCCGCCTGGGTGCGGTTGTTGAGGTGGAGTTTCTGGAAGATGTCCGAAAGCCGGTTGCGCACGGTTTTTTCCGAAAGCGACAGCTCCGAGGCGATCTCGAGGTTGGTGTAGCCCTGGGCTACCAGGCGCAAAATCTGTACCTCCCGCTCGGAAAGCTCGGCGTGGGCTTTGGGGGTGGTTTCCTGTTTGGCCTTGAAGTCCTGGATGATCTGCTCGGCCATCTCGGCATCCAGCAAGACCTCACCCTGATACACCCGCCGAATGGCGTCCAGCAGTTCCTTGGCGTCGGCGTCCTTGAGCATGTAGCCCCGCGCCCCGGCTTTCACCGCCTCGAAGACGTAGCCGTCCTGGCGGTACATGGTCAGCATAATCACCTTGGCCTGGGGCCATTCCTTGAGGATTTCCTGGGTGGCCTGCACACCATCGAGGCCGGGCATCTGGATGTCCATCAGGATGATGTCGGGGTGGGCCTCGAGGGCGTGGCGTAAGGCCTCGCGCCCGTCCTTGGCCTCGCCCATGACCTTAAAATCGGGTTCCGCTTCCAGAAGACTTTTGAGTCCCTGGCGAAAGAGGGCATGGTCGTCGGCGAGTAAGATGCGAATCATTGGTATGTATTGTACACAGTAGCCCGACTCAAACGAGGATGTAAGCACTGGGTATAACGTAATCTGGAGCAATGATGAACGGTTGGGCTTTACTGCTGCTGGCGATTGTCTCCGAGGTGGTGGGTTCTACCGCGCTCAAGGCTTCCCAGGGCTTCAGCAAGCTGCTGCCTTCGCTGGTGGTAGTGCTGGGGTATGGATTGGCATTTTATTTTCTGAGCCTCTCCCTCAAAACCATCCCGCTCAATACCGCCTATGCAGTCTGGTCGGGGCTGGGTACGGCCCTGATTGCGCTGCTAGGCTGGTGGGTGCTCAAAGAGCCTATGAACGGCACCATTGCCCTGGGTATCGTGCTGATTATCGTGGGGGTGGTGGTGTTGAACCTGGCCTCGAGGGCCCAGGGGTAGCGCCGCCAGACCTAGCCGACGTATCGCGTTGCCCACAATCGCTCCGCACCACGGGCGGAGTTATTTATCCAGTACATCAAAACCGTTGTGCGGGGTATGCGCAGGAACTGCCCTCATACGCATTATCCGTCGGTTGGGGTGCTGGGGCAAGTAAGCCCGCCATCGGAACGGGGTACAGGGGTATTTTCCCTTATTTCTGATGCGGAGAATCTGTGCCCCTGGTGAGCTTCACTGCCTCGTTGTACCCTGGGGCCATGAGCGACCCCGCCCTGAAGGTTCTGCTGGTTGACGACCATGCGGTGGTACGCCAGGGGTTGCGGATGTTTCTGGCGACCGATGGGGGGCTGGTGGTGGTGGGTGAGGCCCAGAACGGCCAGGAAGCCATCCAGAAGGTGGCCGAGCTGCACCCCGATGTGGTGCTCATGGACCTGCTGATGCCGGTTTTGGACGGGGTACAGGCAACCCGCGAGATCAAGGCCCGTTATCCCGAGATAGAGGTGGTGGCCCTGACCAGCGCCCTGGAAGACCAACTGGTGGCCGAGGCCATACACGCGGGTGCATCGGGTTATCTGCTCAAGGACACCCACCCCGAAGAACTGGTGGAGGCCATCTATGCAGCGAGCCGGGGGGAGGTGCGGCTGCATCCCGAGGCAGCCCGAAGGCTGGCCCAGGAGGTACGTACCGCCGGGATGCGCGAGGCCCTGACTCCCAGGGAGACCGAGATCCTGCGGCTGGTGGCGCACGGGCTTTCCAATAAGCGCATCGCTAAGCAGCTCAACCTGTCCGAGCTAACCGTCAAGACCCACGTTTCTAACTTGCTTTCCAAGCTGGGGTTATCCTCGCGTACCCAGGCCGCGTTGTTTGCCATCCGGGAGGGGTTGGTGGGGCTTGAGTAACTTTTTACACCGGCTCGAGGCCAAGACCCTGGCCGGATTTTTAGAGGCGACCCGCGACGCCATCCTGATCGCCTCCTCCGAGCACAAACTGGTTTATGCCAACCGCGCGGCTCAAGATTTACTGGGCTATGAGCTGGAGGAACTGCACACCAAAGACAAGCTGGATTGGATTGCGCCCTCCCACCGCGAATGGTTTGCAGAACGTATCCGGCCCAGCAGTACTGCCCAGCCCGATATTTTCGAGATTGATCTGGTGCGTAAGGATGGGAGCCTGCGTACTGTGCATGGTTCGATCGTGCGCCTTGAACTTGATGGCCAGATTTACGGAATTGTGATTGCCCATGACCTTACCGAGGCCCGCCAGACCCTGCGCCACCTCGAGGCCCTCTACCAGGCCGACGAAAAGCTTTATGCCTCGCTCGAGCTCGACCAGGTGTTGCAAGCCCTGGCCGATGTGTGCGTGGATCTGCTGGGAGCCGACAAGAGCTGCATCCTGACCTGGGACGAAACCCGCCAGCACCTGATTACCCGTGCCCAGCGGGGCTTTACCTCCCAGTTCGTGCAGGTCATGAACGCCTATTCCGGGCATGGCCTGATTGCCCATGCCGCCCGCAGCGGGGAGACGGTGGTGGTACAGGACACCCACAAAGATGAGCGGGTGGCCCGACACATCACCGACGCCGAGGGCATTCGGGCTTTCATGCATATTCCGATACGCCTCGAGGGCCAGGTGTTTGGGGTTTTTAGCATTAATAGCCTGCGTCCCCACACCCTGGGCCCCGAGGAACAGCGGGTTTTTACCTCGCTGGCGCAGCGGGCTGCCATCGCCATCCGCAACGCCCGCCTGTATGCCCAGGCCCAGGGCAGGGCGGCCCTCGAGGAGCGGCAAAAGCTGGCCCGTGACCTGCACGACTCGGTTTCCCAGACTATTTACGGTATCGTCCTGGGCGTGCGCAGCGCCAAAGCCCAGCTTGCCCAGTACCCCGAGCGGGTTCCTGCGACGCTGGACTTCGTCTTGAAGCTGGCCGAGGCGGCCACGGCGGAGATGCGGGCCCTGATTTTCGAGCTGCGACCGGACTCGCTACAGCAGCAAGGGTTGGTGGCGGCCCTCTCCAAGCAGGCGGCGGCTATGCGAAGCCGGCACGGCTTCTTGGTCGAGACCCACCTGTGCGCCGAGCCACCCCTGGCCCCGGAGGCCAAGGAAGCCCTGTACCGGGTGGCCCAGGAAGCCCTCAACAATATCGTCAAGCACGCGCAAGCCCGCAAAGTTCACCTGCGCTTGCAACAACAAGAAGGCAGGGTCGAGCTCGAGGTTCGCGACGACGGGGTCGGCTTCGACAGCCAGCGTGAGTACCCCGGCCACCTGGGCCTGGTTTCCATGCGCGAGCGTATTGAGCGTCTGGGAGGGCGCTTTGGTATCACAAGCAGCCCCGGCTCGGGCACTACCGTGCGGGCCGAGCTAGACCTGCCTGAGCAGCCAAGCCATGCGCTACCAAACCCGCAAAGCCAGTCGCCCGGTACGTCTTCGTGAAGGCTAGCACGCACTCCTACTCCCTTCGGTCGGCTCGAACCCTTGTCCTTGATTACACCCAAAGGGTCTTTGTCCCCTTACAAACGTAGTAGCGTAAGGGGGTGCAAGACGCTTTATGGCATTTGCTGGCCGCCACCCTGATTGGTTTTGCGGTGGGCCTCGAGCGCGAGCGCGCCAAAGTCGAGCGCCAGGGCTCGACCATCGGAGGGGTGCGCACCTTCACCCTGCTGGGTCTGCTGGGCGGGGTGGGCGCCCTCGGACAAAACCAGTGGTTGCCCGTGGTGGGGCTGGCTGCGGTGGCCGGGCTGGCAGTGTACTCGCTCCGAAACAGCCGCGATGCTACCAGCCAGGTGGCCGCCCTGGTGGTGTATGTGCTGGGCGTGCTGTGTGGCCTGGGGATTGTGCTGCCCGCGCTGTTTGCCGGGGCTTTGCTGTTGGGCTTTCTGGCCTTCCACGACGAGCTGCACGCCTTTGCGGGTGGAATAGAGCGAAGCGAGGTGGAAGCGGCGGTGTTGCTGGCCCTGCTCCTGGGGGTGGTCTATCCCTTGCTGCCCGACGCCAACTATGGCCCCTATGGAGTATGGAACCCCCAGGAAATCTGGCAGGTGGTCTTGCTGGTGGCGGGGGTTAACTTTGTAGGTTATCTGGCTTTGCGCTTGCTGGGCTCGAGGGGCTTGTGGGCAGCGGCCATTCTGGGAGGATTGGTTTCTTCCACTGCCGTCACCCTCTCGATGGTGACCCAAAGCCGGGCCAACCCCGGCAAAAACCTGCTCTGGGCCAGTGGGGCGGTGCTGGCTTCGCAGATGATGTTGGGACGAATTCTGGTTTGGAGTGCTGCCATAGCACCTGTTTTGCTGCAAAGATTGTGGCCTGCGATGTTGCTATGGTTGGTTTGGGGGCTGCTGGTGGCCTTCTGGCTGACCCGGCGCGACACCAGCGAAGCCCAGCCGGTCTCGGTGCAGAATCCTTTACAACTCCAAAGCGCCCTGCTTTTCGCGGGCGTCTATGCCCTGGTCAAGCTGCTGGCTAGGGCGGGCCTCGAGGTCTTTGGTAGTGCCGGGGTGTTTGTGGTGAGCGCTTTTTCGGGGGTGGCCGATGTGGACGCCATCACGCTCTCGCTAGCCCGGCTGGCGGCCAACGAGCAGCTAATGGCGTCGGTGGCCTCCATCGCCATCGTGGTTGCTGCGCTGAGCAACACCGTGTTCAAAACCGCCCTGTCGTTTGGCGCTAAGGGATTGGGAGCTTACGTGGCCCTTGGCCTGATACCGGGGGGTGTGCTGGCCTTGCTTGTTTTGCTTCTGATTTGACCCCATCCAGTGCGCTACTTACCAAACCTACGCTCCCGCTTCTGGTAGTCGCGCACCGCCCGCAGAAAGTCCACTTTGCGGAAGGCGGGCCAGAAGGCATCGAAGAAGTAGTACTCGCTGTAGGCCGCCTGCCAGAGCAAAAAGCCCGAGAGCCGTATCTCGCCCGAGGTGCGGATGATGAAGTCGGGGTCGGGCACGCCGGCGGTGTAGAGGCGCTCGGAGATGTGCTTCATGTCCAGCTCGGCGGCCAGTTCTTCCGGCGACTTGCCGGTCTGGGCTGCTTCCAGCAACAGGCTCTTGACGGCATCTACAATTTCTTCCCGTCCACCGTAGCCCATGGCAATGTTCAAGAGCATGCCGTTGTGGTGCTCGGTGGCCTTCTCCAGTTCTTCCAGGGCCTCCAACACCTTGGGGGGGAAGCGGTCGTGCCGCCCGATCACCTTGACCCGCACCTCGTTGGCATGTATGCGCGGATCCTGGGCCATGCGCTTGGCTTCCTGCACGAAGAGCTGCATGAGGGTTTCTACCTCGGTCTGGCTGCGGTTGAAATTGTCAGTAGAGAAAACCCAGATGGTCACAGTGGGAATCCTGAGCTCGAGGCACCACTCCAGGACTTCATAGGCCTTCTGTACCCCGAATTCGTGCCCTTGGTGCCCTTCCAAACCCAGCTCCCTCGCAAAACGACGGTTGCCATCCAGAATTAAGCCCAAGTGCTTGGGGGTATGTCCCCTCCGCACCTCGGCTTCGATGCGCTTTTCATACCACCAGTACAGCGGCTTGAGGGCTGTGCTGAATAACTCGATCATTTGTTTTCGCAAAGAAGGTTTCGGAATGCGTGCAGGGGAAGTTAGGGCCATGAGCCACCTCAACACTAACATCTTAGCCGGAAGCCGGGCTTTTTCGATGTGCATATGGTGCAGATAAGAGCGAGAATAGCTGTGATTAGCAAAAGCAAGCCTGGTTCTAATGCCAAGTCGGGCCCCGCACAACCTACAGCCGTTCCCTGAAATAACCGGTTTCCCGGACGCACTGACTTCGACGGGTAATGTCATCCCCTGTACCGGATAACACCGAGAAGCACCCCTGGCAGCTTCACCTGGAGCTGCCACAAGCGTTCTGCGGGTGCGCTAGAGGCGCAGAACAACTTGGAGTGCTTGAGGGAAATATCGGGGAGGATACCTGCTGATGAAAACTTTTGTGGAAAGGTGCCGACACAAATTCTATTCAAAGGGGCTGTGCTTGCTGCCGCGAACGCACTTTCTAGACGAATTACCCTTGGTTATTCTTCGCCTTGCGCCGCTCGGCTAGCTCGAAGAGCTTTTCCTTGGTTAGCACCCGCTTACTCATGGCATAGGCGAACACCGCGATAGCCGTCGTCTGCAGCAAGCCCGAAGTAACCAGCAGCCAAAGCAGCTCGCGGTTTCCGCTGAAAAGAAGCCAGGGTTCGACAATCAGACGCAGAAGCAGCCCGGCGTTGAGGATAAAAAAAGCCAGCGCTTCCAGCCTATCTTGACGAATCTGGCCAGGCCTGGGCATCATCCAAAAAGCCACTCCCATGACCATGCACAAAAAAAACCCCACCAGTCCGGCGTGCACATGACTGGGTTTGAAGTAGGGTATCAAGCCGGGCCAAACATAGAAGGCCGTTCCGGTGAGGGTTGTATAGAGCAGATAAAAAAGACTGCTCCGGACAAAGAGATGCTCGTAAAAAGACATAGGCGTATGCTCTTGGGCGACGGATTTTCTGAATCTGGTCTAAGCAACCCAGTGTCTGAGGTTTGCCCGCTAGCGCTCGGTGTTGGGATTTTAGGCCTGTGGTAGGTCTTCTCCGGGAAGGATGGCTCCTATCAGGCAGACGCTTGCGCACAGCCCACACTCGATGCATAGGTCAGGGTCGATAACAGGACGGGGGTCGGCTGGCCTATCCACGAAAGCATCGGCAGGACAGACTCGAATACAGGGTTGTTCCTTTTGGCCTGTACAGGCTGCTGTAATCACGTACGCCATGCCTAGCTCTCCCGAAAATGTAGATTGGGCCCTGCCGAAAGCCGCCGGTTTTTCTCGATGTAGCTGTGCCACTGCTCGGGCAGGTCTTCTTCAGGGAAGATGGCTGAGACGGGGCAGGCCGGTACACAGGCTCCACAGTCGATACACTCATCGGGGTGGATATAGAGCTGGTCGCCCCCATCGTAAATGCACTCCACTGGACAAACTTCCTGACAGCTACGGTCTTTAACCCCAATGCAGGGCTCAGCTATGATGTGCGGCACTTCCCCTCACCTCTTTTCAATGAGCAAATCCACTCGGTTGGGTCCAAGGTCGCGCAATTCATAGGGCGTACCTTCTTGCTCGAGCCGGGCCAGCAGGTGCACCGGGCGGCGCACGTGGTGCACCAGCAGCCACTGACCGGGTGTGAGCTTAGATAGGGCTTCCAGCACAGCCTGCATCGGCAGGGGCGGTTCCCACTGGGCCTCAATCTGTACCACGGCATCAGGCCGGTTCCAGTCGTCTTGGCTGAACTGGGCTGGCTTGCTTGGGCTTTGGGCCGGGGTTGTTTGGGGCCGGCGGGGTGTGCGGTAAAAGTGCACCCGGTAGTGTTCATCTATCTGCTCACACCAGGCCTCGAAGCCTTTCCCGGACATTACTCGGTAAAGCGGTAGGGGCTCGAAAGGAGCCTCCAGCACCAGCCGCTGCCCCGGTAATACTTCGTTGGCTGCTTCCATAATGGCCTGGAAGGGTTCCCCTCCAGCCTCCAGAATGGGCCGCACATCCAGGTGAAAGCCGATGGCGGCTTGTAGCCAGGTGGGACTGGGTGTACCCAGCTTACTTTGTGCTTCCGACACGCTTTCCAGGCTGGACTGGGGTGTTTGGTTTGTCGCCAGACCCAGGGTCCGGTTGAGCCGACTAACCAGTTCCTGAGGCTCGAGGCCACCCATTCGCGCGGCCTGCGCCAGGCTTACCAGCCGGGGCATGGTACGCCGCAGCAAGGGGTTTTTCAACTTGGCGAAGGCCGGACTGGCGGCAATCAGCTCATCGAGCAGGGCTGGGTAGCGCTGCAAAACCTCGCTCACGCGCATCTCGGGGTGTACCATCTTCAGCCTCGTTTGCCGATCTCGACCCGCCAGACCTCGGGGCCGGCCTCGAGGTAGTTCCAGGTAAATTGGTTTGCTCGCTCGGCGGAGAACTGATAAAACAGCGGCTTCGGGTCGTGATCGTTTACCAACACGAAGGCCTCCCCCGGCTTCAGTCCATCGAACAAGGCGAAGATCTGGGGGTGCCGGTCACGGGGGGCCAAGGTACGAACGTCTAGAGTGTGCGCCATGGGTTCACCTCGAGGCCAGGATGCATCCGAAATCCCCCCTGCGCCATGACTTAAGTCATGGCCCGGGCGCGGAAGCCCTTCGTAGGCTTGAACCATGACTTTGCTGGCCCCCAAGAACGCAGTCGTACCCCTGAGCCTGCCGCTCTCGTTTGTGGGCCTGGCAGCTTTATATCTGCTGTTGGCTGTGGGACTGGTCGCGCTGGAACCCCAGGCTTTGGGGGCCTATCGGCATCCGGTACTCCTGGCCGCTGCCCACCTGTTTTTTCTCGGTTTTGGGGTGGGGGTGTTGATGGGGGTCATGCACCAGCTGGTGCCGGTGGTTTTGGAGGTGCCACTGGCTCGAGCCAGCCTTGGCTATGTGGCGTTGTTTTTTTGGGGATTGGGCACGCCGCTTCAGGCGGTGGGCTTTTTGCAACAGAACCCCTTGGGAATTGCGCTGGGCGGTGGGCTGGCCTGGGTGGGTTTGGGGGTCTTTACCCTGGGAATGGTGCTAACCTTTCGCCAGGCACCTCGATGGAACCCTGTGGCCACGGCCCTGTCCTGGACACTGTTTTACCTGATGTTGACCCCTTTGCTGGGCCTTTTACAGGCCCTGAGCCTGCGATACGGCTTTTACGACCCCGCCCGGCTGGGCTGGCACGCTGCAGCAGGCTTGGTGGGCGTGTTTGTGCTGTCTATTCTGGGGGTGGGCCATCTTTTAGTAGGCATGTTTAGCCTCTCTCATGGGGGGTCCGTTCGGTGGCTGGGTTTGCAGCTCTGGGCCTTTAACCTGGGCCTCCTGGCGCTGGCCTTCCAGCGAGAGCTGGGGGCGGCGCTTCTCTGGGCAGGGCTGGCCCTAGCTTTGTTCGATACCTGGAACATTCTGGCCCAGCGCAACAAAAAAGCCCTCGATATTGGAGTGCAACACTACCTGGCCGGGCTGGGCTTTCTCCTGCTTTGCGCTGGAGCCTTTGGCCTGGGCCATTCCTTGGTGGCGGGCTTGTGGTTTGCCTTGGGGTTTGTGGGGCTGGTGGTAACCGGCATGCTTTACAAGATCACCCCCTTCTTGATCTGGACGCACCGCTACGCCCCTTTGGTGGGTAAGCAGAAGGTGCCGCTGCTCAAAGATATGCTGCCCGACTCAACGACCCGGCTGGCTGGGCTGCTGTGGGGGGTTGGGGCATTGCTCACGCCTTTTACGCCCCACGCAATAGCGCTGCTGGTGTTGGGCAGCCTGGTATTTGTGTATAGCTTGCAGGAGGTGATACGGAGATGAATAAATCGGAGACTCCCAGGGTGCAATCCCCTCAGGAGACGCAAGAGGTAGCGTCTTTGGATCAAGTGGCCGCACCTTCCCTAGAGGCCCAGGCTTGGGAAGTCCTTCAACAGGTCTACGATCCCGAACTGGCACTGGATGTAGTCAACCTGGGCCTGATTTACGAACTGCGCGTGGAGCCGCCGCAAGCCTATGTGCGCATGACCCTGACTACCCGCGGCTGCCCCTTGCACGATGCCATTAAGGGCGGTGTCGAGGCGGCCTTGCGAGCCCTACCTGGCATTCGGCAGGTGCAGGTCGAACTCACCTGGGATCCCCCCTGGAGCCCAGCCCGGCTCAGCCCTGAAGCCAGATTGGTGCTGGGGTGGAGGTAAGCATGGAGACACCGGCGCACTATTACCCCGACCTGCTGAGCGAAGCCCCCATTCCAAAGGGGGGTATCCTGAGCCGCACCCTGCAAAGCGCGCAGGGGCACAAGGTGGTGCTTTTTGCCTTCGATGCTGGGCAGGAGCTTTCCGAGCATACCGCTTCGCGTCCTGCGCTTTTGCAAATTCTTTCGGGCAAGGGATGCTTGAAGTTGGGCGAGGAGGAACTCGAGGCCCAACCTGGAAGCCTGGCCTACATGCCCGCGGGTCTGGTACATGCGGTGCGGGCCGAAAGTCCCTTGGTAATGTTGCTAATCTTGTTACCTAAAAAATGATGAACACCATCTCGACGCCCAAAGTTTCCCTTAAGGCCGTGGCCCTCCCCAGCGAACACGGCGGCTGGGGCTTCACCCTCGAGCCCGTCCTGCTGGGCCTGCTGGTAGCCCCGAGCGGGGCCGGGCTGGGCCTGGGGCTATTCGCGCTGGCGGCCTTTTTTACCCGCCACCCCCTCAAGCTCTGGCTTTCCGACCTGCGCCGGGGTAAAAAATTCCCTCGCACGGCCCTGGCCCGAAACCTCGCCCTGCTGTACGGCCTGCTGGCCCTGGCTGGTCTGACATTGGCGGCGTGGTGGGCAAGCGGGCCTTTCTGGCTACCGCTGCTGCTGGCGCTGCCGTTGGTGGGGGTGCAGCTCTGGTTTGATGCCCACAACCGGGGGCGAAACCTACTGCCCGAGCTTTCTGGCGCGGTAGCGATGGGTGCTATGGCTAGCAGTATTGCCCTGGCCGCGGGTCAAGACCCACGGCTGGCCTATGGGCTTTGGCTGGTGCTGGCGGCCCGTGCGGTGGCTTCCATTTTCTACGCTCGAGCCCAGGTGCGCCGAACCCGGGGAGAATCGGTCAATCTGGTAGCCGCCTACTTTGCGGAAACTCTCGCAGTTGTGGTGCTCATTGCAGGAACGGGGTTGGGCCTGGTTCCCTGGCTGAGTGTTGTAGCCCTGGCTATTCTCATTCCACTTTCGCTTTATACCTTTAGCAAGCCTCCGGTGCCGGCCAGGGTGGTGGGCTGGAGCCAGATGGCGCTGGGGTTATGGGTGGTGCTGCTCACGGCGCTGGGGGCTCGAGGGGGTTTATAGCTTCAATAGCCAGCGGGCCACGCTCAGGTACACCACCAGTCCGGTAACGTCGGTGACGGTGGCAATCAGGGGGTTGGAGATTAGGGCCGGGTCTAGCTTCAGCCGGCGCAGGAGCAGGGGCAGCATGGCCCCCACCACGTTGGCCAACAGCACCACCAGGCCCAGCGAGATACCCACCACTGCCAGTAGTTGAACCTGGCCATCGATCAGAACCTTGATGGTGAGCAGGCTGGCCAGGGTCAGGCCCAGGAGCATACCTACCCCGAGTTCTTTGCGCATGATGCGAAGCCAGTCACCTAAGGCCACATCGCGGGTGGCCAGAGCCCGCACGATCAGGGTGCTGGACTGGTTGCCGGTGTTACCCCCGGTGCCCACCAGCACCGGTACGTAAAAAGCCAGGGCTGTAACGGCCTCGAGCACCGACTCAAAGCCTTGCAAAATAGTGCTGGTGATGCTGCCCGTTACAATCAGAATAATTAGCCAGCGCACTCGAGCACTCCACAACTCCCACACGCTCGACTTGCTGTATACCAGCTCAGGCGACTCCACCGCACCCAGCCGATAGATGTCCTCGGTGGCTTCTTCCTCAATTACGTCTATGACGTCGTCGATGGTTACAATCCCGACCAGCTTTTTGTCTTCGTCCACCACCGGCAGCACGGTGAAGTTGTAGTCGGCCATCAAGCGGGCTACTTCTTCCTGGTCGGTGTCGTCGCGCACGTAAATTACGTCGGGGTTCATGATCTCCGCGACGCGGGTCTTGGGGTCGGCCACAATAAGGTCGCGTAAAGTGAGCACCCCCTGCAGGTGTCCCTCAGCGTCCACCACGTAAATCACGTAAATTTGCTCCGCGTCGGGGGCCTCACGCCTCAAGAAGCGAAACACCTCTTCCACCCGCATGGAGTCCCGCACCGCGATGTACTCCGAGGTCATGATGCCGCCGGCCTCGTCCTCGTCGTACTCGGCCAGCTCCTCTACTTCGGCCCGGGTCTCCGGGTCGAGCTGGCGCAAAAGGGCCTGGGCGGCCTCGGGGCTGTTTTCCTCCTCAACCGCGTTGATGGCGTCGGCCAGGTCGTCCAGCGACAGCTCCTCCAGCAGCTCCTTGACCCGCCAGGGGGGCAGGGCCTCGAGCAGTTCGGCCTGCTCGGCTTCCTCGAGGTGGCTGAAGACCTCCGCTGCCTCGGCAGGGGAGAGCAGGGTCAGGATGGGCAGCCGGTGCTCCGGCGCAAACTCCGACCAATGCTCCAAAATTTGCGCCGGGTATAGCTCCTCCAGCGCCGCCTTGACCTTGAAAGCGTCGCTATCGCGCAGGGCGTTTTTGAGGGCTTCCAGCCCAACCAAGCTTTCAGTATCGTACATATGCGGCCTCCTTCGGTTTTCGGCCAAGGCCGAATCTTGGAAGGAAGCTCCGCAGGGTACACGGTTTGTCGAGGATTACTCGGTGTGGGAGCACACCGGGTAAAATCTTCGACTAGAACTGTGATCTTCCACGGTGCCTCCTATGTGCTCGCAGCCCGCAGGCAAACCCGAGTGTTTCCCGCTTGGCAAAGCCTAAAGTAGCCTAGCACTCGAGGCCCTCTAAAGCAAGCAAAGCGGGCCTTGCTTGTTGTGTTTAGGGAGTGGGAAGGCGCAGTCCCAACCAGCGGCTCGAGAGCCGCAGTCCAATGGTGACCAGAGCGCCCAGTAGCACTGCCAGGGCGGAGTAAGCGGGTAAAAATGTGTAGATCAAAAAAACCACTGCCGCCCCGCCGCTAGCAGCCGAGGCATAGAGGTCGCGGTTTCGGTAAAAAATACCGGGGATTTCTCCGGCCAGCACATCGCGCAAAACCCCGCCCCCCACGCCCGAAACCGTACCCACGAACACACTACCCCAAAACCCCAGACCAAACGCCAGAGCCCGCTCGGCGCCCAGCGCGGCAAACAGCCCGAGTCCGATGGTGTCGAGGTAGTAGATGGGGCGCTCGAGCCGGCCCAGCCGCTGGTTGAACCGCCACACCAAGAGAGCTATCAAAAATACCAACCACAACACTGCTTCGTTACGGAGTGAGCCGGCCGGCAGCGAGCCTACCAACACATCCCGAATGGCCCCTCCGCCGATGGCTGTAACCCCGGTCAAAACAATAATGCCTACTAAATCGAAACGCTTTTGAACCGCTACCAGAGCGCCCGAGACCCCAAAAGCCAGGAGGCCAGCCCAGGCCAGAATATCGAGCAATTGCCAGTGCTGCATACCCCCTCAACGCTGCTTACAAAGGGCACTAAACGGATATCCTTTGCCGCACTTGGTAAACTCCAGTTTTACGCTTCTTTGCCGGGAAGAGGCTCGAGGTAGACCACCGCCCGGCACTGGGCGTGGTCGGGGGCCAGCCCTTCGGAGGTTTTGAAGGTAAGGCCCACCCGTTTTTCGGATAATCCGGTCAGAAGGGCCAGGTGTTGCTGAATGGTCGCGCGGTGAGGCCCCAGCTTAGGCCGGTCGAGCACCACCACCGCCGAAAGCTGGCTTAGCCTATAGCCGCTCTCCCGTACTTTTTGCAAAACCACCTCGAGGATCACCCGGCTTTCCAGGCCTTTCCACCTGGGGTCGTGGTCGGGAAAGTAGCTGCCGATATCGCCCAACGCAAAGGCGGAAAGCAAAGCATCGGAGAGGGCGTGCAACAGCACATCGCCGTCTGAGTGCGCTATGGCGCCGCGGTCACTTTCGATTCGGACGCCCCCCAGCCATAACTCGCGCCCCTCACCCAGACGGTGCGCGTCTTCGCCGTAGCCCACGAGCAGTTGTGACCAAGTAGAAGGCTTCTCTGCCACATTCATATCCTATCGTGTTTTGAAGCAATGCCCAACAACGTTGCGTGTTCTAGCCTGTCATGATGGTAAACTTGCCAAACCACTACCACCACACCGACATAGACTTCCTCGAGCGGCCAGAGGCTTGAAGCCCGAATCACTTTGCCATAAACTTTGACTCAGTATAACTTTTAAGGAGCAACCATGAAGGAAGCGGTTATCGTCAGTGCAGTTCGTAGCGCAGTTGCGCGCGGCAAAAGCGACGGTTCTTTGGCTACTGTGCACCCCATCGACCTTTCGGCTGAGGTGATGAAAGCGGCGGCGGCCAAGGCCGGTGTAGACCCCGCCCTCATCGAAGACATTCAGTGGGGGTGTGCAATGCCGGAGGCCAGCCAGGGCCTGAACGTGGCCCGGCTCTCCATGCTGCGGGCTGGTTTCCCCGTAGAGGTCTCGGCGGCGACCATCAACCGGTTTTGTTCCTCGGGCCTGCAGAGCGTGGCCTATGCAGCCCAGGCCATTATGTCGGGTATGAACGAGGTGGTGCTGGCCGGGGGTGTGGAGATGATGAGCCAGGTGCCGATGTCGGGCTACCATACCCAGCTCCACCCCGAACTTACCGAAGCCTATATCGGGATGGGCTTCACCGCCGAGCGGGTGGCCGAGCGCTGGGGCATTAGCCGCGCCGACCAGGATGCCTGGGCCCTGCGGAGCCACCAGAAAGCCCTGGAAGCCCAGGCCCGGGGTGCTTTCGACGAGCAAATTGTGCCCATCCCGGTCAAAAAGGTGCACTGGAAAGGGAGCAAAAAACAGGTAGAGGAAGTGTTGTTTGCTAAAGACGAGCTTCCCCGTGCCGATACCAGCCTCGAGCGCCTCGCCAAGCTCAAACCTGCCTTCAAAGAAGGGGGTACTGTGACCGCCGGTAACGCCTCCCCCTACTCCGACGGGGCAGCGGCCTTGCTGGTGATGAGCGCGGACAAAGCCAGAGAGCTAGGCCTGAAGCCGCTGGCCCGGTTCGTCTCTTTTGCTACGGGTGGGGTAGACCCGGACATCATGGGTGTAGGCCCCATCAAGGCAGTTCCTAAAGCCCTGGCGAAGGCCGGCATTGCCCTGGACGACCTCAAGCTCATCGAGTTCAACGAAGCCTTTGCGGCTCAGGTGCTGGCGGTGATGCGGGAGCTGCAAATGAACCCCGAAAAAGTCAACGTCAACGGTGGGGCCATTGCGCTGGGCCACCCCCTGGGTGCGACCGGAGCCAAGCTCACCACCCAGCTTATCCACGAACTTGGCAAGCGTGGGGGCGGGCTGGGTATGGTGACCATGTGCATTGGTGGTGGGATGGGGGCTGCTGGGGTGTTTGAGGTGTACCCACAAGCCTGATGCCAGATTGGGATGCACAAATTCGGGTCAAAGTCTGCTGGCGACAGCCTTTTTCAGACAAGGCAAGGAGACTCAGGTTTGAGAGAAAAGATGTCTGCTTTCAAGAACGTTGTGCAGATGACGTCTCACCGAGGGTGAGCGCATTCGCGCGCTTCTAAGCTGAACCAGCGGGGTGCATATGTTTGAGCCAGGACTTTTGAAGGATAAGGTGGTACTGGTTACGGGTGGCGGCACGGGCCTCGGTCGCTCGATGAGCACGCGCTTTTTGGAACTCGGGGCCAAGGTAGCCATTACCAGCCGCAGGGCCGAAACCATCGCGCAGGCCGCTCAGGAGATGATGCAACAGACCGGAGGAGAGGTATTTGCTACACCGGTGGATGTGCGTGATCCCGAAGCCGTAAAGACCATGGTAGATGCGGTGGAGGCCCATTTTGGCCGAATTGATGTGCTGGTTAACAACGCTGCGGGCAATTTTATTTCGCCCACCGAGCGGCTTTCCTACCGGGCCTTCGATGCGGTTCTGAATATTGTGCTGCATGGTACGGTGTACTGCACCCTGGAAGTGGGTAAGCGCTGGATTGCCAAGAAACAAAAAGGCACCATGCTCAACATCGCCACCACCTACGCCCAGACCGGCTCGGGGTACGTGGTGCCCTCGGCCACGGCCAAGGCCGGGGTGGTGGTTCTGACCAGATCGCTGGCCGCGGAGTGGGGCAAGTACGGCATCCGCCTCAACGCCATCGCGCCGGGGCCTTTCCCCACCGAGGGAGCCTGGACGCGCCTGATGCCCACCCCGGAAATTGCCCAGATGTTCGAGAAGAAGATTCCCCTGGGGCGGGTGGGCCAGCACATCGAACTCGCCAACCTGGCTGCGTATCTAATTTCGGACTATGCCGGTTTTATCACCGGCGACGTTATCACCATTGACGGAGGCGAGACGGTCTGGAACGCCGGAGAATTCAACGTGCTGGACGCGGTAACACCAGAGCAGTGGGATATGCTCGAGGCCATGCGTAAAAAGGGTTGAACCACTCGTCCAGCCTGAGCGTGGCACAATGGAAACGTGGAACTGATACAACCGTACATCGGCCAGATCACCTTTGGGGGTGTAGCTGGCTTTGCCGTAGGCTATGCCATCAAGACCGTGGGGCGCTGGGTAGCTATCATCCTGGGCCTGATCTTTGTGGTGGTACAGGTGCTGGCCTCGATGGGCTACATCAACGTAGACTGGACGCGTATCCAGCGCGACGTAGAGCCTTTATTGCAACAGGATCAGATCAAGAGCGCCTGGGATGCTTTGGTTCGGGTGCTCACCACCAACCTGCCCTTTGGGGGGGCCTTTGTGGCGGGTTTGCTGCTGGGCCTGCGGCGGGGCTAGGCGTACTTGGTGCGGAGCAAATGGGCCCGGCTGGAGAGTTCTGACAGCCGGTTCAGGTCAACCCCGGTGTCCCGGCCTTGCTGGGCCAGGTAAGGCAAGACCTGCTCGGTGGCCAGGTTGCCCACCAGGTCGTCGCCGGCAAACGGACAGCCGCCAATTCCGCCCAGGGCCCCCTCGAGCCAGCCCACCCCAGACGCCAGGGCCACCCGCACCTTGTCCAGGGTGTGTTCCGGGCGGCTGTGCAGGTGCAGCCCCAGGCGCTCATCCAGCCCGCCGGCCTGGGCCACGGCTTCCAGAGTCTGGGCGATAGTCTGGGCCGAGGCCACCCCGTAGGTGTCGGCCAGCACGATGCCACTCAGCCCAGGTAGCGCTCGCATGCGCTGCACAAACTGCGCCGTCAGGCCCGGTGTCCAGGTATCGCCATAGGGGTTGCCAAAGGCCATCGAGAGGTAGACCACAAACCTGAGCCCCTGGGCCTCGGCCAGGAGCTGTTGCAACACCGGCCAGGACTCCTCAATCCCCAGGTTGAGGTTTTTGCGCTGAAAGGTCTCGGAGATGGAAAAGGGGTAGCCCACCGCGGTGAGGTGGGCGGCCTGTCGGGCCCGCTCGAGGCCCTTCAGGTTGCCGATGATAGCCAGGTACTCCCGCCCTTGCGGCGCGGGCAGGGCGGCCAGCACCGCCTCGGCGTCGGCGTGCTGGGGCACCCACTTGGGCGAGACAAAGCTGGTGAGGTCGAGGTTTGTAAAACCGGCCTCGAGCAGCTCCAGCAGATAGCTCACCTTTTCTTCGGTCGGGATAAACCGGGCAAAACCCTGCCAGGAGTCCCGTGGACACTCCACCCACTTCACAGTTCCTCACTATACCGGGCGATGCCCTCCGGCTGAACCACGTAGAGTTCGCCCCAGAGCGGAAATCCCTGCCGGAAGACATCGCGCAGGATTTCGCGCATCAGCTCGGGGTCAATCACACCGGGGCGCAATACAATGCGCGGAAAGCTCAAGGGAAAGCGCACGGGGTCGGAAAAGTCCAGGTCGAGCGTGACCAGCACGTAGTTGTGGCGCTCGGCGTAGTCGTACAATACCTGATCGGAGCGCCCCGTAAGGCCTACCTCCCGTGCTGTGACCACCTCGTGGCCCTCGCCAATGAGCCACCACAAGACCCGCTGGGGGATGTTTTCGTCGAGCAGAATTCGCATTACTCTTCGTGCAGGGCGATCCACTCGTAGTTAGTCGAGCGGGCCCCGTACAGCAAGGCTGCCTGGATATCCTGGCGGGTGAGTTCCGGCCATTGCAACAACACTTCTTCGATGGACATCTGTGCGGCCAGGGCTTCCAGCACCATGTGCACCGCGATGCGGGTTCCCTTGAGGCGGGGCCTGCCGCGCAGAACGTCGGGGTTGGCGCTTATGCGGGAGAGGAGTTCGCTTCGAGCCTGTGCGCCGAGCTTCATAAAGTACCTCCCTCGAGGCGGGGTTACCGACTCATCATAGCGGGTTTTATTCCGGCGGAGAGTGATTTAACAGCCCTCAGAAATTCACACCGGGCACCTGCCGGGTAGCCTCGTCGACTTCGAAGAAGGGCCTGGGTTTCTTGCCCATGAGCTGGGCGACGAATACGCCGGGAATGGTGGTGACGGTGTTGTTGAAGTCCAGCACGGTGTCGTTGAAGAACTGGCGGGCGTAGGCGATCTTGTTTTCGGTCTCCTCGAGCTGCCCTTGCAACTCCCGGAAGTTGGCGTCGGCCTTGAGCGCGGGGTAGGCTTCGGCGATGGCAAAAACGCTGCGCAGGGCCTGGGTGAGCTGGTTGGAGGCCGCCGATTTTTCCTCGATGCTGCCAGCCGATAGCATCCGCTCGCGGGCCTGGGTGACCCGGTCGAAGACCCCGGTCTCGTGGGCGGCATAGCCCTTGACCGTATTGACCAGGTTGGGAATCAGGTCGTTGCGCCGCTTGAGCTGCACATCTACCTGCGAGAGTGCGTTGTTCACCCGATTTTCCAGGGTGATGATGCGGTTGTAGTACAGAACGAATAAAGCCACCACCAGCAGAACCAGGATCAACAGGATTTCCATACCTTATTCCTCCCTGGGCTCCATTATCGAGCCCCACTCGAGCTGCCACCACCCGAAGAACCTCCCCTCGAGCTACCCCCAAAGCCTCCACCGGTGCCGCTCGAGGAGGGCCTGAGGGCCCGCTCGAGGCTCTCCAGGTTGCGGGTGATCTGCTCGAGTCCCCCCGCCATCTGACTAATTTGTTGCAGCATGTCGCCGGAGGCCATCACCGACCCTGCCTGGCTCAGGTTTGCACCTGGAATCCAGCGGGGTACTGCCAAAACTTCGGGGCGTTGCTCGGCCACTCGACGCAGGTTTCGTAAATAGCGTTCGGCCACGCCCAGGGCTGCTGCGTACACAAAGTGGTAGTCCCATATCTTGAAGTGCTCAGCGGGGGCCTGCTCCATCTGGGAGAAGTCGGCGAGAAAGTTGCGATAGGCTTGCCAGCGCTTGGCATTGAGCAACTTATCCGGCATCCAGCGAGCCAGTACCCCGAAAGCCAGAAAGCCCAGCACCAAAAAGCCGATACCGGCCAGTATCCCACTGAGCATCAGCACCCCCACCCACAGGGCACCGTTTTGGGCATCTAGCAGGCTGGGCCCGGCGGTAAAAGTGAGCAGGAGAGACACAAAACCCAGCCCTACCAGCCAGCCCCCCCAACGGACGGCGGCCTTGCTGCTCTGGGGGTCGAGTAGTTTGCCGTAGGTGGCTTCGTAAATGGCGCGGGGGCGGCGGCTCAGGCTGGTCAGGAGGCTGGGGTGTTGCTGAAAGTACTTCTTAAGCTCATCGGGCCGAAGTACGCTGTCCTTTCCTGCTGCGGCCCGCAGTACATTCCAGACTTCCATCTCCAGGGCGGTGGCATTTTCGGGCGGTGCCACCAGTTTGAAATGGGTCTCGGTGCTTGCAAATAAGCCCAAAATGCCTGGGTTCTCGTGGCGAATCAGTTCTACCGAGCCTCGGCGGGCGAAATCCAACAAAGTAGCCGAGATCAACCGGCCCAGCATGCTCTGACCAGGGTCGGCCTGGGTCATCACGTAGGGCACCAGGCCCGGTGGAATTGCCTCGGCAGGCTCGCGGTAGTAGCGTCCCACTTCCTCGATGCGGGGTTCGCGGCCATAGCGTTGATAGGCCTGCCAGAAAAAACCAAACAGCACAATCAGCAGCAAACCTGGCCCGGCAGCCAGCGCCCAGGCCCAGCCGGGCATCTGCTGATTTTCAGTGAGTTGCCGGGAGCGTTCGCGGAAACTACGGGTTTCTTCCTCGGTCTCTTGCAGCCACTGCTCCAGGCGGGGCTGGCTCACGCTGCGGAAGGCAAAAGCCTCGGCTTCCAGGATGACCCGGGCCCGCACAAACTCGTTCTGGCTGACCGGGGACAGCCGTACGATGGCAACCTGCTTGGCCTGGTCGAACTCGAGCGTGCCAATGCGCCCCCGTCCGGTGAAAACAAACACCCTAAACTGCTCCGGTGCAGGTTTTGGGGCATGCAGCCGCAGTAGATAAGTGTCCACGGCGGCGTGTTCGGGCTCCAGCACCTGCCGGTCGAAGAGCGCTGCGTCGCGGGCCACGGTGATCTCGTTGCTGAGCGTATAGCTGATTCGGAAGGTGCGGCTCTGGTTTTCGGCCAGCACCGGTAGGTTGCCCGACCGGTCAGGGGGGCCTGCGGTCAGGCTGATGCGATTGCCCTGTACTTCGTACCGAATAGGGGGGCCGCTATCCAGTGCCTGGGCTTCTTCAAAGCGCACAACACCGCCTGGGCGGGGATCGATCTCCAGGAAGACCTCGCGAAAGGCGCCATCGAAGCGCCAGGTACGCACATCCACCACCCGCACCAGCCCACCGGCCTGCAGATATACATCCTGCTCGACGCGCTCGAGGCTGTAGCTTCTTCCCCAGGCCAGCGCCAGAAAAACCAGCGCGACCAACCCGGAGCGCAGTAGGTTCACGCCATTAGCCTACTGTAAATCTTGCTTCGGCAAGGGTTATCCCAGCCCCAGCCGCCGGGCATCGGCTTTCATGGCCTCGAGTACGAAGGCCATGTGCTCGTCGAGGTCGACACCCAGCTCCTGTGCACCGCGCACGATGCCCTCCCGATCTACTTTGGCAGCGAAGGCTTTGTCTTTGAATTTCTTTTTTAGGCTGGATAGCTCGAGGCTGTGGATACTCCGATCGGGTCGCACGTATACCGCTGCGGCAATCAGGCCCACCAGTTCATCAACTGCAAACAGCGCCTTGGCCATCAGAGAATTGCGGGGGTGCTCGGGGGTATCCACATGGCCCAGAATGGCCTCGAGCACATCTTTGGGATAGCCCATCTCACGCAACATCTCCACCCCTTTGTAGGGGTGCTCCTCGGGGAATTGCTCGTAGTCAAAGTCGTGCAGAATGCCGGTAATGGCCCACTTCTCCTCGGGCTGACCATATTTCCGGGCGTAGGCCCGCATGGCCGCCTCGACCGCCATCATGTGCCGTTGCAGGCTTTCAGAGGGAGTAAACCGCTGCATAAGGGCCAATGCATCTTCGTACACCATGTAAATCGCCATATGGCTCATTCTGAGGAGCCGGATACCTGGGGTCAAGGGACATAGCAACCCGGTGTGCTCGGATCGAAAACAGGAGATTGAAGCCCCAGCCGCAGGGCGCGAAATGCTGGGTCTGGTGTGTGATATGGCCGATTGACGACTCCAGACCTTGACGCTAAACTTTGACTCAGTATAAATTTATAACGAGTCAAAGAATGGTGTGGAGGTAAGCGGTGATTGCAGACAAAAAACTCTCAACCAAAGGCGGCGGCTGGCTCCTGGAGAAGCCCGAGCAGATCTTCACCCCGGAAGACTTCGACGACACCACCCGCATGATTCAAGAGACCGTGCGGCAGTTTGTGGAGAAGGAGTACCGGCCTGTAGCCGAGGCTATGGAGCACGGCGAGCTCGAGCACAACATCCCATTGCTGCGGAAGTGCGGTGAACTGGGCCTGCTGGGCGTAGAGGTCGGCGAGGAGTACGGCGGCCTCGACCTGCCCAAAACCGTCAGCACGGTGATTGCTGAGGCCCTGGCTGGCACCGGTGGCTTCAGCGTGACCTACGGGGTGCAGACCTCCATCGGCCTGCTGCCGCTGGTCTACTGGGGCACCAAGGAACAGAAGGACAAATACCTGGCCAAACTGGTCTCGGGTGAGCTAATCGCGGCCTACTGCCTGACCGAGCCGCAGTCCGGCTCCGACGCCATGGGGGCCAAGACCCGCGCCGAGCTTTCCGCCGATGGCAAATACTACATCCTAAACGGCACCAAGATGTGGATCTCCAACGCCGGCTTTGCCCATCTCTTTACCATCTTCGCTAAGACCCCGGAGGGCCTGACCGCTTTCCTGGTCGAACGCGACACCCCCGGCCTGCGCCTGGGCGGCGAAGAGAAGAAGATGGGCATCAAGGCTTCCAGCACCCGCCAGGTCTTCCTGGAAGACGTGAAGGTGCCGGTCGAGAACGTGCTGGGCGAGCTGGGCAAGGGCCACAAAATCGCCTTCAACGTGCTCAACGTGGGGCGCTACAAGCTGGGCGCGGGAGCCATTGGCGGCGCTAAAGGGGCCCTGGCGCTCTCGGCCAAGTACGCCCAGGAGCGCGTGGCCTTTGGAAAGCCCATTGCCCAGTTCGGCCTGATCCAGCAAAAGCTGGCCGAGATGGCCGCGCGCATTTTTGCCGGCGAAAGCGCGGTCTACCGCACCATGGGCATGATTGACCAGGCTCTGAGCAGCCTGGACAAGGCCAACGCCGCCGAGGCGGTGCTCGCCGGCATCGAGGAGTACGCTATTGAGGCCAGCATCATCAAGGTGCTGGGCTCCGAGGTGCTGGACTACGTGGTGGACGAAGGCGTGCAGATTCACGGCGGCTACGGCTACTCCGCCGAGTACGAGATCGAGCGGGCCTACCGCGACAGCCGCATCAACCGCATCTTCGAGGGCACCAACGAGATCAACCGCCTGCTGATTCCGGGCATGCTCCTGCGCCGGGCCATGAAGGGCGAACTGCCCCTCTTCGATGCAGCCATGAAGCTGCAAAAAGAGCTGCTGGAGCCCAGCTTCGAGGAGCCCGAGGACAAGGAGCTGGCCCAGCTCGAGGGCCTCAAAAAGCTGGCCTTGGCGGTGCTGGGCCTGGCCGCCCTCAAGTACGGCAAGCAGATTGAAGAGGAGCAGGAGGTGCTGGCGGTGGCCGCCGACATCCTGATAGATGTGTTCGCTGCCGAAAGCGCCCTGCTGCGGGCCCGCCGGCTGGGCGGTGGGGTGTATGCCGAGATGGCCGCGCTCTACCTGTACCAGGCCCTCGACCGCGCCCAGGCCGCGGCGCTCTCGATTCTGCCGCGCCTGGCCGAGGGCGACGATATGCGCCTGATGGCCTCGGCGGCCCGCCGCCTGACCAAGCACGACCCCGCCGACCTGGTGGCGCTGCGCCGCCGGATTGCCCAGAAGGTGCTGGAAGCGGGCGGCTATCCCCAGCCCAGGGCTTGAACGGGTCAGATTTCCAGGGGCGCACGAGCTGCGCCCTTTCTTGCTTTAAGTTGGTACACTGGGGCCAAATGACCGCACAAACCACCGACCTGGCGCTGGAAGTACGCAGGTTCCTCGAGGCCGAGGTGCTGCCCCTCGAGCCCATCTTCCTGAAGCACGGCTTCAAGGCTGTTCTGCCCGAGCTAGAGCGGGTTCGGCAAAAGGTAAAGGGAAAGGGCTGGTGGCTGCCCCCGCTGCAAAAGCCGCTGGGTATGGGCCTGAGCCTGGGGGCCTTTGCCCGCCTGAGCGAGGAGCTGGGCCGCAGCCCCCTGGGCCACTACGTCTTCAACACCCAGGCCCCCGACATCGGCAATATGGAGGTACTGCTCAAGCATGGCACGCCGGAGCAGAAAGCGCGTTTTCTGGAGCCTTTGGCAAAGGGCGAGGTTCGCAGTTCCTTTGGCATGACCGAGCCCGAGTACCCCGGTTCCAACCCGGTCTGGATGAACACACGGGCGGTGCTCGAGGGCGGCCAGTGGGTCATCAACGGGCACAAGTGGTACACCACCGGCTTCGAGGGCTCGAGCTTCTGCATCGTGATGTGCATCACCGACCCCGAGCAGCCCAACCCCTACGCCCGGGCCAGCCAGATCATCGTGCCCACCGATGCCCCCGGCTTCCAGCAGGTGCGCAAAATTTCGGTGATGGGGGAGGAGGGCGAGGACTGGATGAGCCACTCCGAGATTCGACTCGAGAACGTGCGGGTGCCCCAGGAGAACCTGCTGGGTGCGCGCGGCAAGGGCTTCGCCATCGCCCAGGAGCGGCTGGGGCCGGGGCGCATCCACCACTGCATGCGCTGGATTGGCATTGCCCAGCGCAGCCTCGAGCTGATGTGCGCCTACGCCGCCCGGCGCGAGCTTGCCCCCGGCAAGCCCCTGGGTTCGCGCCAGGCTATCCAGCACCTGATCGCCGAGTCCCAGGCCGAGATTCACGCGGCCCGGCTGATGGTGCTGGATGCCGCCGAGAAGGTCGAGCAAAAGGGGGCCGAGGGGGCTCGAGTGGAAATCTCGCTCATCAAATTCTTTGTGGCAGGGGTGCTGCAGCGGGTGCTGGATCGGGCCATCCAGGTGCACGGGGGCCTGGGGATGTCCGACGACCTGCCGCTCTCGTTCTTCTACCGCCACGAACGGGCCGCCCGCATCTACGACGGGGCCGACGAAGTCCACAAGACCGTGGTGACTCGAGCGCTGCTCAAGGACTATGGCCTGGATATCTCGCTCTGACCCAAACGTACTGCCATGACCGACCAACCCGCCCCCACCCGACCCGGCGAAGAGCTGGACATTGCGCGGCTGCAAGCCTACCTGCTGGAGCACCTGCCAGGGGCCGAAGGCCGCCTCGAGGTGCTGCAGTTTCCCAGCGGTTTTTCCAACCTGACCTACCTGCTCAGGCTGGGCGGGCAGGAGCTGGTGCTGCGCCGCCCGCCGTTTGGGGCCAACATCAAGACCGCCCACGACATGGCCCGGGAGTACCGGATTCTCTCGGCCCTCAAGCCGGTCTACCCCAAGGTGCCCCGGCCCTTGCTCTACTGCCCGGACGATTCGGTGATCGGTGCGCCCTTTTACCTGATGGAGCGCCTGCACGGGGTGGTTCTGCGCACCCAGCCCCCGCCCGACCTGACCCCCGAGCGCATGCGCAGGATTTGCGAGGCCGCGCTCGAGGCCCTGGTCGAGCTACACAGCCTGGACTATCAGAAAGCCGGCCTGGGCGACCTGGGCCGGCCCGAGGGCTATGTGGAGCGGCAGGTGCGGGGCTGGACGGAGCGCTACCAGAAGGCCCGCACCGAGGCGGTGCCCGGCATGGAGCAGGCCATGGAGTGGCTGGCTGCCCACATCCCGGCCAGCTCGAGCGCCGCCCTGATCCACAACGACTTCAAATACGACAACCTGATGCTGAACCCCGCCGACCCAACCCAGGTAATGGCCGTGCTGGACTGGGAAATGGCCACCCTGGGCGACCCCCTGATGGACCTGGGCACTACCCTGGGCTACTGGGCAGAGCCGGACGACCCGCCGGGCCTAAGGCGCTTTGGCCTGACCCACCTACCGGGCAACCTGCGCCGGGCCGAGCTGGTCGCGGCCTACGCGGCCCACAGCGGTCGCAGTGTGGATAACATCGTTTTTTATTACGTGTTCGGATTGTTCAAGGTCGGTGTGATTATGCAGCAGATTTTTGCCCGCTACCAGAAGGGCTACACCCGCGACGAGCGCTTTGCGGTGCTGATACACTTGATTCGCGAAATTGGTCAGAAGATACAGAAAGCCATCGCCACGGGCGAGATTTAGACGTATAAGGTACTTTGTATGGCGTGCTGCTGGGTGCTGCTATAAGAAGCCCAGAAGAGCAAACCAGGGATATGCCTTATGCGATACACCGAACTCTCCTTTACCGGCCCGGCCACCTTTTTTAAGGCACCCCACCGGCCCCTTACCGAGCCCTGGCAGGCCGAGGTGGGGCTGCTGGGCCTACCCTACGACTTTGCCGTGGGCTACCGCCCCGGCGCTCGTTTTGCCCCCAGTGCCCTGCGTGAGGCCAGCGGGCGCTATGCACCGGGGCCGGAGGGGTGGTTCGACCTCGAGACCGAGACCTACCGCCTCAAGGGGGTGCGCCTCGTGGACGCGGGTGACGTAGACCCGGCCCAGCTCGAGTACCCCGAGACCTTCCGCCGCATTACCGAGGCGGCCCGCGCCCTGCGCGGGCGGGTGAAACTGCCGGTGTTTGTAGGGGGCGATCACTCGGTCACCTACCCAGTTTTGCGGGCCTACGACGACCTCGAGGAGCTCCACGTCGTCCAGCTCGACGCACACCTGGACTTCTCGGATAGCCGCAACGGAACCCGCTTTTCCAACAGCAGCCCCTTCCGCCGGGCGGTGGAGGATGTTCCGGGACTCAAGCACATCACCGTGGTGGGGCTGCGCGGCCTGCGCACCAGCCCCGAGGCCTACCAAGCGGCCAAAAACCGGGGCCATACCCTGATTACCGCCTCCAGGGTGCGGGAGAACCTGCCCTGGGTACTGGCACAGCTTCCCAAGGGCAAGAAGGTTTACCTGAGCTTCGATGCCGACGTGCTCGACCCCTCAATTTTGCCTGGCACCAGCAGCCCCGAGGTGGAGGGCCTGAGCTACGGCGAAAGCCTACAGATAGTGCGACGGACGCTAGAGCAAAACCAGCTTGTGGGCCTCGATTTTGTCGAACTCGCGCCCAACCTGGATAGCAGCGATTTATCAGCCTTGGTAGGGGCGCGCTTGCTGGCCGAGGTGCTGGCCTGCTGGGCTGTATAAAGCGTGCATTATGCGGTTTTGCCGCCCCGGTAGACCAGCAGTACCCACAGCAATAGGTGCATGCTCAGGGCCGCACCGGCCAGAACGACCCCCCAGCCATTATCCTGCCGCCACAGCCATAGGCCACCCGCAAAAGCCAGCAGTACCAGCAGGCCCCAACCCTGGTTATAGATAGGACTTCCGGGGAACAGGAGCTGCACAGTACGCCGCCAGGCCAGGTTGTCGGTGGTGCTTTGAGGCTTGGGCAGAAAAAAACAAAGCATGTGGTATAGCGTGAACACAAGAATCGCAGCAGCCACAGTCCAGGCCCAGAACGCACTGGGCCAGATGGGCAGGTCTCGCCAGGTAGCAAAAAAATCCGAACCCAGCCCTTGCAAGCTGCTCAACCCCACCGAGGCAACAATAATCCTGGGTGTTGGAACGGCTTCCCGCACCACCCCTGCGTCGCGGTACACAGGCGTCCAAAAGTCGCCACCCAGACCCAGGGCTTCACGCACGGCTGCCAGGGAAGGCGCTCTTTGGTAGGCCTGCGCCAAAGCCTCTGGAGTGCCCCGTCCCAACAGAACGTAAGTCCAAGGCGGGGCTTCCTGGAAAAGTCGCTGGGACTCACCAGGATTTTCTTTGGCCAGGGCGTAGGCCAGCAGGCCCCGTAATGGTGCGGTGTTGGCAAAACCGCGCAGGGCTTCTGCGGCTGCACTCGAGCGTAGCGTGCCCCGCATGAGGCTATCCTGCGCCAAGAGAGCCTCAGAACGGGCCATGAAGCCCCAGCTCAGCAAAGCCAGGGCTGCTAATGCAAACAAAACTAGAAGTATGCTGCGCTCACCAATGGTGGTATAGGCCAGAACACTGTGACGTAGGCGCAGCAACGGGTGTTGAAACCAGCCGACCAGCCAGCCCCCGCTAGAGCGCAGCCCACGTAGCTGGGCTGGTAGGTAGATTAGAGCCAGATACAGGAGCATTAGGCTGTACAGCCCCAGCAGCACCCAGGTGGCTGCAGCCATATTGGCTGAGGTAAGTGGGGACTGCCAGCCTGCGACCTGACGCAAGGCTGCACGGTAGCGTTGCCCCAGATCCGGACGGCCCTGGGCCTCGAGCCAGCCAACCTGCTCCCACAACATGGCTTTGGCGCCGGGTACTTGGGGTAGATACTTCAAAAAAAAGTCTGACCAAAGCAGACTTTGCTCAATCCCCTGCTTGCGCGCGACCCGTACCTGCATCAGCCAGGGTTCGAGCCAGCGCATTACCCCCGGCCCCCAGGCCAGTTCGGGGCGATGGCCGCGCTGGAGCAAATCCCGCCCGATGGACTCGAGGTCGGTTGGGTGAACGTTGTCCACCCCGAGGCTAAAAAAATACCAGTACGGGCGGTTGGAGGAAGGGCTTTGGTCGAGCGCGCCTGTACTGGTAGCCTTCAGTGTATCGAGGTACTCGCGAATTACTGCCAGGCTTTCCCACCGGCCCTCGTAGGGCTTACCGGCAAAAGCCCCAAGACCCAGCCGTCGGCCATCCTCCAGTAGCACAGTGAGTTCGGCATCGGCCTCCAGGGCCCGCACCTCTCCTGGAGGATAGTGCTGCGCGACCACTTTGGGCGATTGAAGGTCTATTTCCAGCACCAGCGGGCCCCGGGCAATAAAAGCCCGCTGCCCCAGCACTCTTGGGCCGACCCACTCACCCTTAAGTGGCAATTTCCAGCTACCCAGTACCAGCCCTTCGGGCGTGAAGGTCGGTAATGCCTTTGGGGGCTGAGCAGGGGTGGTGGATTGAGCTGCTGGTGGCGTAGGGGGAGGAGCAGAACGCACCTGCGTCTCCGCCTGTATGACGCGCTCGCCTACCTGAATGCTGATTTTGTACGTACCCTCTGCCGGTGGCGTCCAGGTTGTGGCCAGGCTGCCATTGAAGGTCTCGAGGTCTACCTCGGTGGTAGCTGCTTCCGAAGCGATTTTTAGGGTATAACGGCCTGGAGGAAAGTCAGCCCCCCGTATTTCAAGGGTCTGCCCAACCTGGGCCTCGGGGGATACGGCCAGGCTCTGGGCCAGCGCCATACCCCATAGGAGAACACCCGCTATCCAGCGCATGGCGTCATTTTATGCTACGGAAAAGTGAGATCGTAAAACCTATTTCGGTCAGCTAAGGCATCCAATTGCGATAAACTCGGGTAAAACCTGCGCTTAAGCTAGTCTGCTCTCGGCTGTACTATACTGAAGCTGGGGTCTACCTTGAGTAGACTCCTGGAGGTTTTGCTGAATGTCAGATAAAAAACCGGTATACCTTACCGCAGAAGGCAAGGCGCGACTCGAGCAAGAGCTTGCCTATTTGAAAACCGAAAAAATGCAGCAGATTGCCGATGAGATGGGCCGGGCCATCGCCGAGGGCGATTTGCGTGAGAATGCTGGCTACGATGAAGCCCGCCGGGCCATGTGGCAAAACAACAGCCGTATTGCCGAGCTCGAGGACATCCTCAGCCGGGTGCAGATTGTGGAATCGGGCAATGGTGTTCCCACCGAAGTACAGCTCGGGGTAACAGTCGAACTCGAGACCCCCAGCGGTCAGCGTATGAGCGTGACCATGGTCGGTAGCCACGAAGCCGACGTGTTCAGTGGTAAAATTTCCAACGAATCCCCTCTGGGCCAGGCCCTGATGGGCAAAAAAGTAGGCGATGAAGTGCAGGTCAAAAGCCCTAAAGGCAGCCAGACCTATGTGGTTGTTGAACTAGTGTACGCGTGATTACCAACCCGGGCTGCACTCGGGAATATAGGCCAAAGATTGCAAAACCCGATAAAGGTTGACTGAGGCGGATGGCTGGCCTCTATCTTTTGCCCTGCTTTGCACCCCGACACTTTAGGATTAGGCTAGTCGAGTATGCGAATTTTGGTTGCTAACGACGACGGCATCTTTTCTCCTGGGATCAAGGCGCTGGCTTTTGCGCTACGTGAGCTGGCCGAAGTAAACGTGGTAGCACCCGATGTAGAGCAGTCGGGCGTAGGGCACAGCATCACATTTCGCCGCCCCTTGCGCTTCAAGCACACCGCCTCGGCGGGGTTTGGCGAGATTCCAGCCTACCGAGTAGATGGAACGCCAGCAGACTGCGTGGTTTTGGGCAGTCGCCTGTTGGGCTGGCCCGACCTGGTGGTTTCCGGGATTAACATTGGCGTTAACATGGGCCTCGACCTCACCCATTCGGGTACGGTGGCGGCGGCTCTGGAAGGGGCTTCGCTGGGTATCCCCTCCATCGCGTTTAGCCTGGATGCTTCCGGCGAGGAGCTGCGCTTCGAGGAAGCTGCTCAGTATGCTGTGCCAATTGCCCGCTGGGTTTTGAAGCACGGCCTGCCTAACAAAACCCTTCTCAACGTGAATTTCCCCAACCGCACACCTCAAGGGGTAAAGATTACCCGCCTTTCCACTCACCGTTACGAAGACTCCATTGTCGAACGGGAAGACCCCGAGGGGCGGCCTTACTACTGGGTAGCTGGTAAACCTACCGCCGAGCTAGAGGAGGGTACCGATTACTGGGCAGTTCAGCACGGCTTTATCTCCGTGACCCCCATCTCGCTCGACTACACCAATCATGCTTTTGCTGCCGAGCTCGAGCAAAAGTTCAGGGTGCGCACCCCAAAAAAAACGGCCAGACGCTAAAATATTGTTGTGGCCGGCTCAGGCCAGTTGAGGGTGGGGAGCAGAGGCTTTTTTGAGGGATATGCTAAAGACCGAACCCTTGCCTGGCTCGCTCTCGGCCCATACGTTGCCTCCATGGGCTTCAACAATTGAACGCACAATCGCCAAACCCAGCCCGCTACCGCCGCGTTCACGGTCGCGGGCCTTGTCAACCCGGTAAAAACGCTCGAACAGATGGGGGAGATGCTCTTTACTAATGCCTTCGCCGTTGTCCTCCACCCGAAGAACCACTCGTTCGGCTAGGTCGAGCACAATGAGCTTGATCCGGGTGGAATTGGCTTTAATAGCGTTGGAAACCAAGTTGGCTACCACCTGATGGAGCCGCTCGGGATCGCCCAACACCCAGACATGGTCGGGGGCCTGCACCTCAATTTGTCCCTCGAAACTTTTGCTATATTCTTCCTCAATCTCGTTGAGCACAGTTTTTAGGTGCACCGAGCCCAGCTCAACCTTCCAGCTCCCGCCGGTTTTGGAGAGCTCGAGCAAATCGCCTACCAGCTTTTGCATCCGCTCCGACTCGCGCTTGATGATCTCCAGGCTTTCCTTCTGCTGCTCGGTAATTTGCGTTCGTCGTAGCAAATAGTTAACGTGCCCCAGAATGGCCGTTACGGGCGTGCGCAACTCATGGGAAGCGTCGGCCAGAAAGCGACCCTGGGTCTCCCAGGCGCTCTCGAGCCGCGTGAGCATGCGGTTGAGTGACTTGACCAGTGAGGCTACCTCGTTGTGGCCCTCGAGTTCAGGTAGCTTTTCGGGTTTGCTACTGACCTGCTCGGCTTTTTTGGCTACCCACTCGAGGGGCTCGAGGGTCTGTCGTACCAGGCGAAAGGCCAGCAAACCGCCAAAAATTAGCACCAATAGGGCCGTCGCTGTATAGGTGCGGGCGAAATCGGTGAGGGTACTCTGGATGCCCTCGGTGGACTTGCCCACCATCAGGATGACCAATTGGGGGCCTTGGGGAATACCAGCAATCTCGGTCATCAGGCGTTCGGCCCGCACGCGTAGGGGAACCTGGGTGCCATCTGGGCGAATGAGGACGGTTTGGGTATAGAAACCGCCGGAGCGCAAAACCTCTAGCAAGCCCTTTTCTGAAAGGGTCAGCGTGGCATCACCCATTGCCAGAGATTTGGCGATGGGAATAGCAGCCCCTTGCAGGATATCGCTGGGGGTGGGGTTGGGGAAAGGCACCCACAGGGCCTGGCCGTACACCGTGAGCGGTAAGCCCTCCAGGCTGCCTTGCTCGCGGATGAGGCGCTGGGCTGCCTGGGAGGTTTCAACCAGTTCGCGCCGGAGATTGTCGTAAAGGGTGAATTGCAGGCTGCCATACACCGACCCCCCGATGAGCAACAAGGAAAAAGCCAGCAGGGCCAGCGTCAGCAGGGTGATTCGGGTGCGAAGGGTCATGATTTTGGTTTCTTAGGGCTCGTACTGGGATGCCAAAGCCAGAGCTGCCACAGCGAGAGAAAAATACCAGCGTCGTTTTGGGCCAGAGCCCCCTGCCCCCAATGAGGCCCAACCAAAGAAAGCTACACGGGATACCTTCTTCAAATCGCTCATCGATAGCAGATGATCGTTCGAAAACCGCACTGCCCAACTACCATAATAGAGGCCTTGTATGATTCGAACAGGGCTTGAGTACTGGCTTAATATCACAGCGGAACGGGTTGATGCCCGGCCTCGGATGATGGCCTTGTGGCTCAGTCCTCGCGCAGCACGTAGCCCACACCGCGCACGGTGTGTATCAGGCGGCGCTCGCCGGTGCCCTCGAGCTTCTTGCGCAGGTAGCCGATATACACATCCACCACGTTGGAGCCGCCCTGGTAGCCGGGCCAGACCTTTTCTTCGATCTCGAAGCGGCTAAAGACCTTGCCGGGGCTTTTGGCGAGCAGCTCCAGGAGTTCGAACTCCTTGTTGGAGAACTCGATGCGCCGCCCTCCCCGGTAGACCTCGCGGCCCTCGAGGTTGATGATTAGGTCGGAGACCCGAATTTCGCCGGTAATGGCGGGGGTTACCCGGCGCAGATGGGCGCGGATGCGGGCCAAAAGCTCCTCGATGCTGAAGGGCTTGACCAGGTAGTCGTCGGCTCCAGCGTCCAGGCCCTCCACCTTGTCTTCCACCCGGTCTTTGGCGGTCAGGATCACGATGGGCACATTGGAGGTCTTGCGAATCCGGCGGGCCACCTCGAGGCCGTCCATTACGGGTAGCATCAGATCCATCACCACCAGGTTGGGGTTGGTCTCACGAAAGCGCGATAGGCCGGTAATGCCGTCGTAGGCCACCTCGGTGCGGTAACCCTCGGCCTGGAGCTCGAGTTCGATGAAGCGGGCGATGTCCTTTTCGTCCTCGACGATCAGGATCAGGGGTTGTTCCATACCTTCCATACCAGCAGGGTAGCCGGATTTCTCATGAGAAATATGGCTAATCTACTAAGAAAAAACTCAGATTTGCGCCCTGGATGAGACCGCGAGGGCCTACCGGCATGTGCTAGACGCGCAAATGCACCACGGTGACCCCGTGGCCGCCCTCGTAGGGCACCGCGTCGTGAAAGTGCTCCACCCGGCGGTCGCGCTTGAGCGATTCGCGCAGCGCATTGCGCAGGGCCCCGGTGCCCTTGCCGTGTAGCAGGCGAACGGGGGTGGTAGCGGTGGCCTTGGCCTCGGCCAGGTAGTCGTCTACGGCCAGCAACGCCTCCTCCACGGTCAGGCCGCGCAGGTTAAGTTCGGTGGGAATTTTAGCTTTGTGGGCTACGCGGCCTGCCGAAGGCTCGGGCCGTGGGGCGGGTCTGGGCTGTAGGCGCGCAACCGGCAGGGTAAGGCGCACCGCGCCCATCTGCAAGACGGCCTCCTGACCCCTTAGCTCCACCACGGTGGCCCGGCCCCCGTACTCGGGCACCTCTACTACCGTGCCTACCTGCAGGCCGGGCTGGGCGGGGGCGGGTTTCTCGGGGCGCTGGTAGCGGCTCCGGAGCTGGATGAGCTCTTGCAGGGCCTGCCCCTGGCCCTGGGTTTTGCGGCGCTCGCGGGCCTGGCGGATGCGCTCCTGGGCTTCTTTGACCACCTGCTCGGCCTGGGCCTGGGCCTCCTCGAGCAAGCGTGCTTTGCTCTGAGCCAGCTCGGCCAGTTGCCGGGAAAGCTCTTGTTGAAGGCGAGCGGCCTGCTCCCGTTCTGCCTGGGCGGCCTGGCTCTGGGCACGCAGGCGTTCCCGTTCGGCCTCGAGCGAGGCCAGCAGGCGCTCGAGTCGCCCGCCCTCCGGCCCCAGGAGGGCCTCGGCCCGCTCGAGCTGTTCTTGGGGAAAGCCCAGCCGCCGGGCGATGGAGAGGGCGTAGCTGCGCCCTGGTGCGCCTACCACCAGTTGATAGGTGGGGCGGAGGTGCTCGAGGTCGAAGCGCATAGAGGCGTTTTGCACACCGGGGGTGTCCTGGGCGAACGCCTTGAGCGGGGAAAGGTGGGTGGTGATCAGGCCGCGCACCCCTTTGGCCAGCAGCCCCTCCACAAAAGCCTGGGCCAGCGCGGCCCCCTCCTCGGGGTCGGTGCCCGAGCCCAGCTCGTCAATGAGGGCCAGGCTGTGGGGTGTGGCCTTTTCCAGTACTTCCTTCAGTCTCAGGAGGTGTGCGGCAAAGGTCGAGAGGCTCTCCTGAATGGACTGCTGGTCGCCGATGTCTACAAACAACCTGTCCGGGAAAGCCAGCTCTGCACGCTCGGCGGCCACAAAAAGCCCGCACTGGGCCATCAGCACGGCCAGACCCAGGGTTTTCAGGAGGGCGGTCTTGCCGCCCATGTTGGGGCCGGTGATGAGCAGGATTCTGTGCGCTGGGGTGAGCTCTATGTCGTTTGCAACAGGGTTGCCAATCAGCGGGTGGCGGGCGGCCTCGAGCCGGTACAGCCCTTCCCGATTGAGGCGGGGCCGCACCAGTCTCCAGTCTTCGGCCAGGACGGCAGCAGCCCGGGCCATGTCGAGTTCGGTGAGGGCCTGCAGGGTCTGGTCGAGCTCCTGGTCGTGGCCCAGCAGGGCCGACAGCTCGAAGAGCACCCGGTTGACCTCGGCTTCTTCCTCGAGCCGCAGACTGGCGAGCTGGTTGTTGAGGGGAACCACCGAGGCGGGCTCGATGTACACCGTAAGCCCCGAGTCGGACTGGTCGAGCACAATACCTGGAATCTTGTTCTGGTGACTGGCCCTGACCGGTATCACGAAGCGGTCGCGCCGGAGGGTGATGAAGCGCTCCTGGATGGCCTCGGGGTGCCGATCCATGAGCTGGTGCAGCCGATCCTGAATCTGTTCGCGCAGGGGATTGACCCGCCTGCGAATCTCCCGCAGCCGGGGGGTGGCCTCGTCGCGCACGTTGCCAGCCTCATCGAGCGACTCCCGGATGCGCCGCAGAAAGAAGGTGTGCTCGCCGATGCGGCCCGCCAGGGCCTTGAGGTGCTCGCCTATTTCCAGCAGCTCGTGCCGGAGTGTTACAGCCGCCTCGAGGCTGGCCGCTACCTCGCGTAGCTGGGGCCCTTCCAGCCGGAGCCCTTCCCGCGCCGCTGCCAGGGCCGGTCGCAGGTCGTTGATGCCCCCCAGCCGGTAGGGATAGGCCAGGGCCTCGGCCACGGTGGCCTGCTGGGCCTGGGCCTCCTCGAGGGTGCGCTTGGGCTCAAGGGCCAGAAGGGCCTCCCGCCCCATAAAGGTGGAGGCTCGCTCGGCCAGAGCCTGGCGAATACGGTCAAAATCCAGCGATTCGGTAACCTCCTGCATACCCAACCCAAAGGGTCAGTATAGCCCAGGCGGCTGTGCGGGATACGACGCAGGTTACTTATCGCAAGCGAAATACCCCCAGCCCCGAGACCCAGGTAGCGCCCTCCAGGGTCTCGCCGGTCAGCAGGTTTTCCGACCTGGGCAACAGCACCTGGGTGGGCTCGAGGGTGGCATACACCCAGACCTCTTCATCTTCGTACTGCCGCTTGTAGGCCAGCAGTTTTTCCGAGACCTGCAAGGGCTGCAACCCTCCCCGTCGCAGGGCTGGTACGCTCTTTTTGAGCCGGATGAGGGTTTTAACCCAGGCCAGCACCTCGTGGTTCCAGCGGCGTTCATCCCAGGGAAACGTACCCCGGCACATGGGAT
Organism: Meiothermus sp.; assembly: GCF_026004075.1. Classification (NCBI taxonomy): domain Bacteria; kingdom Thermotogati; phylum Deinococcota; class Deinococci; order Thermales; family Thermaceae; genus Meiothermus; species Meiothermus sp. The sequence continues at coordinate 1,837,699 of NZ_BPIK01000001.1, read as the reverse complement.
CGCCGTTCCAGTCGTGGTAGGGGTTGGTCTGGTCGAGCCCGATCTCGTCGCCGTAGTAGAGGCCCGGCGCGCCGGGAAAGGTGAGCAGAATGCCCAGGGCCAGCTTGAAGCGCTCCACATCCCCCGAGAGCCGCCACAGGGCCCTGGGAATATCGTGGCTGCTAATCAGGGTGTACATGCTCTGGCGGAGCTGCAGCGGCAGGGCGGTGTAATGGTCCCACAGGGTATCCCACACCGCCTGGCTCGAGACCGCCACCTCCCAGCCGTACACGTTTTTGCCCGATAACCACTCCATCACCGGGTTGGCAAACCCGGCGTAGTGCATAGAGCCATCCAGGGTGTGGGCCCGCAGGGTGGGTAGGGTGTCGAAGAACAGCTCGCCAAACACCAAGGCCTCGGGGTTTTCCTCCATGCTGTTGTGTTTGATCAGGCGCAGGATTTCCGCGTTGCGCCGGTCGGTGCCCCCTTCGCCCATCTGGTGGGCCACGTCCAGCCGCCAGCCATCGGCCCCCTTGCGAATCCAGTGCCGCACCGGGGCGTGGTAGCCGTCAATCCAGCGCTCCACTGTGAGGGGGTTGGCGTAGTCCAGCTTGGGCAGGGTTTTGACCCCGTAGAAGGCGGCGTACGAGCCGTCGGCGTAAAAAGTGAACTGCCCGGCCTCGGGGGAGGTGGGGTCTTGCAGGGCTTTCTGGAAGTCGGGGTGGGTGTTGCCGATGTGATTGAAAACCCCGTCCAGCACCAGCTTCATACCGCGCCGGTGCAGGGCCTCGACCAGCTTTTCGAAGGCCTGATTGCCCCCCAGGTGGGGGTCTACGTTGTGGTAGTCGCTGGCGTCGTAGCGGTGGTTGGAGCCCGAAGGCAGGATGGGGTTGAGGTAGAGGGCCTCGATGCCCAGCGCCTCGAGGTAGTCGAGCTTCTCCAGAATGCCCTCGAGGTCGCCCCCATAGTGCTGGATAGGCCCCTCGCCCGGCCCGTAGCTCACGGGTTCGTCCCACTCTTTGCGCACGATGGGCCGGCCCATATACACCCATTCACCGCTCTGGGGGTCGTTGTGGGGGTTGCCGTTGCGAAACCGGTCGGGAAAGATCTGATAAAACACCGCCCCCACCGCCCAGTCGGGCACGGTGGGCTGGGCCAGCAGGTGAAAAAACTTGTCGTAGCGGGGCATGGGGCCCTGTAGCCCATCTGCTGCGAGGTAGGCCTTTTCCTCGGTCAGAAAAAAGCAGTACCGCAAAGGGGAGGCGTGCAGCGGGAGCCTGGTTTCCAGCCCGCCCGGCACGGCTTTCATGGGCCGCCGCTCCACCTCGCCGTAGCGCTCGAGGATCAGAAAACCGGCCCGGGCCGGGGTGCGCAGGCGCAGGGTGATTTCCTGCCCCAGCTCGGGCTTCAGGGGGTCTACGCAAAAAGGCTCCCAGTCGTGGTAGTGTCTCATTCCTTCACCGAGCCCGCGGTATACCCCGAAACAAAGTAGCGCTGGAAGCCATAGAAGGTCAGCAGGATGGGCAGCGAACCCAGCACCGAGGCCGCCGCAAACAGCCCCCAGCGGGTGGAGAACTGCCCGGTGGTAAAGTTGCGCAGGCCCATTCCCACCGTCCAGGAGTCCACTCCGGTGAGGAACAGGTTGGCCACAATGAACTCCGAGTAAGTACCCACAAACTGCAACAAGAAGATGAACACGAACATGGGGGCCGAAAGCGGCATCAGGATTTTGGTAAACACCTGCCACTTGCTAGCCCCATCAATCAGGGCGGCTTCCTCCAGGCTTTTGGAGATGCTCTCCAAAAATCCTTTGTATACCCAGGTGCCAAAGCTGATAATCCCGCCCGAGTAGGCCAGTACCAGGCCGGTAAAGGTGTTCAGCAGGCCCAGGTTGGAGATCAGAATGTAGGTTGCTACCAGCCCCAAGAAACCGGGGAACATCTGGATGAAGATAAAGACCAGCAACATGGGGTAACGGCCCGGAAAGTTGAAGCGGGCGAAGGCGTAGCCCGCCGTGGCCGTGAGCAGCACTGCCAGGATACCGGTAATGCCCGAGACAAACAGGGTATTGCGCACCCAGAGCACAAATTTGGCCTCGGTGCCCTGGCCCGTAAACTGCGCAGGTGAGAGAAAAATGACCAGGGTAAAGCCCAGGAGGGCAAAGGCCGTCAGGCTGCGCCCCTGCAGCCGACCCCAGCGGCTGTCGCTATCGTTATCGCCGATGAGGCGGCGGTAGGCGGCCAGCACCAGCACCAGCAGCAAACACAGCGCCGCGACTACGAGCAAAAAAGCCTGGTAGGGGTAGAGGATAAAACCATCGAATAGCTTGGCGTAGTTTTCCAGGCTGAGCTGGGAAAAGTCCGGTATCACTCGAGCCCGCACCAGCAGGCTGTCGCTGGCGGGGGGCAGGATGCGGTACAGGGTGTTGCGGGGGTCGAACGAGGCGGCCAGAATCTGCAGCACCGGGTAATACGCAAAGACCAGCACCAGGAACATAAACTGGTGCGTGAGCCCCTGCCCCACCAGCGGCCAGAAGCTGCGCTTGCGCTGGGTTCGCCGGTTAGCCAGCAGGGTGGCCAGCCAGGCGTACAGCACAATCAGGCCCATCACCACCAGAAGGCCACCCAGGGCATAAACCCAGCCGTTCTCGATACGGACGAAGCCAGGGGGGGTGTTGGGCTGGATGCGGGCCAGCAGGCCAGGGAAGTAGACAAAGAGCACCCAGGCCACCGGCAGCCCAAATAGAGCCCAACCGAGGTAGCGCAAAATGGCGGCCATCAGCGCACCTCCCGCAAAGCCCCGGTGAAGCGGAAGTTGATTAAGCTAATGGCAACGGTGAGGAAAAAAATCAGGATGGAGATAGCCCCACCCAGGCCATAAGCCTGCCCTCCATCGGCCTGGAAGGCGGTTTTATAGGCCCAGGTGATCAGGATGTCACCGGCCTGGGCCGTGGAAGGCCGCCCTTCGACCCCTGGCTGGGGGCCCATCAGGTAGATCAGGCCAAAGTTGTTGAAGTTATAGGCAAAAGAGCCCAGCAGCAGCGGGATAAAGGGCTGGCGCAGCAGGGGCAGGGTGATGCCGGTGAGGGTCTGAAAGCCGTTGGCACCGTCAATTTTGGCCGCTTCGTAGACGTCGTCCGGGATGGTCGAGAGCGCGCCCAGGGTGGCCGTCATCCAGTACGGGAAGCCCAGCCACAGGCTAATCAGCAGGGCCGACATCTTGAACCACTCGGGGTCGGTGAGCCAGGGAATGGGGTAAGCGCCCAGCAGTCCCAGCAGGCGGTTGATGGGGCCAAACTGCACGTTGAGCATGGCCGTGAAGATCTGCACGCTGATGACCACGGGGATGGCCCAGGAGATAATCAGGGCTGTGCGATAAAAACCCCGCAAGGCCAGGTTTTTGTTGTTGAGTATCAGGCCCAGGATGAGCCCAGGGATGGCCCCCACCACAACCGCCCCTGCCGCAAAAATGATGTTCCAGACCAGAACGGGAATCAGCACCGCACCGGCACGGCTGAAGATTTCCACAAAGTTGCGGAAGCCGATGAACCTGAACTCGTTGATCTTGTAGACCAGGGTGGGTGCGAAGGGTGGGGGTGCGGTGAGGGTGATGGTATTGCCGCTGGCCTGCTCGACCCGAACGCGGGCCCGCTGGGTACGGGTGGTGATCTCCAGGGCCTGGCCGGCACAGTCGGGCTCATCGCAGCGCAAGAGGTCGTGGGCATTGCCCTCCACGAATAACTGCCGCCCCTCTACCCGCACGATGGCGGTTTCGGTGGAGCGGTCGGGTTTGCCGTTGCGAATCCCGGTGTAGTCGGTAAACGCGTAGTAGATGGTCAGGATGATGGGGAATACGGTGAAAGCCAGCAAGAAGGTGATGGCCGGAAGCAGATAGTACCAGTCGGTGAGGTAGGGCACCCTGCGCCCCAGTACAACCAGAATGGGAATCAGGACGAGCGTGCCAAAAATCAGGATCAGGTAGCCCGGATAACCCTCTTCTACCGGCCTGGGGAAAGCCGCCTGCAGGGCCCAGAACAGCAGGAGCCCTGCCAGCGCAGCCACCATCAGGGCCCCTCCCAACAGCCCAATAGCGATCAAAAAACCTCGAGCGCCAGGTGGAGAACGATACATTGCAGACCTCCGTCGTGGGCGTTGCTTGGGATGGCCCAACCAACGTACCTTTTTAAACGCCACTAGCATATACTCGAAGGCTCCATTTTGTAAGTCCGCGGATACCCAAATAATCCCATTTGGTCAGTGTGGAAGCGCTTTTATGCTTTGCCGACCTGGGTGTAGGAGGGGTATTGACTCGAGGATTTTTTCGGCCCACCATGGGTTTTAAGATGATTGAAACTGGACGGTTGCGGGTGATTAATCCCCCACGGGAGACCCCTCAGTTTACCCCTGAGCTGCTGGAACAACTGGCCCGGCGGGTCTTTTTGTCGGGTCAGGGTACCCCGCATACCCTGTACTCTCCTTTCGATGGAAAAGTGCTGGGGGTTATACCGTTGTGCAGTCCCGAGGACGTGCGCCAGGCCGTGGAGCGTGCCCGGCAGGCCCAGCCGGCCTGGGCCCGAATGGATGCCAGGTCTCGAGCCCGCATCATGCTGCGCTTCCACGACCTGCTGCTAAAGCAGCAGGCCGAGATCCTCGACCTGACCCAGTACGAGACCGGCAAGGCCCGCCGCGATGCCCAGGAAGAACTGCTGGACGCGGCCATTGTGGCGCAGTATTACGCCACCCGTAGCCCCGGCTGGCTGCGCCCCCGGCGCGTGGGCGGAACTTTTCTGGGCCTGACCCAGACCTGGGAGTACCGCCACCCGGTCGGGGTGGTGGGGGTTATCTCGCCCTGGAATTATCCGCTGGTGATGGCGGTGAGTGAGCCCATCCCCGCGCTAATGGCGGGCAACGCGGTGGTGCTCAAGCCCGACCCCCAGACCACCTTTACGGCCCTCTGGATTCAGGCCCTGCTGGAGGAGGCCGGACTGCCGCGCGACCTTTTTCAGGTTGTGACCGGGGGTGGCGAGGTGGGCGAGGCCCTGGTGGCTACAGCGGATTTTATCGCCCTGACCGGAAGCACCCCCACCGGGCGCAAGGTGGCCCGCCAGGCCGGAGAACGGCTGATTGGGGTGAGCCTGGAGCTGGGCGGCAAAAACCCCATGCTGGTGCTGGAGGACGCCAACCTCGAGGCTGCTGTAGACGGCGCTATCCACGGGGCTTTTGCCAATGCCGGGCAGCTTTGCGTCTCCCTCGAGCGCATCTACGTGCACGAGAAAGTCTTCGAGGCTTTCACCCGGCGCTTCGTGGAAAAAACCTCGAGCCTGCGTTTGGGGGCCACCCTGGATCACCGCTCGCAGATGGGTTCCCTCACCGTCCAGCGGCAGTTCGATACCGTGCTGGCCCACGTGCAGGACGCTGTGGCGAAAGGGGCCAGGGTGCTCACCGGGGGTCGGCCCCGGCCCGACCTGGGGCCCCTGTTCTTCGAGCCCACCATCCTGACCGATGTAACGCCCGAGATGCGGGTGTACCACGAAGAAACCTTTGGCCCGGTGGTCAGCCTGTACAAGTTTAGTGACCTCGAGCAGGTGCTGGCCCAGATCAACCACAGCGAGTATGGCCTCAACGCCAGCATCTGGAGCAAGGACTTACGCAAAGCCCGCGCGCTGGCCGCCCGTATTCAGGCTGGCACGGTCAACATCAACGAAAGCTACGCCGCGGCCTGGGCCTCGATGGATGCGACCATGGGGGGGTTCAAGGCCTCGGGTCTGGGGCGACGGCACGGTCAGGAGGGGCTGTACCGCTTTACCGAGCTACAGACCATTGCCATTGAGCGTCTCATTCCCGTCACCGGCCCGGCCTGGCTGCCCAGGGGCTGGTACGGGCGCATCGTGACGGCTCTACTCAGAGCCCTCAAATGGCTCTATCGCCTGTGGTACCGGCTATGAGGTCGGCACCCGGCCCAGCGGCCGGGTAGGTGTGGGGCTACCGCCGGGGGGCTCGAGGCTTACCCCCATCAGGTCGAAGCCTTCGTAGTTGGTCTCGAAAACCCGCCCCGTGAAGACCCCTAGCGAGACCGGGGGTGCGCCGTGCTTGCGGCCCCAGGCCTGATAGACCTTGCCTCGAGGCGGCGGTTCGCGCAGCACCATTAGGCAGGGCCCCTCTTCCCGCCAGAGCATGGTGCCAAAGGTCTGGCCCTGGTCGTTTCGGATGAGTTGCCACTTGACCTCAGGATCGCTCAGCCAGCGGGCCAGCTTGGCCTGTTCCTCGGCCAGAGCCTGATAGCGGCGGTACTGTTCCACCCCGAAGCCGCCCAGCCCCAGCAGGATTAGGGCCGCCGCAGCCCAGCGCAGGAAATCCCGCCTGGGAGAAACCCTGCGCTGCACCTGGGCCCAGACCCTCGGGGGCGGCGCAACCGGGGGGAGGCTTTCCGGCAGCTGGTACAACACCGCCCTGAGTTCGGAAAGTTCCGCCCGTAGTTCGGGGGAGCTTTGCAGGGCCTGCTCGAGCTGGGCTTTCTCCTCGCCTTCCAGAAGGCCCAGGGCGTAGTCGGGGAGCAGTTCGCGGAGGTCTTTCATGCTTCCTCCGAGACCGCTTTTCCGCCCAGATACTCGCGCAGTTTGAGCAGGGCCCGCCGCAGCCGGGTTTTGACCGTGCCCAGGGGCAGGTTGTGGCGCTCGGCCAGCTCGCTGTGGCTGTAGCCGTCGAAAAAGGCTTCTTCCAGCAGCTTACGGTCGGTGGGCTCGAGCCTACCCAAGGCCCGCCTCACCAGAATCCGGTCGGTGGGGTCGTCCTCCCGCCAAAGGCCCAGCTCCTGCTCGGGGTTGTGCAGGTCGAGGTCGTCTATTTTGGGGGGTCTGGCCTTGCGGTTACGCAGACGCGATAGGGCAAAATTGCGCCCAATGGTGAACAAAAAAGCCGCCACACCCCCGCGCTCGGGCTGATAGCGGGCGGCTTCTCGGTAGAGCTGAACAAAGCTGTCCTGCAAGATTTCTTCGGCCTCCTCGGGGCTTTGGAGCATCCGCAGGAGAAGGGCGTACAGCGAGGGGCTATAGCGGCGGTATAGCTCTTCCAAAGCTCGCTCATCCCCTTTGGCGAGGCGCGACATCAGGGCAATGTCTGGCTCCACGCCTCTATTCAACACTACGTTTGGCGCTGGCGCTATAGATGTTCAAGTGAGATGGATACTCGAGCGCCTCCTGGTTTAGCTGTCCGGGCCGGTTGAAGCCTGGCCGCTGAGGAACCAGTTTTGTACGAAGGCGACTGAAAATCTGCAAAAGGTCAGACCAGCTTTGCCTCCAGGGTTATTTCAGGCACCGCGGCCAGGGCCTTGGAGATGGGGCATTTGGCCTTGGCTTCCTGGGCCAGCTCTTGAAACTTTTCTGGGCTAAGTCCGGGCACCTTGCCCTCAAGGTGCAGCTCAATTTTGCTGATGGTGGGCCCCTCCCCCAGGTGCACCCTGGCGGCGGCGCGTAATTCTTCGGGGGGGGTGTTGTTGTTGGTCAAGAGGGCCGACAAAAACATAGCAAAACAGCCAGCGTGGGCTGCCCCAATCAGCTCCTCCGGGTTGGTGCCGCTGGCTTCGGCAAAGCGCGAGGCCCAGGTGTAGGGCCCTTGGTAGACCCCACTCTCCAGTTTCAGGTGTCCCTGACCTTCTTTTAGCGTACCTCTCCAAACCGCACTGGCCGAACGTACAGGCATAAAAACTCCTTTCAACCCCTATCATGCAACCGGCCCTTGTGGTCTGGCTGTGTCGCAGGTCGCAAGTTGGGCAGGGTGGTGGTTTGACCTTTCTTGCGTATGGGCGCACAATGCCCTCGTGCTGGCTTTCTTGTTCGTGGATGGGCTGGGGCTTTCCCACGACCCCCGCAGCGCCCCGAGGCGCCTGAACCTGCCCACGCTGAAGGCTTTGAGCGGCGGGTTCAGCCAGGAGCCCTTTAGTCGGCCCAACCTGGCCTACCGCGTCCTGGATGCCCGGCTAGGGGTGGAAGGCCTGCCCCAGTCGGGCACCGGCCAGACTGCCCTGCTGACCGGGCTCAACGCGGCCCAGATGCTGGGATACCACCAGGGGCCGCACCCATTAAGCAAGCTCCAAACCCTTCTGCAGCAGGATAGCTTGCAGGTCTGGGCTACCCAGCGGGGTTTGCGGGTGTTGCACGCCAACGCCTACCGCCCGGAATACCTGGAAAGAGTGCAGAGCAGCCGCCGCAACCTGCTCTCGGCTTTTGGATTTGCGGCCAGGGCAGCCCGGCTCGAGCTCCTCCCTATGCATCATCCCCAGGCCCTCCTGCCAGCCTTCTGGCCCGAACCCGAGGCCGCCGGTGCACGCTTTGCCCAGATAGCCCAGCAACACGACCTGACCATCCTGGAACACTGGGCGCTGGATTACTCGGCCCATCGCCTCCCGGAAAAACTCGATGAGCGCTGGCTCGAGCTGGATCGCTTCCTCGAGGGCTTCCTGAACGCCAACCCCACTGCCACCCTGATTCTTACCGCCGATCATGGCAACGCCGAAGAACCCTGGCATACCCAGCACACCCTCAACCCGGTGCCCCTCATCGTCTATGGGGCCTTGGCAGGCAAGGTTCCAGCCATGCACTCGCTGACCGAACTGGTGCCCTGGATCAAGCAACAATTTCTGGGGTCAAGTTGAAGCGAAAACGCAAACCCGAGGATTCGCACCCTCGGGTTTTTCGCGTCCTGGACTGGAGCCGGTGGTCGGATTTGAACCGACGACCGCTCGATTACGAATCGAGTGCTCTACCGCTGAGCTACACCGGCACGCCTCGGTCATTTTAGCGGCAAGAGCGCATGTGGTAAAGTCTCGGCGATGAAACGCAAGGATGGCCGTACGGCCCAGGAGTTGCGCCCCCTTACCCTGCACATGGGTTACACCCATTACGCCGAAGGTTCCGCGCTCGTCGAGCTGGGGAATACCAGGGTGCTGGTGACCGTCTCGCTCACCGATGGGGTGCCCCGCCACGTCTCGGGCCGCGAAGGCTGGCTCATGGCCGAGTACAGCCTGCTGCCCCGCTCCACCAAAGAACGCAAAGAACGCGAACGCCAGAAAATATCGGGCCGCACAGCGGAGATTCAGCGTTTTTTGGGGCGGGCTTTCCGTGCTGCGCTGGACTTAAGCCTGTTGCCCAATAAAACCGTGGTGATAGATGCCGACGTAATTCAGGCCGATGGCGGAACCCGCGTGGCTTCGCTTTTGGGGGGCTATGCGGCGCTGCATATGGCCATGGATCGGCTGGTCAATCAGGGCAAGCTGGACGAATGGCCCCTCACCGAGTTCGCTGCGGTGAGCGTGGGTTGGATGAGCGATGGCAGCCTTTTGCTCGACCTAACCCACCTCGAGGACGAGAACGCCTGGGCCGACCTGACCGTGGTGGCAACCCAGTCCGGCGACATTATCGAGCTGCACGGGGCAGGGGAGGGACGTCCAGTGCCCAAGGCTACCTATCAGGCCATGCTGGAGATGGGACTGTCGCATATTCCCGAGGTGGTGCGGCGGGTTCACGCCCAGCTCAAGAACCGGGTTTGAGTGAAGTCTGCAGGTAACCCCTCTACTCGGCTTTTTGTGGATAAGATGTTCTAGATGCGCCTGCTGATTGCTACTTCCAACCCCGGCAAGTTCCGCGAGATCAGAGACGGGCTCGCACCTTTGGGTTGGACGCTGTTTTCCCTGCTCGACTACCCCTTCAAGATGCCGCCCGAGGAGGGCTCTACCTTCGAAGACAACGCAGTGCTGAAGGCGGCTTTTGCCGCTAAGCACAGTGGTATGCCCACCCTGGCCGATGACTCGGGCCTCGAGGTCGCCGCATTAGGGGGCGAGCCAGGGGTGTACTCGGCCCGTTACGGCAACAAAAAAACCGACACCGAGCGCAACGTATACCTGCTCGAGCGCCTTAAAGGAATTCCCCCCAGCGCGCGCAAGGCCAAGTTTGTGGCCGTGCTGGTAATTGCCTACCCCGATGGTTACATGGAACTTTACCGGGGCGAGACCGAGGGAGAGATCCTCGAGGCCCCCCGTGGGGAGTGGGGTTTTGGCTATGACCCCTTGTTCTACCTGCCCGAGGTAGGCAAAACCTTTGCCGAGATGACCCTGGAGGAAAAAGCGGTGCACTCCCACCGGGGCAAGGCCCTGCGGATGCTGGTAGAGGCCCATAAATTCGGATCTCCCCGCAAGGAGCAGCCGCTGCAGGAATAGCCCTACCCGAAGCCCATCTGGCCTCTGGGCCTCGTACAACCGAATAGCCCGTGAATCCGTCCCGGCTACCGGTACGTAAATATGGGTGGAGGTGACATATGAGACCGAGCAGGCCACCTTGAGGGTCGGGGTGCGAAGTTTGCCAGATGCTTTTCGATGAAACGCGTACAATAAGACCATGCGGTGGATTGGGTTGCTATTGTTGGGCCTGCTGCTCTCCTGTCAACCCGACACTCCCAAAGCGTGTGTTGTAATCGAGGCTGTAAGCATCGAGGAGGGCTTCAGGGTAAAGGGCACCAACAGCGCAGATGTGACCATCCGGAGGGGTGAGTGCATTGAGTTCGTTAACCAGGACAGCACGGTTCACATCGCGCAGACCAGGCCGGGTTCCGGCGCGCCCAAGGACTTTAGCACACAAAACCTTTTCCCTGGCCCGGCATACAAGGTAAAAATCGTGCTCAACATCGCAGGTGAATACGAGTACATTTGTTCGATAAACACAGGCACTGTGGTGCACGCACAAACCATGTTTGGCAAGATAACGGTTCGCTAGAGGCGTGCCCCTAAGGAGGGCTCGAATGAGAAAACTAGGTTTTTTTGTGCTGGCCTTGGCCGTTGTGCTGCTCCCATTGGTGCAGGCTCGAGGGCCCTATCGGTTGCAGGCCATTACGCAGTTCAATCTGGTAGCCGATAACGGCGATGTGCGCACGGTTACCTGTCAGTACTGCCACGTAAACCCCAACGGGGGTGCGCCCTGGAATGCCTTCGGCAACCAGCTCCGGGCCAACTTCAAGGGCAACATCGGCGAAGCCCTGTACGAAACGCTCAAGGCTATGAAAGACTCCGACGGCGACGGCTACGCCGACGTGCTCGAGGTGTTTGCTGGAACGCTGCCGGGCGATGCCAATAGCAAGCCCCTGGTGACCGCACAGTTCCTCATGCAGAGCCTGGAAAAAGCCGGTGGGGTGGACATTTACAAACCCAAGTAGGTATAGATGAATCGTGTGGGCGAACCTTGTGTTCGCCTGCATTTTTTGTACAGTATTGGCCTATGTCAAAGCTGCAAGGAAAAGTAGCACTGGTTACCGGAGCTTCCTCCGGGATTGGCCTCGAGATTGCCAAACAACTGGTTTCGAGCGGCGTGGGGGTGGGGCTTTTTGCCCGCAGCCAGGACAGGCTGGCGCGTTTGGCGGGAGAACTGGGCAACAGCCTGGCCCTGCCGGGTGATGTGACCCGCTACGAGGATCTGGAGCGGTCTGTGCAGCAGATCGAGGCCCATTTTGGCGGACTCGACTTCCTGATTAACAACGCGGGGGTGGGTATTTTCAAACCCGTGCACGAGCTTACCCCGGAGGATTGGCAGCAGGTCTTGCAAACCAACCTGACCGGCCCCTTTTACGCGACCAAGGCCGCTGTACCAGCCATGCAAAAGCGGGGTGGGGGCCATATCATCAACATTGGTTCGCTGGCCGGGAAAAACGCCTTTGCCAACGGGGCTGCCTACAATGCCAGCAAGTTTGGTTTGCTGGGCTTTTCCGAGGCGGCTATGCTGGATTTGCGCTACCACGGCATTCGGGTGAGCAGCATTCTGCCCGGCTCGGTAGACACGCCCTTTGCCGGCAACAGTACCGGGGCATCCTGGAAAATACAGCCGCAAGACATTGCACAGGCCGTGCTCTACCTGCTGCAAAGCGACCCCCGCGTCATCCCAAGCCAGCTCGATCTGCGCCCGAGCCAGCCACCCAGGAAGTAAGGCGTGATTTTTAGCTAGCATCGGACAAATGTCCCGGGGGTGGATTGCGCGATGCCTTTACCGCCAACTCACTCAAGATAAATCCTGGACGCTGGTCTTGACGTGCCCTTTAGCTTTGTCTTGGGGGGATACCAGACTCTTTACGTAGTCGAAGAATGTAGTAAGATACCTGGTGACGCAGAAGGCAGATAGTCCAAAAGTAACGTTTAGAACACTGTGGAAACGCTGCCAGAGTCTGCTGTCGATGTTCAAGGCAAGCCATGCCACAAATTCTTTAGGCAATGGCTTCAAACCAGGAGGAAGAAATGAAAAAAGGCTTTTTGATTGCTGCCGTAGCAGCCCTAGGTCTACTGGGCTCGGCGATGGCACAGGGCAAACTCACAATTTGGACCCACTACGGCGGGCCCGAGCTGGCCTGGCTCAAGCAGACCGCGGCCACCTTTGCCAAAAGCAGCGGCACCCAGGTTGAAGTGGTCGAAGTACCCTTCGGCGATATTCAGAACAAGTTCATCCTGGGCGCGCCCCAGGGTCAGGCGGCCGACCTGGTGGTGAGCATCCCCCACGACTGGGTGGGGGCGATGGCGGCTGCGGGGGTGCTCGAGCCCATGGGCAAGTACGCAACCAGCAGCTACATTCAAAGCCTCTCGGATGTAGCGGTGGATGCGCTCACCTACCGCAACCAGCTTTTCGCGCTGCCCATGTTCGCCGAGTCGGTGGCCCTGATCTACAACAAGAAACTGGTCAAAGAAGCCCCCAAGACCTGGGACGAGTTCCTAAAAATTGCACAGGAAAACACTAAGGGCAACTCCTACGGCTTCCTCTACGACCTGGCCAACCCCTACTTTAACTATGGCTGGTTCACGGCCTATGGAGCCAGCGTCTTTGGCCGCACGGCCCAGGGCGTCGATGCCAGCCAGACCCGCCTGGGTGGAGATGCGGGCGTCCGCGCTGTGAGCTTCATCAAAGACCTGCGCTACCGCTACCGCCTGATTCCCGAAGGGGTAGACTACGGCGTGGCCGATAGCGCCTTCAAGGAAGGGGCCCTGGCTATGATCCTCAACGGCCCCTGGGCCATTGGCGACTACAAAAAAGCCAACATCGACTTTGGCATTGCCCCCATGCCCAACCCGCCCGGCGGTGGGCAGTGGCGTCCCTTTGTGGGCGTGCAGGGCGTAGCCATGAACGCCTACTCGCGCAACAAGACTGCGGCGGCCAACTTTGCCAAGCTGCTGGTGAGCACCCAGAACCAGGTGGCCTTCAACAAGGCCGGTGGCCGCCTGCCGGTATCCAAGCAGGCTGTACAGCAACTTCGCAACGACCCGGTAGTGGCCGGTTTTTCGGCGGTGATCGCCCTTGGCGCCCCCATGCCCAACATCCCCGAGATGGGTAAGGTTTGGGGGCCCTGGGGCAATGCGCTGTCCCAGGCTGTGCAGAAGCCGGATACCAATGTGGCGCAAATCGTGTCCGCCATGGTAGCGGAAATTAACAAGGGTCTCTCGGGTCGCTAAATCTACTCATCAACAACCTCCTCCGCCTGGAGGAGGTTGTTTTGTTGAAAAAAAAAGAGAGAATAAACTGTGCATTCCAATATCGAAATCCAGCGCCAATGAGCTACCCTGGTTTTTATAGCTGCGCTCGGGCGCAACGGGAGGAGACCTCAAATGCGGCGTTCATGGCTAGCCTTTGCAGCGGTGGCCTACCTTAGCATTTTGGCTGCGGTGATCCATGCGCAGCCGGTGCAGCCCCCCCGAACCCTGTCGGCCGAGATGCGTGCGGCCCTCGAGCGTGTCTACACCCAGGCCCTCCCGGCATCCGTGCGCATCGAAACCGTGCCCGAAGGCACGGGCTCTGGCTTTTTCATCAGCGCCGATGGCCTGGTCATGACCGCGTACCACGTCGTCGAGGACACCCGGGGCTTCTGGGTGATTGACTCCAAAAACCAGTCGTTCTCTGCCGAACTGGTGGGCTACGATGAGTTCCGCGATATTGCCATTTTGCGGGCCTCAGTAAACGAGCCGGTGCCATTTTTGCCGCTCGAGACCACCAGCGGCCCAAGTGTGGGAGAGCCCTTGCTGGCTATTGGGAACTCGAGGGGCCAGTTTATCGCACCGCGTTATGGGATAGTCAATACCGTCGAGCGCGATATTTTCCCCTTTTTCAACTCCATCGCCATCTCCACCACCATCCCGCTGGCCCCTGGCGACTCGGGCGGCCCGGTGCTCAACCAGGCGGGGCGGGTGGTAGCGGTGGTGGTGGCGATTGGACAGCCCAATGGGGTATTCGAGAGCTACCTTTCCCCGCTGCAAGGCCTGGGTGAGGTGATTGCGCAACTGCAGGCCGGCCGCAAGCGCGATGTTCCCTACATTGGGGTGCAGCTTTTCCAGATTGATGACGAAACCGCAGCCACCTTGCGCATCCCCAAGGAAGGGGTTTTGATTCAGGGCCTGCTGCGTGGTGGGGCCGCCGAGCGGGCAGGTTTGCGCGGTTTTGCCATTCGGCGCGAGAACGGCCAGGAAGTCTACGAATTTGACGTGATCCTCGAGGCCGATGGCCGTCCCTTCAACAACGTCACCGAGCTTCAGCGCTACATTCGGAGTAAAGAGGTGGGGGATACCGTTGTCCTGACGGTGCGGCGAGGCCAGCAAATTCTCAAGGTTGAACTGCGGTTGACCCCCAATCCTACGCGGCGTAGCTAGGCCAGGCCTTACTGGTCACCAGCAAAACTATACGAGCCCTTATGTTTGCAGATAAATAAAAAATATTTTGCATCTAACACAAAAGACTTATGTTCTTTGACACTTTGACCATTGCTTCCCCCGAGCGCGAGGACTACCATTGAGACTATCTAAACGCGTAGGGGAGGCCTGGGTATGGAACGCTCATCTAAGGAAGTTATTCAAGAGAACCGTGACTACACCCTGTTTTCGTGGTCGGTACAAAGCACCGCCAACCCCATCCATATGACCCGCTCCAAGGGCGTATGGTTCTGGGACGGCGACGGCAACAAGTGGCTGGACTTCAGCAGCCAGCTCATCAATATCAACGTGGGCCACCAGCACCCCAAGGTGCTCGAGGCCATTAAGAAGCAGGTTGACGAGCTTTGCTTCGCCGGCCCCAGCTTTGCCACCGAGCCTAGAGGCCAGCTGGGCAAAAAGCTGGCCGAGGTGACCGGGCTGGCCAAGTCGTTTTTCTGCCTGGGCGGGGCCGAGGCCAACGAGAACGCCATGAAGATGGCTCGTCTGTATACAGGCCGTGACAAGATCATCACCCGTTACCGCTCCTATCACGGGGCCACCATGGGGGCCATGACCGCCTCGGGCGACCCCCGCCGCTGGCCGGTGGAGCCGGGCATTCCGGGCATCGTGCGAGCCTTCGACCCCTACTGCTACCGCTGCCCCTTTGGCAAGACCCCGGATAGCTGCCAGCGGGAGTGTGTGAGCCATATCGAGGAGATTATCCAGATGGAAGGCCCCCACACCATCGCGGCCATTATGGTGGAGGGGATTACCGGTTCCAATGGGCTTTTGGTACCGCCCGACGACTACTACCCCAAGCTGCGGGCTTTGTGCGACAAGTATGGCATCCTGCTTATTACCGATGAGGTGATGAGCGGCTTTGGCCGCACCGGCAAGTGGCTCTCCACCCAGCACTACGGCATCAAGCCCGACATCGTGACCTGCGCCAAGGGCCTTACCAGCGGCTATATGCCGTTGGGTGCGGTGATTGTTTCCAAGCCCATCGCCGACTTCTTCGAAGACCATATGCTCTGGGGCGGGCTGACCTACTCCGGCCACCCGGTCTCGTGTGCGGCGGCGGTAGCCAACCTGTCGGTATACGAAGAAGAAAACCTGTTTGAAAACACCCTCGAGCAGGGCCGCTACCTGGGGGAGCGCCTCGAGGCCATGCGCAAAAAATACGCCTGTGTGGGGGATGTGCGCTACATCGGGTTGTTCAGCGTGCTCGAGCTGGTCAGGGACAAAACCACCAAAGAGCCCCTGGCGCCCTTCAACGGCACCTCGCCCGAGATGCAAAAACTGGCGGGCTACCTCAAGTCCAGGCACATCTACGCCTTCAGCCGCTTCAACATGCTGTGGGTCTGCCCACCCCTAGTGATCAACCGCGAGGAACTGAAATACGGCCTGGACGTGATAGAAGAGGGGCTGGCCCTGGTGGACGAGGCCCTGGGCGTGGTCGAGGCCGCTGCCGACTAGCGCTCAGTATCTCTTTGCCCGCCCCCGCCACCTTTCGCTGGGGCGGGTCAGTTATCGTCTTTACAGCCTGTCTTTCCGTATAGAAGCGCTTCCATAATGTGTCGGTATGGGTATAAACTAGCCTTGTTATGCAACTCCAACGCGCTTTTGGAATTTTGCTCCACCCCACCAGTTTTCCGGGTCGCTGGGGGATTGGGGCTCTGGGCCGCGAGGCCGAGCGTTTTTTGGACTGGCTGGCCGACGCGGGGGCCCGCTGGTGGCAGGTCTTGCCCCTGGGCCCTACCAGCTACGGCGACTCGCCGTATCAGTCCTTTTCGGCTTTTGCTGGCAACCCGTACCTGATTGACCCCGAGCTGCTGATTGAAAAAGGCTGGCTGGAAAAAAGCGAAGAACCCCCGCAGTACAACGCCCGCAGCGTGGACTATGGCTGGCTTTACGAGACCCGCTGGCCCCTGTTGCGGCGGGCCTTTGCAGGGTTTCAGGCAGGGGCCTCTGCCCAGGATAAAGCACGACTGGAAGCCTTTATCGAGGCCGAGCGCTTCTGGCTGGAAGACTACGCGCTCTTCATGGCCCTCAAGACCCGGTTTGGCGGCAAGCCCTGGAACGAGTGGAGCCCCGAACTGCGCGATCGTAAACCGGCTGCCCTGGCCAAGGCCCGCGAGGAGCTGGCCTACGAGGTGGCCCTGCACGAGTGGGTTCAGTGGCTGTTTTACACCGAGTGGGGCAAAACTAAAGCCTATGCCGAAACCAGGGGTATTCAGATTATCGGCGATATGCCCATCTTCGTGGCTTTCGATTCCTCGGATGTCTGGGCCAACCCGCAGTACTTCTACCTCGATGCCGATGGCAACCCCACGGTGGTGGCGGGCGTTCCGCCGGATTACTTCTCCGAAACCGGCCAGCTCTGGGGTAATCCGCTCTACCGCTGGGATGTGATGGAAGGGGAGAACTTTGCCTGGTGGATTGCGCGCATAAGGCAGTCGCTCAAGCAGTGCCACCTGGTGCGCATTGACCACTTCCGCGGGTTTGAAGCCTACTGGGAGGTTCCGTTTGGCCGGCCCAATGCGGTGGAGGGCCGCTGGGTCAAGGCCCCGGGGGAGAAGCTCTTTGCCGCGGTGCGGGCCCAACTGGGCGATGCGCCCATCATCGCTGAAGACCTGGGGGTGATCACCCCCGAGGTGGAGGCTTTGCGCGACGGCTTTGGGTTTCCCGGCATGAAGATCTTGCAGTTTGCCTTTTCCGGTGAGGACAACGTTTTTTTGCCTCACAACTACCCCGAGCACGGCAATGTGGTGGTGTACAGCGGAACCCACGACAACGACACCACCCTGGGATGGTTCCGCACCGCGCCGGAGGCCGAGCGGGCCTTCATGCGGGCCTACCTGGCCCGTTATGGCATCCGCTGCCTCTCGGAATACGAAGCCGCAGGCGCTCTGATTGAGCTGGCCTTCAGGAGCCCGGCCAAGCTGGCTATCCTGCCTTTGCAGGACGTGCTGGGGCTGGGCCCCGAGGCCCGCATGAACTTCCCCGGACGGCTGGGGGGCAACTGGGCGTGGCGCTATGCCGAAGGCGACCTCGAGCCCGGTCTGGCCGCGGGACTGCGGGCCCTGGCCGAGGCCAGCCAGCGCGCTTGACCGCAGGCCACACGATGGGTTTTCATAGACCCCGAGAGGTATCACCATGAACATCGCGGGGGTGCTCGAGACCTGTGTGTACGCGAGCGACCTCGAGGCCGCCAGAGGCTTCTACCAGGGGTTGCTGGGCCTGGAGCTTTTCGCCGAGCAGCCGGGGCGGCATCTGTTTTTTCGGGCCGGGCCGGGGGTTTTTCTGGTCTTCAACCCCCAAGCCACCCAGCAGGAAACCGTTCTGTCGCCGCATGGGGCCTTAGGTAGCGTGCACGTGTGTTTTCGGGTGGCCGCGGAGGAGCTGCCAGGCTGGGCGGAGCGCCTCGAGGCCCACGGCTACCCCGTCACCTGGGCCGAGTGGAAAGCCGGCCCCAGCCTGTACGTGCGCGACCCGGCCGGCAACCTGGTGGAACTGGCCCCTGCCGCGATCTGGGGCCTGCCGGACGGCCACCTCAAACCCCAATGATCTGATGGGGGGTGGCGATCAGGTCTACCCTTCGTTCAGGCTGGCAGGGTAGCTCATCAAAAATCATCAGGGTATGGGCCAGGGTGACCCAGGGCGCGGCCACCTGCAGGTCTTTGTAGGGGAAGCCGTACCCCTTGCCCAGCCAGTTGCGCGCCTCGTCCACCGCCACGCTCCCTACCAGCACCAGGTCGATGGTGGTCTCTTTTAGCTCGATGGGTTTGCCCAGCTGGGCCACTTCCCGCACCCGTTTGAGCTGGTGGGGTAGGAGGCCCTCGAGGCTCAGGTACCGCCCGGCTTTGTCGGGGTGGGGCATGAGGACGATTTTGCCGGACTTCAAAGCCGCCTCGCGCAGCGGCTTGAGCACCTGGTCGGGCCCGGCCAGGATCACCGTCGCCAACTGCCACAGCCGGAGGCCCATCAGGCGCTCGGCGGCGCGACTGGCCCCCACAAAGTTGGGATGGTGTCCGTGGGGTGGGGTGGGGTAGGTGGCGGCCCGGTGCTGGGCCAGGGCGTTCCAGACCAGTTCGCGTACTTCACCTTGCGTCACGGCGGCAGTCTAGCGCATCCGGCGGTTTTGGGCTAACCCTGCCCGGTCAAGAGCAGGCGCAAAAAAACCGCATCGGAGAAACCGGTTTGGCGTCCGGCCAGGCTTTCCACAATGCCCTCGGCCTGCCGCACCACCACCAGCCCGAGCTGGCGGCTGATATAGAGGCGCTGGTCGCCCGCGCCGGCGGCGATGACCAGGTCGTCGGGGAGGCCGGGGGTGCCGGCCAGCGCGTCCATGTCCTGCCCTACGCGTCCAATGGCCGCGCGCTGGGCCGGGCTGATGGGTCGTCCCAGCCACCAGGTCAGGCCGTAGATGGGGTTGACCCTCGAGGGCTCAAAACACTTTTGCAGCAAAGCCTCGTCCACCACCTGTTGGCCCTGCCACCGCCCGCCCTGGCGTACCAGCTCGCCAAACCGGGCCCAGTTGCGGGCGGTGAGAAAGGCCCCGGAGGGCAGGTGGGGGTGGCCGTCGGGCCCCCGGCGCCAGAAGGCGTACTCCAGGCCAATCGGCTCGAAGATGCGGCGCGTGAGGTACTCGAGGGGGTCACCCTTCAGCTTGCGGCGCATCAGCTCGCCAAAGATCTGAAAGGGGATGGGGCCGTAGGAAAAGCGGGTGTCGGGCGGGGCCTCGGCGGGGGTCTCGAGGGCGGCCTGGTAGGTGGGGGGGCGGGCCAGGTTGCCGCCGGGAATGCCGCTGGTGAGGTGCAGGAGCTGGCGCAGGTTGATTTGTGAACGCCAGGGGTCGCCCTGCCACTCGGTCAGGGTCTGGGCCAGGGGTTCTTCCAGCGAAAGCAGGCCGTCCTGCACAGCGGCCACGGCCATTACGCCGCTAAAGCTCTTGGTGCCGCTGGCCAGTTCGTGGGCGCGGCTGGGGCGGCCCCGGCCCGGATAATCCTCGAACAGGATCTGGCCGTCCACCATCACCAGCAGCGCGATGCCGCGGTGCTGGGCCGAGTAAAGGGCGGCCAGTTTGTGGTGGCTGGGGTTGCTGGGGCTGGGGGTGGCCTGTGCAAAGGCAGAGGGGCCGGTTAGCAGGGCCGAAGCCAGGCCTTTGAGCACGGTGCGGCGGTGCATGGGTGTAGCCTAGCTGTTATGGCTTAAGTCGAGCTGAAGCGCAGGGGCTCGAGTTCGGGGAGCCTTTTCAGGTGCTCGCGGAAGGCCTCGAGGGTGGCTTTGCGCTCGGCCTCGCTCATCTCACCCGGCCCGTAGGCGATAAAGGGGGGCAGCACCTCCAGGCCACAGTAGGCAAAAATGCCGTAGTGGATGGGCTCGAGCACCCGCACCAGGTCGCGCTGGGGGGCCTGGCGAAAATAGTCTTCGCGGGCCCCCACGGTCAGGCTGAGCATGGCTTTTTTGCCCCGCAAAAGGCCGTTCTCGAAACTGTGCTCGTCGTCGTAGGCAAACCCGTAGGCAAATACCCGGTCAATCCAGCCCTTCATGATGGCCGGCATTCCGTACCACCAGTCGGGAAACTGAAACAGCAAGAGGTCGGCCCGCCGCACCTTCTCGATTTCGGGTTGAATGTCCTTCAGGTCGCCCTGTAGCTCCTGGGCGCTCAGCACCGGGTTGAAGCGCATGGTGTAAAGATCGGAAAGCAGAATGCTGTGCCCGGCCTGGCTCAGGGTTCGCACCGCCAGGTCGCGCAGGGCGGCATTGAAGGAGCCGGGGTTGGGGTGGGCGTAAATAATCAGGACATTCATCGGCTCAAAGCCTACGGCCAACGGCCCCAGGGCTGCAACCGGGCGGGTTTAGCGGTAAAGCTCTCGAGCGATTACCAGCTTCTGTATCTCGCTGGTGCCCTCGTAAATCTCGGTGATTTTGGCATCGCGGTAGTAGCGTTCTACCCGGTACTCGCGGTGGTAGCCATAGCCCCCCAGCACCTGCACGGCCTCGCGGGTTACGTTCACGGCCACGTCGGAGGCAAAGAGCTTGGCAGTGGAGGCCTCGAGGGTGTACTTTTCGCCCCGGTCTTTTTTGGCGGCGGCTTCCAGCACCAGCGCCCGGGCGGCGGCTATGCGGGTGTGCATCTCGGCCAGCTTGAAGCCCACCCCCTGGAATTCCCGAATCTTCTGGCCGAACTGGGTGCGCTCGTCGGCGTACTGCCGGGCAATCTCGAAGGCCGCGCGGGCCATCCCCACGGCCTGGGCGGCAATGCCGATGCGCCCCGAGTCCAGTCCGGCCAAAGCCTGGGCCAGCCCGCGCCCCTCCTGGCCCAGAAGGTTCTCTTCGCGCACGAAAACCCCCTCGAAGCGCACCTCGCAGGTGTGCGAGGCATGCAGGCCCATCTTGTCCTCGGGGCTGCCGAAGCTGAGGCCGGGGGTGTCTTTTTCCACGATAAAGCTGCTGATGCCGGCCTCGCTGCGGGCCATCACCACATACACCTGGGCCTGTCCGCCGGAGGTGACCCAGCTCTTAAGTCCGTTGAGTTCCCAGCCGCCGGGCACCTTCTGGGCCGAGAGCTTGAGGGAGGCCGGGTCGGAGCCGGCGTGGGGCTCGGTGAGGGAGAAGGCCCCAATCCACTCGCCGCGGGCCAGGGGCACCAGGTACTTCTTTTTTTGCGCCTCGCTGCCAAAGCGGTTCAGCATGTACTGGGGCAGGCCCGAGGTGACCGAAAGAATCACCGCCACGCTGGGGTCGGCGGCGGCGATCTCCTCCATGGCTAAAGCCCAGGTGACCGAGTCGAGCCCGGCCCCGCCCCAGGCCTCGGGGGTGGTCATGCCCAGGAGCCCGAGCTGGGCGAGCTGTTTGAGCTGGGGCCAGGGGTACTGCCCCGTGCGGTCGTACTCGGGGGCCATCGCCCACAGCACCTCGCGGGAGACTGCCCGCACCATGTCCAGCACCATTTTCTGGTCGGTGGTCAAAACGGCCATGAATATATCGTATCACGCGTTTTGTGCACAAAAAGCGTCATAAAAAAGTTGCCAGATAATCCTGTCCAACAGCCCGGCAGGCGGTTTTTCTCGAGGCTGGGTCGGTAATCGGTAAGATGATCACGATGCCCGGATTATCGCTACGGTTACTGATGGCTGCGGGACTGAGCCTGCTGCTCTTACCGCTGGGGCTGGTGATCAACCCCGAGCTGGGCCTGGGGCCGCTGGTGGGGCTGTGGCTGGGCGGAACGCTGCTGGGCGGGTGGGGCCCCACCTTCCGGGTTTTGCTTTGGGGCAGTGGGCTCTGTGCGCTGCTGGTTGCGGTGGTGGTGTTTACCCCGCTCACCAGGGTGCTGGCCGAGGGCCTGGTTGTGAATGAAGCCCCGCAAAAAGCCGACCTGATTGTGGTGCTGGGGGGCGGGATGCACTGCGGGGCGGGGGAGCTCGAGGCCTCCTCGCTGGCCCGGCTGGAGAAGGGCCTCGAGCTCTGGCGGGCCGGCCATGCTCCCCGCATCACCCTCTCCGACACGGTGGGGGAGATTTTTGGCGACGCCCGCTGCCCTTCGCTGGGCCGGGTGGCCGCCCAGCGCGTACAGGCCTTGTACGGGGACGAAGGCCCGGAGATTCTTTTTTTGCCCCAGATGCGCACCACCCGCACCGAGGCCCTGGCCGTGGCCGAGCTGGTACAGGCGCGGGGCTGGCAGCGGGTGCTGCTGGTTACCACCCCCGCCCACAGCCGCCGGGCTGCAGGGGCCTTTCGCAGGCTGGGCCTCGAGGTGCTGAGTGTGAACTCGAGCGAGCCCCGCTTCGATAGGGCCCTGGTGGCCCCCGCCGATCGCTTGCAGGCCCTGACCCCGCTTACGCGGGAGTACCTGGGGCTGCTGGTCTACCGCCTGCGCGGCTGGTTGTAGTCCAGCTTGGCCCTAGCTCAAAGGCCTATCAACGATAGGACTGCAACAACTGCTCCAGAGCGGCCTGGCTGGGGCGCAGTTGTTCGGGGGAAAGCTGGGCCAGGGGGGTGCTCAGGCCCTCGAGCTCGGCCAGGCTGGGCCGGTCGGGGTTGTAGTAGATCAGGCCGGTAATGAACTCCCCGGTTTCCTGGGCCCGCTGGAGGCGCTCCAGGGCTGCTAGCTTGTTGGTGGGGTCGTAGTCGTGGCCCAGGTTGCGCAGGCTAATCAGGGAGCCGTCGTGCAGCCGCACCGTACGGAACTCGCCGGGCTCTAAGGGCTCGATGGAAATTTCCTCGGCGTGGGGGATGAAACCCAGCTCGTGCAGGGGTTGCTCGTGCTTGGTGCCGTAGCTGTAGCTCTTGGGGCTGTCGTCCTCGTTGTTGAAGGCCACGCAGGGGCTGATGATGTCGAGCAGGGCGGTACCCCGGTGGGAGAGGGCGGCCTTGAGCAGCTCGCGTACCTGCTTGGCGTCGCCGGCAAAGCTGCGGGCCACAAAGCCGCACCCGGCGATGATGGCCTCCATGCACAGGTCTACCGGGGGAAACTCGTTGTGGCCGGCGTATTTGAGCTCGAGGCCCTCTTCCGCGGTGGCCGAGAACTGCCCCTTGGTGAGGCCGTACACGCCGTTGTTCTCCACGACGTAAACCATCCGCACATTGCGGCGCATCAGGTGCTTAAACTGCCCCATCCCAATGCTGCCGGTATCGCCGTCGCCCGAGACCCCAATGGCTTTCAAGGTGTGGTTGGCCAGCAGGGCTCCTGTAGCTACGCTGGGCATCCGCCCGTGCAGGGCGTTGAAGCCGTGGGACATGCCCAAAAAATAGGCCGGCGACTTGGACGAACAGCCGATGCCCGAAAGCTTGATAATTTCGTGGGGCCGTAGGTTGAGCTCGAAGCCGACCTGCACCACCTGGCTGGCGATGGAGTTGTGGCCGCAGCCCTTGCACAGGGTGCTGGGGCTTCCGTCGTAATCTTTTTTGCTGAGGCCCACCGCGTTGAGCTTGATGGGCGGGACTGGACTGGGGTTTTCCATAAAACTAACCTCTGGCTTGGGTTTAGGCGCTGGCCTCTTCTTGCAACAGACGTTCTTGTACCCAGCGGGCCGTGAGAGGCAGCCCGTCCAGGTGGGCAATTGAGCGAATACGGGCAGCATAATCGGGCATCTCGGCCTGGAGAATGCTGCACATCTGCCCGTCGCGGTTGAGCTCGATTACGTAGACCCGCTCGTGGGCCGCCACAAAATCGCGCACCTGCTGGTTGATGGGCAGGGCCCGCAGGCGCAAAAAGCTGGTGGGAAGCTGGGAGGCCAGCCGGTCGCGGGCTTCCTCGATGGCATAGCGGGTGGTGCCGTAGGCGATGAGGCCCACCCGGGCGGCGGGGTGGTGGTCTACTGCGGGAGCCGGCACCAGGTTGCGGGCGGTCTCGAACTTGCGGGCCAGACGGGCCATGTTGCGCTCCCAGTCGTCGGCCCGCTCGCTGTACTGGGCCTGTTCGTTGTGGCCGCTGCCGCGGGTAAAGTAGGCGGCCAGGGGGTGGGGGGTGCCGGGCAGGGTACGGTAGGGAATGCCGTCGCCGTCCACGTCCTTGTAGCGGGCGAAGCTGCCCAGGGCCTCGAGCTGCTCGGCGCTCAGCACCTTGCCGCGCTGCATGGGCTGGTCGGGGTACTCAAAGGGTTTGCCCATCCAGTTGTTCATGCCCAGATCCAGATCGGAGAGTACAAACACCGGGGTCTGGAGCTGCTCGGCCAGGTCCAGCGACTTCCAGCCAAACTCGAAGCATTCCTCGATGGAGGAGGGGAACAGGATGGGGTGTTTGGTGTCGCCGTGACCCAGGGTGTAGGCAAAGGAGACATCCCCCTGGCTGGTGCGGGTGGGCAGGCCAGTGCTGGGGCCGACCCGCTGGATATCCC
Organism: Meiothermus sp.; assembly: GCF_026004075.1. Classification (NCBI taxonomy): domain Bacteria; kingdom Thermotogati; phylum Deinococcota; class Deinococci; order Thermales; family Thermaceae; genus Meiothermus; species Meiothermus sp. The sequence continues at coordinate 1,813,181 of NZ_BPIK01000001.1, read as the reverse complement.
AGATCACCGCGGGAATCTCGGTGAAGTAGCCGTAGCTGACGAACTCGGCCATCAGGCTGATACCAGGGCCGCTGGTGGCGGTAAGGGCCCGGGCCCCGGCCCAGCCCGCGCCCATGATAATGCCGGCGGCGGCCAGCTCGTCCTCGGCCTGAATCACGGTGTAGGTGGGTTTGCCGTTTTCATCCTTGCGGAGTTTGGGCAAAAACTCCCGCAGGGCATCCATAAAGCTGGTGGAGGGGGTGATGGGGTACCAGGCCGCCACGCTCACCCCGCCGAACACCGCCCCTAAGGCCCCGGCCTCGTTGCCGGTCATGATGATCAGGCCCTCGGTCTTGTTCATGGGCTCGAGGCGGAACGGGTCTTGTTTGTGCAGGTTCTCGGTGGCCCAGGCGTGGGCCCGGCGCACCACCTGCATATTGCTTTCCACCAGCTTTTGGCGGTAGTCGAACTGCGCACCCAGGGCTTCTTCCACCACCTCCAGCGGCACCCCCAGCATCCAGGCCACCACCCCCACGTAGGTCATGTTGGCGATGTAGGGCTTGCGCTTGACCGGCACGTCAATCCCAGCGATGAGCTCGCCAACCGGAACCGGGTAATAGGTGATGTCGTTGCGCTTGGGCAGGTTCTTGAGATCGGCATTGTAGATACATACCCCGCCGCTGGGTAGCTCCTGCAGGTCTTCGTGGGCGGTGGCGGGGTTGAAGGCCACCAGAATTTCCGAGGGCTTGCGGGCAATGTAGCCCTCGTGGCTCACCCGGATGTGATACCAGGTAGGAAGCCCCTGGATGTTGGAAGGAAAGATGTTCTTGCCGTGAACCGGTATGCCCAGCTTAAAAAAAGACCGCAACAGCGTGAGGTTTGCGGTCTGACTTCCGGTTCCGTTGGCGGTGGCTACCACTAGCGAAAAGTCGTTGATGATGGGTGTAGGGGTTGCCAGGCCCGCCTCCTGCTGTCGTTCCAGAACGTTCATAGCACCTCCTGTGCTTGCCCATATCCTATCGGAAAACCATGCGGTAGTTGAGTGACTTTAAGCCCTATTTCATGGGAAAAATAGTACAAACGCATGGGGTGTTAGACTTGCCTGTGTTGCCTATAACCCTCCTCCAAAACGCCAGCGTGCTGGATGTACAAGCTGGCCTGCTTTTGCCCAATCAGCGGGTGGTGGTTCGGGACGGCCTGATCGAGCGCCTCGAGCCCATGCACCTAGAAGCCCCCGAGGCCCGGGCCACCGGGGTGGTACAGATTGACCTGGGGGGTAAAACCCTCCTGCCAGGGCTGATTGATGCCCACGTGCACGTGCTGGCCTGGACGGCCAATCTGCGCGAACTGCACAACGCCTCCCCGCACTACAACGCCCTGCAGGCCGCCGAGATTATGCGGGCCATGCTCTTGCGCGGCTTTACCACCGTGCGGGACGCTGCCGGGGCCGACTTTGGCCTCAAGCGGGCGGTGGAGGAGGGGCTGATCGTGGGGCCGCGGCTTTTCATCTGCGGGCGGGCCCTGAGCCAGACCGGGGGCCACGCCGACAGCCGGGCGGCGGGTGAAATTGCTGTCGAGACCGTTAGCACCCCGGTGGCCTTTGGCCGGGTGGTGGACGGGGTGCCCGAGGTGCGGCGGGCGGCCCGCGAGGAGATTCGCCGGGGGGCCGACCACATCAAGCTGATGCTGGGGGGCGGTATCGCCTCGCCCACCGACCGCCTGACCAACGACCAGTTCTCCCTCGAGGAGATCCGGGCCGCGGTGGAGGAGGCCGAGATGGCCGACCTGTACGTCATGGCCCACACCTACACCGCCCGCGCGGTCAACCGGGCCCTGCGCGCGGGGGTGCGGAGCCTCGAGCACTGCAACCTGATTGACGAGTCCAGTGTGGAGCTATTCTTGCAGCACGAGGCCTGGATGGTGCCCACCCTGGTCACCTATCAGGCCCTGGCCAAAGAAGGGGTCGCGGCGGGCCTGCCCCAGGAGGTGGCCTACAAAATTGACCTGGTGCTCGATAAGGGGCTGGCCGCGCTGGAGATGGCCTATAAAGCCGGGGTGAACCTGGCCTACGGCACCGATCTGCTGGGGGCCATGCACCGGCACCAGCTCGAGGAGTTCGCCATCCGGGCGCAGGTGCAGCCCAACCTCGAGGTCATCCGCGGCGCGACCCTGTATGCCGCCCGGCTGCTGCGGGCCGAGGGGCGGCTGGGGGTGGTGGCCCCCGGTGCCTACGCCGACCTGATTGCGGTGGAGGGAAACCCGCTCGAGGACATCCGGGTGCTTACCCGCCCCGAGCAGCACCTCGAGCTGGTGATTAAAGGCGGCGTGCTGCACTACCAGCGAGACGGCAGAGGGGTAAGGAAGTCTGGGGTGCCGTCGTAGCGGTCTGGCTAGGTGTATTTATCGCCCCGCACCACCTCGACGTTTTCCACAAAGGCAATCACCGCATAGTTGGCAAAATACACCTCGGCCAGGTGGTTCAGGATTTTTTCGGCCACGGCGGGGCTTACGATGGTTTCCAGGCGGATGTTGCTTCCTTCCCACTCGCTGGCCCGCACCCCCCGGCTGCCCTCACCCCGGGCAGCCGTGATGGTGTAGCCTTTGGCCCCAAGCTTCTTGATGTCTCGCACCAGCTTTTCTTCCAGAAACCCCTCGGCGATGATGGTAACCAGCTTGAGTGAAACCAGGGCCATTAACTACCTCCGTGCAGCCAGCGAGAAATAGCGTAATAGATGGGGATGCCCAGGGTCAGATTGAAGGGAAAGGTAATGCCCAACGAGGCGGTGAGATAGTAGCTGGGGTTGGCCTGGGGCAGGGCGATGCGCACCGCGGCCGGGGCAGCAATATACGAGGCGCTCGCGGCCATGGCGCCCAGCACCATCGCCCCCCCCACCGACATGCCGGCCAGGCTGCCCAGCCATACCCCCAGGCTGCCCTGAATCAGCGGCATGGCAATCCCAAAACCAACCAAGAAGCCCCCCACCGATCGCAAGTCGCGCAGGCGCTTGGCGGCTATCATCCCCAGCTCGAGCAAAAACAGCACCAGCACACCGCGAAAAGGCTCCACGAACACCGCTGCTACCTGCTTGAGACCCTCGGGCCCGGTCAGGAACCCCATCACCGAACCCCCTACCAGCAGCAAAACGCTTTTCCCGGCGAAAATTTCCCGTACCGCTTCACCCAGTGAGCCCCCTCCCAGGCTGCGACGGGCAATCAGCAGGGCGATCACGATAGCCGGAACCTCCAAAATGGCTACCAGGGTTGGCAAGAACCCCTCCACAGGCTGCTTTGCCGCTTGCATGAAGGTGGTGGCGGCAATGAAGGTAACCGCTGAGACCGAGCCATAGTGAGCGGCAATGGCCGCCGCGTTGACCACGTCAAAGCGCCCCAGGCGGCGCAGGGTGGTATACGAGAGGAGCGGGGTGATTATGCTCAAAGCCAGCGTAGCCAATGCGGGTTTCCATACTTCGGCGAAGGGCGTGGTGGCAAGGGCAGCCCCACCTTTGAGCCCGATGGAGAGCAGCAGGTAGATCGAAAGGGTGGTATAAAGCGCATCGGGAATTTTTAAATCGGACTTGACCAGGGTAGCCACAATGCCCAGGGCAAAGGCCAGCACGGCAGGGGAGAGCAGGTTGGCGCGAAGTAGCTCCAGGGTGTCCATGCTATACGATTCTAAGGTCAACCTGGATCTTGGGATGCGCAAGGAATCCTCGACCTTAACCCGTCCATACAGTTTTTGTCAGCCCTAAATCAGGTCAGGCCACCCAGTCGATAGGCGGGCGTGCCGGTTCGCCGAAGTGCTGCCTGCGCGATAAACTGAGGCCACATGGAGCTACCCCTTCACCCCCTGGTGGGCCTGATCATGGGCTCGAAGTCGGACTGGGAAACCATGCAGCACGCTGCACAGACCTTAGAGCAGCTACAGGTGCCCTACGAGGTGCGGGTGGTCTCGGCGCACCGTACCCCGGATTTGCTGTTTGAATACGCCGAGCAAGCCGAGGCGCGGGGCCTCGAGGTCATCATCGCCGGGGCCGGGGGCGCGGCGCACCTGCCCGGCATGACCGCGGCCAAAACCAGCCTGCCGGTGCTGGGGGTACCGGTGGAGTCCAGGAGCCTCAAAGGGCTGGACTCGCTCCTGTCCATCGTGCAGATGCCGGCCGGGGTGCCGGTGGGTACCCTGGCAATTGGCCGTGCCGGCGCGATCAATGCCGCGTTGCTGGCCGTGAGCATTCTGGCCAACAAATACCCCCCGTGCAAAGCAGCCTTAGCACAGTATCGCAAAACCCAGACCGAGGCGGTGCTGGCCGAACCCGATCCCCGATGAATGATGCCATTCCACATTTGGGCCGGGCTTTGTTTCCCAATGCACTAAACTAAGCTAAGTGAGTAGCCAACGCACCGTGGACTGGGCATGGCCGGCGGCAGCGCTGCTGGCTTTGCTCGTGGTGGCGTGGAGTATAGAGACTCGCTTGTGGGGCTTGGCCCTAACCGCCTTGCTGTTGTTGGGGCTGCTGGGTTGGTTGTACCGGGGGTCGGGTGGCTTTTGGGATTTGCAGGACGATCGCCAGACCGACCGAGCCTTTGAGGAAATGGCGTTGCTGGTGGTCAGACTGAACCGGGAAGGTCGCATTATGTTTTGTAACCGGTGTCTGCTCGAGCTCACCGGCTGGAGCTGGCCTCAAATAGCCGGGCGTGACTGGTTCGAGCTGTTTGTGCCTGAGGACGACAATCTAAAAGCAGCTTTTGAGCAGCAGATAGCCCAGGGGACAATCATGCCCCAGTACAAAAACCGCATTCTGACCCGGAGCGGCGAGCAGCGGGCGGTGGTGTGGAATAACACGGTGCTGCGGGATGGGCAGGGGCGGGTGGTAGGAATTACCTCCATTGGGCAAGACGTTACGGCCCTGGAACAGACCGAAAGAGAGCATTTGCAGAGCGAAAAGGTGCTGCGCCAGATTGCCGAGACCGTGCGAGACGTGGTTTTGTTGGCGGATGCTAACCTCCAGATCCAGTACGCGACCCCATCGGTATATACGGTGGCGGGCTGGCGGCCCGAAGAAGTGGTAGGCCGTTCGGTTTATAGCCTGCTAGATACTGAGCAACAGCGCATCTTTAGCCAAATGGTGCTCGAGGCCACGCCTAAAAGCCATGTGGCCCTGGTGGGCTTTTCGTATCAACGCCCCGACGGCGAACGGCGCATCCTGGAAGCTTCCATCAGTTTTCTTTTTTCGCCCGAAGGGGTTTTTCAGGGTGTAGTGGTCGGCCTGCGGGATGTGACCGAGCGCTACTTGGCTGAGCAAGCCGTAAGGGAAAGCGAGCAGCGCTTGCGCGAGCTGACCAACTCGATGCGCGATGTTGTCATGATGCTGAATCCGAAGGGCCTGATCGAGTACGTTACCCCCTCGGTGCAGGCGGCGCTGGGCTACGATCCACAGGAGTTGGTAGGCCGCAACGCTTTCGAATTTTTTGAACCAGAAGACCGCAACTGGGTGCTGGAGGCGGTGCGGGCTGCGCGAGAGGGAAGACGGCCCTTGCGGCTGGAGTACCAGCACCACCACAAGGATGGCTCGAAGGTCTGGCTCGAGACCCAGCTCGACTTTGTCTACGACCTCGAGGGCAACCCCGTCCGTATGGTGCTGGGAGCACGGCAGATTCAAGACCGCCGCGAGGCCGAGGAACAACTGCGCAAGAGCGAGCAGATGCTGCGGCAGATCACTAACGCCATGCAGGACGTGGTCGCTCTCACCGATCCACGGGGCTATTTACGCTATGTAACGCCTTCGGTTGAGCGATTGCTGGGGTATCACCCGGATCAGATGCTGGGCCAGCTTGCCTTCGATTACCTGGCCGCCGAAGACCGCGAGGAAGCCATGCACTTGGCTGAACAAAGTCTGGCTGGAGCTGGCTCGTACCAGCTCGAGGGCCGCTATCGCCATGCAGAGGGGCACTATGTCTGGATTGACACCCTGGTCAACTTTATCTTCGACGAGCAAGGAAACCCTGTTGGAAGTGTGGTGAATGGACGTGATGTGACCGAACGACGTCGGGCCGAAGAGGCCTTGCGGGAGCGGGAGTACCGTTTGCGCCAGATTACCAACTCCATCCGGGACGTGGTGCTGTTGCTCGATCCCTGGGCCAGGGTGCAGTACGTCACCCCCTCGGTTGAACAGGTGCTGGGCTACCGCCCCGAGGAACTGGTGGGTAAGCCTGCTTCCATCCTGACGGACAGGGCCCAGTGGTCTAAGGTTCGGCGAGAGGGTTTGCGGGCCATCCGGGAAAAGGGGGTCTATACCGCCGAGTGTGCTTGCAGGCACAAGGACGGGCATGCGGTGTGGATCGAGAGCCTGGTCAATGTTGTTTGGAGCGAAGAGGGGGCTTTGCAGGGCATCGTGGTGGGGATGCGCGACATCAGCGAGCGCAAGCAACAGCAGGCTTATGTGGAGTATATGGCCTACCACGACGAACTCACCAAGCTACCCAACCGCCGGGCATTGCGGCGAGCAGCCGAAGAACTGCTGTACAAGGCCAGCCAGCGGGAGATACCGGTGAGCCTCCTGTACCTCGACCTCGATAACTTCAAAACCGTAAATGACACACTGGGCCACGATGTAGGCGATGAGCTTTTAGTAGAAGTATCGCAAGTACTGAGCAAACAACTGCGTTCCGAGGATATGCTGGCCCGCCTGGGCGGCGATGAGTTCGCCTGCATTTTGTTCAATACCGATGCAGAACAGGCCCGGCAGGTGGCGTTCCGTATGTCCAGGGCGATACGCAGCACCCTAGGATCGAGCAACCCTGCCTATAAACTGCCCAGTCTAGGGGTAAGTGTGGGAATTGCCAGTTTTCCCAAAGATGGTCGCACTTTTGTTGAGCTATTGAAAGTAGCCGACATTGCCATGTACCAGGCCAAGGACTCAGGCAGCCGGGTGGTTATCTATGATGCGGCTACAAGCCCATATACCGAGGAACGGCTGCAATTTGAAGCGGCGATGCGTAAGGCTATCCAGGAGCAGCAGTTTGAGCTCTTGTACCAGCCCATCTGGCATCTTCGGGCAGGGCGTATAGAGGAAGCCGAAGCCCTCTTGTGTTGGCCCCATCAGGGAGCTACCTTGCGGGCATCGGATTTTGTTCCTCTGGCCGAAGAGGTGCACTTGATTGAGCAGATGGATCTGCTGGCTTTACAAAAAGGCCTGTTGCAGCTTAAGCGCTGGCAGCAGAAGGGTTTCAATTACCGCCTCGCCGTGAACATCTCGACCCAGTCGCTGATACAACCCGAGGTGGTGCGCGAACTGTTGGAGACACTGCGCCGAGCGGAAACCGACCCTCGGTGGCTCACCCTCGAGGTCACCGAGAGCGTGTTGCTGCGCGAGCCGGAGCAGGCTCGAGAGGCCCTCAGCAGGTTCAAAGCCCTGGGGGTACAGATTGCCATTGACGACTTTGGCAGCGGTTATGCCTCGCTGGGCTATTTGCGCCAACTGCCCCTCGATCGGCTCAAAATAGACCGTAGCTTTATCAGTTACCTGGGTACCAGCGTGCGGGACGAGAAACTGATCCGAGCGGCCATTGACCTGGCCCACAGCCTCGAGGCCGAGGTGGTGGCCGAGGGGGTCGAGACCCAGGAGCAGCTCGTGTGGCTGCACAATAACGGTTGCGACCTGGTGCAGGGTTATCTGGTGGGCCAGCCGGTGCCTGCTGCCGACTGGCCGCCGCAGCAGCCCATTGAGCGTCTGTTATTTCCGGTGCCAAGGCTGGATTGAGGAGCTAAGGTGGGCTGGGTTGGCTCTTTTTTCAGCCTAAAGTAGGCTATAGGCGTGCAGATAGGGGTTCTGGGCGGTGGACAACTGGGACGTATGCTGGCTTTGGCGGGGTATCCGCTGGGGCTTGGGTTCAGGTTTTTTGACACGGCGGCCGAGGCCCCGGCGGGCCAACTGGCCGAGCTGGTGGTGGGCGACTATGCCGACCAAGGGGCGCTGGATCGGTTTGCCGAGGGGCTCTCGCTCCTGACCTACGAGTTTGAGAACGTACCGGTGGCGGCGGCGGCCCGGCTGGCCCAGCACCGGCCGGTGTACCCCCCGCCCGGGGCGCTGGAGGTGGCCCAGGATCGGGTGGCCGAAAAGACCTTTTTTCAGGGGCTGGGCATCCCCACCCCCCTGTTTTACCCGGTGCTGACCCGCAACGACCTGCTGGACGGCCTCGAGCGCACCGGATGGCCGGCCCTGCTCAAGACCCGGCGGCTGGGCTACGACGGCAAGGGGCAGAAGCTCCTGCGCTCGCCCGCCGACCTCGAGGCGGCCTGGGCCCTTCTGGGCGGGCAGCCCCTGATTCTAGAAGCCTTCGTGCCCTTCGAGCGCGAGCTTTCCATCCTGGCGGTGCGGAACACCCGCGGGCAGATGGCCTTCTACCCGCTGGTGGAGAACCAGCACACCGGGGGCATTCTGCGCAAGAGCCGGGCCCCCGCCCCGGCCACCCCGGCCCGCTTGCAGCACGAGGCCGAGCGCATCGCCACGCGGGTGCTGGAGAAGCTGGACTACGTGGGGGTTCTGGCTATTGAGTTATTCGAGGTGGAGGGCACCCTCTGGGCCAACGAGATGGCCCCACGGGTGCACAACTCCGGCCACTGGACCATCGAGGGGGCCGAGACCAGCCAGTTCGAAAACCACCTGCGGGCCATTCTGGGCCTGCCGCTGGGCGCCACCGCCCCCCGCGGCCAGGCGGCCATGCTGAACCTGATTGGCCTGAAGCCCGACTTTGCGCGGGTGCTGGAAATTCCGGGGGCCCACCTGCACTGGTACGGCAAGGAGGTGCGCCCCGGGCGCAAGGTGGGGCACATCACCCTGCGGGCCGATACCCCCGAGGCGCTCGAGGCCCACCTGGGCCGGCTCGAGGCGGTGCTGGCGGAAACTAAAGATTGAAATACTTGGCCGCCGGGTGGTGCACCACAATGGCGCTGGTGGACTGCTCGGGGTGAAGCTGGTACTCCTCGCTCAGCTCCACCCCAATCTCCTGCCACTGCAGAAGCTCTTGCAGGTACTTCTGGTCTTCTAAGCGGGGGCAGGCCGGGTAGCCGAAGCTGTAGCGGCTGCCCTGGTAGCCCTGGCGGAAGAGTTCTTCTAAGCTGGTGGCGTCGTCCTGGGCGATGTCGAGCTGCTGGCGGATGCGCTTGTGCCAGTACTCGGCCAGGGCCTCAGCCATCTCCACCGAGAAGCCGTGCAGGTAGAGGTAGTCCTGGTAGGCATCGGACTGGAACAGCTCCTGGGCCACCTGCGAGACCTTGCGGCCCATGGTGACCACCTGGGCGGCCAGCACGTCGCGCGCCCCGTTGGCCCAGGCCGCCGGCGGGAACCAGTCCGGCTCGTTCCCGATGGGAGGGGCATGGCGGGGGCGGAAGAAGTCGGCGATGCACAGATGGCGCGAACCCGCTCCCATCTGGCGGGGGAAGTTGAAACGAAACAGCTCGGCCCCGGACTCGGGGTCGAAGACGATCAGCTCGTTTTTGTCCGAGGCCACCGGCCAGTAGCCGTAGACCACCGCGGGCTCGAGCCACTCCTCGGCCATGGCCTGCAAGACCATCTCCTCGAACATGGGCTCGGCCAGCCGCTCGAGGTAGGCCTCGTACTCGGGCTGGCTCATCTCGCCCTTGCGGAAGCCCCACTGCCCGCGGAAGAGGGCGTTTTTGTTGACGTAGCGGGAGATGACCCCAACCTCCAGTTCGCTTTTGTCCACCACCCGCCGGCCCCAGAAGGGCGGCCTGGGGATGCGGGGGGCGGGGGGGGTGTTGGAAGGGATGTACTCTGAACCGGCCATCAGCTTCTCCTGCAAAATTTCGTAGGCGGTTTTGTACTTGTGGCCGCTCACCTCGCGGCTGGTGAGGCGGGGCGGGGCGTGGCCGGTCAGCTCCTCCATGAGCTGCAGGCCATCGAAGGCATCGGAAGCATAATAAACCGGGCCGGTGGCGTAGGTCTGGCGCAGGTCGTTTTCCACGTAGTGCCGGTTGAGCGCGGCCCCACCCAGCAGCACCGGCAGGCTGATGCCTCGAGCCGCCATGTACTCGAGGTTTTCCTTCATCACCACGGTGCTCTTGACCAGGAGCCCGCTCATGCCCACCGCGTCGGGCTGGTGTTCCTCCACCGCGGCCAGAATCTCCTCGATGGGTTTTTTGATGCCCAGGTTCACCACCTTGTAGCCGTTGTTGGAGAGGATGATGTCCACCAGGTTCTTGCCGATATCGTGCACATCGCCCTTAACCGTGGCGATCACCAGGGTGCCCTTGTGGACGCCCTCGAGCTTTTCCATCCGGGGCTCGAGGTAGCGCACCGCAGCCTTCATGGTCTCGGCGGCCTGCAGCACGAAGGGCAGTTGCATCTTACCCGCACCGAACAGATCGCCCACCACCTTCATGCCTTCCAGCAGAATCTGGTTGATGATCTCCACCGGGCTGTACTTTGCCAGGGCCTGTTCCAGGTCGGCCTCGAGGCCCACCTTGCGCCCCTCGATGATGCGTTTTTTGAGGCGCTCCTCGAGCTCGAGGCCGGCCAGCGGGTCGCGGGCCTGGGTCTTGTCCACCTTGTTTTTGGTGAAGTAGTCCACAAAGGCGAAGAGCGGGTCGTGGGTCACCTCGCCGGCGGGCCCGAACTGCCGCCGGTCGTAGATCAGATCCAGGGCCAGCTGGTACTGCTCCTGGGAAATCTGGTTGATGGGCAGAATTTTCCCGGCGTTCAGGATGGCCGCGGTCAGGCCGGCCTGGATGCACTCGTCCAGAAACACCGAGTTCAAGACCACCCGAGCCTGGGGCGAGAGGCCAAACGATACGTTGGAGATGCCCAGAATAAACCCCACCTCGGGAAGCTGCTGGCGGAGCTGGCGGATGCCCTCGATGGTCCATAGGGCCAGCTTGCGGGTGTCCTCGTCGCCCTGGGTGATGGGGAAGGTGAGCAGGTCGAACAGAATGGACTCGCCCGCGATGCCGTGCACCTGAGTCAGCCGCTCGTACATGCGCAGGGCGATCTCCACCTTGCGCTCCACGGTTTTGGCCATGCCGGCTTCCTTGTCCTCGTCAATGGTCAGGGCCACCAGGGCTGCGCCGTGTCGCTTGGCTAAAGCCGCTACCCGGTCGAACTTCTCCAGGCCGTCCTCCAGGTTGATCGAGTTCAGAATGGCCCGCCCCCCCAGGTGCTCGAGGGCTTCCTCCATCACCTCCGGCTGGGTGGTGTCCACCATGATGGGAATCGGCACGCTGGTGGCAAAGCGCTTGAGTACCTCGCGCATGTCGCGCACCTCGTCGCGCCCGGTCCAGGCCACCGAGACGTCCAGCACGTGGGCCCCTTCGGCCACCTGTTCGGCGGCCAGGGCCTCCATGCCGTCGAAGTCGCCCGCAAACAACAGCTCGCGGAACTTCTTGCTGCCCGTGGCGTTGGTGCGCTCCCCCACGATCAGAATGCCGGTATCCTGCCGCAGCGGTACGCTCTGGTAGAGGCTGGCCACCTGGCCCAGCGGGGAAGGAGTCTGCTTTTGCTGGCTGCCCCGCAGCTGTGGGGCGTGGCAACCCCCCAGCGCTTCGACCAGCGCCCGGATATGCTCCGGCCCGGTGCCACAGCACCCCCCCACCACATTCAGCCCGTACTCCTGCACGAACTTGAGCTGCCAGCGGGCCAGCTCGGCGGGGGTCAGGTCGAAGACGGCCCGGCCCCCCTCGTTGCGGGGCAGCCCGGCGTTGGGCAGGCAGGCCACCCAGCGGGTGCTGTGCTGGCAGAAATGGCGGACGTGGGTGTCCATCAGGTCGGGGCCCACCGCGCAGTTGATGCCCACCACATCCACCGGCAGGCTTTCCAGTACGGTCAGGGCCGCCCCGTCGTCGCTGCCGACCAGCAGGGTGCCGGTGGCCTCGAAGGTGACCTGTACCTGCAAGGGCACCTCCCGCCCCAGGTCTTGCATGGCCTGGCGGCAGGCCAGCACCGCGCAGCGCACCTGCAGCACGTCCTGGCAGGTCTCGATGATCAGCAGATCCACCCCGCCCCGGATCAGGCCGCGGGCCGCGGTGCGGTATGACTCAAACATCTCTTTCCAGCCGATCTGCCCCAGCGAGATGAGCTTGGTGCCTGGCCCCAGCGACCCCGCCACGAAGCGGGGCTTTTCAGCAGACTTCTTATCGGCTTCACCGCGGGCAATCTGGGCGGCAGCGTAGGCCAGGTCTTCGGCCTCGGACTCGAGGCCATACTCGGCCAGCACGTGGGGCATTGAGCCGAAGCTGTTGGTCTCGATCACGTCGGCGCCAGCCTCGAGGTAGCTCCGGTGAATGGCGGCAATCACGTCGGGACGGGTGCGGTTCAGAATTTCCGGGCAGCCGCTGTACTGGGGCCCTCCAAAGTCGGCGTCGCTCAGGTTGTACTTGAATATCTCGGTTCCCATGGCCCCGTCGTAGACCAGCACCCGTTCTGAGAGGGCCTTCAGATAGGGGAAGGCCTGGGCGCGGGCCTCCTGGGCATAGCCCTGGGCGGTAAGGGGTTCAATCCCTTGCTCGGCGAAAAAGTCACGCGGTGCGTTCACGCTCACAACGGCTATTGTAGAGCACGGTATACCAAATGTATGCAGCGGGCTTCCTGGCTTGTATTTACCTGCTAAACCTCAGACAATTGGCGTGTGCAGGTGGCTGAAGCGCTTACCCAAGCAGCGCAGGAGCGGGGCTTTTTGACCGCCTGGGCCGGCCTGGACTTGCCACAGGAAACCCAGCAGCGCTACCGCGACTGGCTGGCCGAAGGCAAGCAAGCTGGGATGGCCTACCTGCCCCGGAACCTGGAAACCCGGCTCAACCCTTCCCAGCGCTTTACATGGGCCCGCAGCGTGCTGGTGCTGGCCGCCCCCCACGCCTACCCGCCGCCCCCCAAACCCCCCGGCGGTCTCCGTTTGGGTCGGATGGCCCGCTACGCCTGGGTGCGCGATTACCACCGCCTGATACAGCCGCATTTGGAGGCCTTGGAACACCTGGCCCAGCGCCTGGGCCTGCAAGCCAAGGGCTACGTGGACACCGGCCCGCTGTCCGAGCGTTCCTATGCCGCGCTGGGGGGCCTGGGCTGGATTGGCCGCAACGCCATGCTGATGCGGATGGGGGAGGGCACCTACCTTACGCTGGCGGTGCTCCTCACCTCGCTCGAGCCCCCCCCGTCAGAGCCCTACCCCAACCGCTGCGGACGGTGCAGTCGCTGCGTGGCCCGCTGCCCCACCCAGGCCCTGCTGGGCGACGGAACCCTGGACGCCCGCTTGTGCATCAGCTACTGGACCATTGAGCACCGCGGCCCGATTCCGGGCGAGCTTTGGGCGGGCATTGGCGACTGGCTGTTTGGCTGTGATATCTGCCAGGAGGTGTGTCCCTGGAACCGCAAGGCCAGGTCTTTCTGGCAGGATTTTGTCCCCGAACCCGAGCTGGCCTACCCCAACCTCGAAGACTTTTTCTACCTCTCCTCCAAGGCCTTCGAACGCAAATACGCTGGAACGGTGTTCCTGCGCCCGGGCCGCACCCGCATGGCCCGCAACGCGCTGGTGGTGCTGGCCAACCTGGGCAACCCGGACTACCTGCCCCTGATACGCCGGGGTGCCCAGGACGTGAATCCGGTGGTGCGGGCCACAGCCGCCCAGGCCCTGGCCCGGCTGGGTGATTTTGTTTCGCTTGAACCGCTGCGCCGCGACCCGGTGTTGCAGGTGGCGGGATTGGCGCGGGGTCTGCTGGAAAGACAGGGCTGAGTATTACTGAGGAAACCGCCCTTGCCGCACCACCTCTGCCAGCACCTCGGGTAGCTCCCAGGCTGCTAGGTCGAAGGTCACCTGGCCGTAGTCGTAGGGTAGCTTCAAGAACCGGTGGAGCACCTCGCCGTGGATATCGTCCTCCAGAATGAGCACGTCGGCCCCCGGCTCACCCCCCAAACTCAGGCCCACCGAGCCCGGATCAAAGACCACGCCCCTGTGTACCGCCCGACGAAAGGGGATGTGCTTGCCGGCCACCACCGCGTAGCGCGAGCGGATGGACTCGAGCATCCTCAGAATTTCCTGGGGATGCGCTTCATTCAGGTCAATTTTGTGTTCGGGGTCTTCCGGTGAGCCGTGGAAGGCCATCAGGCGGCCCCCTGGGGTGTCGTAGCGGTGGCGCGAGCGCAGGTTGCGCAGGAAGTGCAGCTCGCGCTGGCCGAGCTGTTCGCGCGTCCAGGCGATGGTAGTCTCGGCGATGCCCTCCCGCGGCGGCGCGGGCAGGGCATAGGCCACCCGCAGGTCGGCTGCCCCCGGCACACAGGGAATACCCTCGCGGTCGAGCCTGCGAATCACCTGGCGGGGATGGGGGCCGTAGCCGACCAGATCCCCAACCGCCAACACCTGTTCGACTCCTTCCTTGCGCAAAGCCTCGAGGGCGGCCTCGAGCGCAGGCAGATTGGCGTGAATTTCGGCAATGATCCCCAGCCGCATGACGGCTTCATTTTGACACGAACCGGCCAAAGGGATGGCCCATTTGGCCGGTTGGGGCTTTGGGCTCGAAGTTCAGGCTTTTTACAACCCGACCGCGTATGCTTTATTCCGTGCAGTTTTGGACCCCGCTTCTTTTGGGTATGGCCCTGGCGCTCTGTCTGCCGCCGACACCGCTGGGATTTCTGGCCCCACTGCCCCTGATCTGGCTCTTGACCCGGGGGGGCTTCCGCTTTGGTCTGCTGGCCGGAATTGGTTTCTGGGCAGTGCACCTGGTCTGGCTCCCGCTGAGTTTTGTGGTGTTGTTTGAAACGCCCTGGGGGGCGGTGCCCTACCTGCCGCTGGTCTTGATCAAAGCTGCCCTCTGGGGGGTGGTCTTTGGCCTGACCCGTGGCCGTCCCCTGGCCCGGGCCGGGCTCTGGGTGGTGCAGGAATACCTCACCTCCCTGGGCGAGATCGCCTTTCCCTGGGGTTTTATGGGTTATGCCCTGGTCGAGGCCCCTGGCCGGGTGCTGGCAAGCCTGGGGGGCGTTTACTTGCTTTCGTTGGTGGTATTGGGGATGGCCGTGGGGGTATATGCAGCCTGGCAACGGCTGCGCGCCGACCCGGTGGTTTTCTCGGCCCCGGCCCTGGGCTTGGCCGGGCTGCTGCTGGGCTGGGTGGGGCTATGGAGCATCCCACTCCCCGCGCTTCAAGCGAACGAAAAAGCCCTGTTGGTGCAGGGGAACATCAACCCCTTGCGGAAGCTCGAGGGGGCCTCTGCCGAGGAAACTTACCTGCAACTCACTCGCCAGGGCTTGCAGGCCCACCCCGATGTAACGGTGGTGGTCTGGCCCGAGACGGCCGTTGCGGGCTTTTCGCCTCAACTGGTAGCCCTGCTGGGCCACCGCGAACTCATCAGCGGTCTGGAAACGGGCATAACCAACCGGGTAGTACGCCTCTGGAGCGGGCAAGTTACCCACTTTTACGACAAAAACCGGCTGGTTCCTTTTGGGGAATACTTTCCCTGGAGCGAAGCTTTGCGCCCTGTTTATCGCTTCTTTTTTCGAGCCTTTGGCTTCGACGGCGACCTGGGCAGCCGCATGCCAGGTACGGCCTATACACCCTTAGATAACTACGGTGCTTTTATCTGCTACGAATCGGTTTTCCCGTCGGTGGCGCGAGGTTTGGTTTTGAATGGTGCACAAGTTTTGGAGCTGGGCTCCAACGATGCCTGGTATGGCCCCAGCTTTGGCGGGTTACAGCATTTCCAGATGGGCCGGCTGCGGGCTGTTGAAACCGGCCGCTGGCTGCTGCGGGCCGGAAACGATGGGGTAACCGCCATCATCGACCCTTACGGGCGGGTCATGGCCCGCATACCGCAGCGACAGGCGGCCTATCTGGCGGGGGAGTTTGGTATTCTGCAACACCATACCCCCTACGTACGTTTTGGGGACTGGGCGGTAATTCTGGCAGCACTTCTCAGTATCGGCTTGCGAAACCGTGCAAAAGGCACTATAGTTTAGTCTTGCTGGCGACTATGCCAGAAGTAAGCGAGCGTGCCGGGATGGCGGAATTGGTAGACGCACCCGACTCAAAATCGGACGGTTAACAGCCGTGTGGGTTCGAGTCCCATTCCCGGCACCAACCATCCCCCGTAGCTGTGGAGGCCTCAAGTGGAGTTTTTACAGAACATCGTAATTTTCATTTATATCGCTGTGGCTGGGTTTCTGGTTTACCTGGTGCTATCGCAAGAACCCAAGCAGGGGGCGGGCGATATGTTTGGCGGCTCGACTGACCTTTTTAGCACCCGCGGGATTACCGGAGGCCTGTACCGGATTACCGTTGTATTGGGCGTGCTTTTTGTAGTACTGGCTTTTTCCTTTCGCTTTTTCACTCGATAAAACCAGCGAGCTAATCAGTAGGCTCCGATGGGGCGCTCGAGGTTTTCTCGTCGCTGCGGTGTGATGCCGCTTCTATAGCAGCCAAAGAGACCCCCTGAAGCGCCTCAGCCTGGCTTGCCCGACTCCGATACGGTAAGCGAAAGCGAACTTCGAGTATGCCCACTGCGGCGTTTTGCCGTGATTAACTCTACTTTCGCCCCCATCCCTAAAAGAAGACAACCAGGTTTTTTGACTGCGGAATATCGCCGGGTTCTTTCTCAGAGCCACTCTATACGCTACGTACACAGATTTGGCATCTGATCGCATTTCGGCAGTATCGTTTACTTCGGCAAGCCTATGCAGCCTTCTACCACCGCACCTCGTAAAAGCCTCGATTAACCAGACTGTTGCCCTCCACCACCGCATAGGAAAGACCCAGACCAAAACGTTTACCCACAAGCTCGAGGAAGCTGCCAAAGGATTTGATCAGATCGCGCTCGAGTGCATCCCCTTGACCGATGGTTAGGGGCAGCAGATCGTTCAACGAACCAAACTGTTGCTGCAAAATAGCGCCCTGGTTGGCGAAGGTGTAGCCCACCGCATTGGCCGGTATGCGCACACGGAAGCGCTGGAAGCCCGGATCTGTACGCCAGGTGGGGTTTTTGACCGCGGCCAGGGCGCTTTTGCTGGTGGCTAGAATCAGCCGGTTGGCCTCGAGCTTATAGTACAGCACCCCACCCAGCCCTACCTCCACGGCCTTAAAGTCACCCTCGTTGCCCAGCACCCTGAAACCGCCCTGGCCGTCGGGGCTCGAGAAGGCCGCCAGGCTTTGCAAAAGCGCCAGCAGATTGGCCTCGGCGGTGGGGGGGTCGCGCAGCTCCCAGTAGATCAGGCTGTGACCCAGCAGGCCCTCGCCCAGTCCGTCCCGCGCAGGGGGTGGCCCCTGTACCGTAACGGTAGCAAAGCGTGCTCCAAAAGCCCTCAGATCCAGGCTCAGCCGCACATCGAACTCGCGCAGCAAGCCAGGCAGGTAGGCCCCAAACCGACTCAGGTCGAATACCCCGGTCGTTACGGATAAACCCCTGGGCAGATCGGCTGCGTTATAGGGTTGCTCTTTGGGTAATAAAAGGCTGGCCAGGGCGGGGTCGGAGGCGGGGTTTAGCTCCAGACGACTCTCGTCGGTGTAGCCTCCGGGGGTGAGCTGGATGGCGTAGCTAAAGCGGCGGAAGGTTCGGGCTGCACCTAGGGCTCGAGGGGGCAGATCCAGGCTTCGCAGGAGGTCTTGCGGCGGGGCCCCCCATAGCACGATATCCCCCCGTACCGGGGCTTGCAGACCCCGGCGGTTTTGCAGGAATAAGCGGGCATACTTGGGGGAGGCCATAAACACCAGATCGCGGCTGAAGCCCATCTCGACCTCACGATCCCCCCCTACCAGCCAGCCGCCCTGGGGCCGCAGCCCCTTGGTCTCGCGACGCAGCACTTGCATGGCTTCGGCGCTGGGGCGGGCAATCACGAAAAATCCATCGGTATAAAGTGCTGCTGCTAGACCTCCGGCGGCAATTCCCAGAAGCGCCGCCTCGGAGCCGGCTTGTTGCTGCAATTCACGGTTGAGCAGAGCTTCCATTCCACTTTGTTTCCAGTCGGCGGCCAGCCCGCTCAGGTAACGGCTGCCGCGCAGGTCGTTCAGGTAAAAGCCGGCTACCGCCCCTTGAGGGGCCAGGGCAAGCAAGTTCTGGGCCAGAGCCGAGCCAAGGAGAAGGAGTACAAAAATCAACAGGCGAGCCATGGATTCATGGTACTCGCCCGGGTTTCTACAGTGTGCGATTTTTTGCCTTGACAGGTAGCTGTACCGCTTTGCTCAGGCCTCAGCTTTCTGCCGCTCGGCAATCACTTTTTGGGCCAGATTGGGGGGTACTTCGGCGTAGTGGGAGAACTCGAGGCTATAAGCACCGGTGCCCTGGGTGAGCCCGGACAGGGTACGGCTGTACTCGAGCACCTCGGCCAGGGGGGCTTCGGCGCTCACCACGGCCAGGGCCCCCTCCTGATCCATGCCCAGGATGCGACCCCGGCGCGACTGCATATCCGACAAAATATCGCCCACCCGATCCTGGGGAACAAAAATCTTCAGGGTGTAGATGGGCTCGAGCAGGGTGGGACTGGCCTGGGTGACCACGTTGCGGAAGGCTAGCTGGGCGGCCAGCTGGAAGGCCATATCTGAGCTATCCACATCGTGATAAGAGCCATGATAGACCACAGCCCTAAAACCAATCACTGGATAACCGGCCAGCGGCCCGGTCTTGGCTGCTTCTTTGATGCCCGCCTCTACTGATTCCATGTACTTGGTGGGGATCACCCCGCCGGTAATCTCCCAGACAAACTCGTAGTCGGGGTGGGGTTCGAGCCGCAGCCAGACATCGCCGTACTGCCCGTGCCCGCCGGTT
This sequence comes from Meiothermus sp., assembly GCF_026004075.1. NCBI lineage: Bacteria > Thermotogati > Deinococcota > Deinococci > Thermales > Thermaceae > Meiothermus > Meiothermus sp. Next base: position 1,794,454 of record NZ_BPIK01000001.1, on the reverse strand, counting down.
TGTTTTTTGTGCTTGCCCTGCCCTTCGGCTTTTTTGCGGATGGTCTCCCGGTAGGGGATTTTGGGGGGGCGGCTGATGATTTTGACCCCATAGTCGGCCAGGCGTTCCTTGGCGGTCTCGAGATGCAGGTCGCCCATACCCCACAGAATCTGTTCGCCGGTCTCCGGGTTGCGCTCGAACCTCAGGCTGGGGTCTTCTTCCAGCAGCTTGCGCAAAGCGTCGCCGAGTTTGGCCTCATCGGCGCGCGACTCGGGTGTGATAGCCACCATCGCGACCGGGTCGGGCAGGCGGGCCGAGGGAAACTCCAGGCGTTCCCCCTGCCAGAGTTCCATGCCCTTGTGCAGGCTATCGGCTTTGGGCAGGGCCAGGATGGTTCCGGCCTCGGCCTCCTCGAGCTCGATCAAATCCTTACCTTTGGCGGTGTAGAGGTGGGCCAGCCGAACCGTGCCGTTGTCTGACTGCAAGGTGTCGCCAGCCTTGAGCTTGCCGCGGTAAAGCCGGGCAAAAGCCACCTGCCCCATGAAGGGATCCACCTGCACTTTGAACACCTTGGCCGCCGGGCTGCCCTGGCCCCAGCGTTCTTCGGGGGAGGGGAGGGCCTCGAGGAACAGGTCGAGCAGCATATCCAGCCCGATAAGCGCCCCCGAAGAGCCGATGGCTACCGGGAAAACCTGGCCTTTGCGCACGGCCTCGTGGAAGGCCCTCGAGAGGGCCACCTCCTCCACTTCGCCGCCCTCGAGGTACTTCTCCAGCAGGCTTTCATCGGTCTCGATGATGGCTTCGCGGGCTTCGTTACGGTATTTTTCGACCTGGGCTTTCTGGTCTTCGGGGATGCTGGTAATCACCGGGCGGCCCTTGTCGTAGCGGAAGGCCCGGTCGTGCAGCACATCAATCAGCCCAACCCACTGCCCGTTTTCATAAAGCGGCAGGTGCGCCGGGAGGATGTGCCCCAGTGTGGAGCGCAGATCCTCGAGCAGCGCAAAAAAATCGCCCCCTTTTTCCAGCTTGGTGACCACCACCATCCGGGGTAGCTCCAGCCGCTCGGCTACCGTCCAGGCCCGCTCGGTGCCAATCTGCACACCAGTTTCCGCCGAGACTACCACTACCGCCGAATCAGCGGCTTCCATGGCGCTCCGTATTTCCCCCACGAAATCGGTGTAGCCTGGGGCGTCGAGCAGGTAAATGCGGTGCCCTTGGTAGGTCAGGGGCAGCACCGCTGTGCGAACTGAGACCCGGTGGGCTTTTTCCTCCGGGGTATAGTCCGAGGTAGTGCTGCCCTCTTCTACCTTGCCCATGCGATCCTTGCCCCCGGTGAAGTAAAGAAGCGCTTCGCCGAGGGTGGTTTTTCCGCTGCCGCTGTGCCCTACGAGGGCGACAGTGCGAATCATGGTTAACCTCCTTGTGGCCTCAGTATAAGGGTTTGGGGAAGACAAAAATACCTCGAGCGGCGTACTGGAACCCGACCTTCAGGAACTATGCTAGACTGACGGCTTGTTGTAGGGATTGTTGAAAATACTAAGGAAAACCCTATCCATGATTGAGTTTGCTGTTAAGGCCTTTCTGACCCTGTTTGTGCTGATAGACCCTATCGGCCTGATACCGCTTTTTTTGGGCCTGGTTGGTACTCGCAGCTATCAGGAGCAAAAGAAAATTGCCCTGCGCTCGACCCTGGTGGCGGGGTTTTTGATACTGGGCTTTGCCATACTGGGTGGAGTGATCCTCCGCCACCTGGGTATCAGCCTCGAGGCCCTCAAGGTGGCCGGGGGGCTACTGCTATTCAAAATCGCCCTGGACATGATCAATGCCCAGCTCGAGCGCGAGACCGACGAGGAGCACGCCGAGTCGCAAGCCCGAACCGATATCTCGGTCTTTCCCCTGGCCATCCCCCTCATCGCTGGGCCTGGCACCCTGGCCGGGGTGCTGATTCTCACTGGGTCGGCCCCGGGGGGGATATGGGGGTTCGTGGTGGTGCTGGCCGTGGCCGCGCTGGTGCTGTTTCTGACCTACTGGTCGCTCAGGGCTGCGCTCAAGTTCTCCAGTTCGCTGGGCCGTACCGGTATCAACGTAATTACTCGGGTGTTAGGCATCCTGCTGGCCGCGCTGGCCGTGCAGTACGTGGCGGACGGGGTGCGGGTTTTGCTCAAGCTCGGCTAAACGGTTACGAGCTTACGCCCAGCAGTAGCTCGCGCGCGTGCTCGAGGGCAGCCTCGGAGTAGCTGCCCGAGAGCATGCGGGCCAGCTCCCGCACCCGCTCCTCGTCGCGTACCCGCTGTACTTGCACCCCGGCCTCATGCTTGACCACCCGGAAGTGGTTCTGGGCTCGAGCAGCAATTTGTGGCAGGTGGGTCACTACCAGCACCTGGCGTTCCTGGGCCAGCCGGAAAAGCCGCTCGGCTACCTGCCAGGCGGCCTCACCTCCTACCCCAGCGTCTACCTCATCGAACACCACCGTTTCGGCCTCGGTGCCGGTCAATAAGGCCAGGGCTAGCATGACCCGCGAAAGCTCACCCCCCGAGGCTGCTTTTTCCAATGGGGCCAGGTTCAGGCCGGGGTTGGCCGAAAAAAGCAGCTGTACTTCCTCGAGCCCCTCGGGGCCGGGGGTCTCCAAAGGCAGCAACCCTACTTGAAACTGCGCTGAAGGCATCCCCAGGGCCCGAATTTCCTCGACAACCTTTTGTGAGAGCGCCTCGGCAGCTTGGGTGCGAGCCTCGGTAAGCTGCCGCCCTGCTTCCAGAAGTGCTTTCCAGGCTGTTTCTTTTTGGCTATAGAGCTGACTTAGGCGATCCTCGGCCCCCTCGAGTTCTACCAGTTCCTGCCGGGCAGTCTCGGCAAACTCGAGGATGGCCGGGATGCCTTCACCGTACTTGCGCCCCAGCTTCTCGATCAGGGCCAGCCGGGCCTCTACCTCGTCGAGGCGTTGGGGGTCGGCCTCGAGGTTTTCCAGATAATCTTCTAGTTCGCGGCTCACTGCCCGTAATGCATCCAGGGCAGTCTCCAGGTCGCGGCCCAGGCTCTCCAGATGGGCATCAAAGCGGCCCGCCGCTTTGACCTCCCTCGAGGCCAGGGTCACCAACCCCAGCGCATCACCCTCCCCGCTCAGAGCGCCTATCGCCGCCGAAACCCGCTCACGCAGGGTCTCGAGGTGCCGCAGGCGCTCCGTCTCTTGCCTAAGCTGCTCCTCTTCTCCCACGACCAGCCGGGCCTGATCTATTTCCGCAATCTGAAAACGCAGAATATCCAGCTTGCGCTCACGCTCGCGGGCTGCTGCTTCCAAGCGCCCGGTCTCGCTCAAAATGGACTGATACTGTGCAAATGCACGCTGATAGCGCTCCAGCAAATCCGGTTTGATCTGAGAGTCGAGCAGCCTGCGCTGGGCCTTACGATTGAAGAGGGCCAGGGCTGCGTGCTGAGCATGAATCGTGAGATGCAGGGCGGTCTCCTCGCTCAGCTCCCTCAGACTGACCACTTCGCCGTCGATACGGGCCGTGCTGCGACCTTGCGAGACCCTACGTGAGAGACTCTTTCCCCCAAAAAAAGCTGTGACCAACAGAGTCTCGGCTCCGGTGCGTATAAGGCCATCGGCCTTTTCGCCCAGAAGCAGGGATAAGGCGTCTACTAGCACGCTCTTGCCAGCTCCGGTTTCGCCTGTAAGCACGGTCAGCCCTGGGCTAAACTCGAGCGTTACCTGCTCCAACACCGCCAGGTTTTGCACCTCGAGGCGCTCTAACATACCCAGAGATCAGGGTATCACATTGGTTTTGTTGATAACAGAATGGCCTATGCTTTGAAGAGGCCACGCGCTGCAGCTTTGGGCCTGGAGGAGGTGCAATCAGGTTAGAAGGGCCTCAAATTCTTCCTGTAAATTTTCGGCGGCCTGAATGGTGCGGCCCACCACCAAAATGGAATCCTCGCCAGCGATGGTGCCCACAATGTCGTCGCGCCGAAGCCGGTCGATCAAGAGCGCAATGCCAGACGCGTGCCCCTCCGAAACCTTCAGCACCACGATGTTTTCTCCACGATCTACGTCTCGCACAAAGGTGGGAAAAATGCGTCGGAGTTCGTCCATCACATCTTCGGAGAGCTCGAGGTGGGCCAGGGCGTACTTATGCTTGCCTCGCCCCAGTGGAACTCGTACCAGACGCATCTCGCTAATATCCCGGCTGACCGTGGCCTGGGTTACGTCGAAGTTCATCTTTCGTAGCCGCTCCACGAGCTGAGCCTGGGTAGAAATACTTTCCCGGCTGATAATTTCCTGGATGGCACGATGCCGCTGCTCCTTGCTTGCCATAGCAACTCCCTGAATACCGGATTGAGATTATACAGGGCCAGCACAGCTAATGCACCAAGAAATAATGCGATATAGGAAGCTTTACCGTTCCTTGCTCCATGCATGAAGATGCGGGCTGGCTCTGAGCAGCCCGCACGCGCCAAACAGCACCTTGTTTTAATCTGCGGGTTCGACGACCTCGCGTGGATACATCTGATCGAGAAACTTGGTGAGCCGATCTTCGGGGATTAAGTTTTCACCGATTAGAAGCCGCCCGGTCTTGAGCTCCTGCATAGCCCAGGTCACAGCGTTGGGGTCTGGCTTGTCGCCTTCCAGGGTGCGCATCCGGGGGTACTCGTCGGGGCTCAGTACAGTGTTCTTGAAGTCGTAGCGTAAAAGCTGCTGGGCTCGCTTGGCCGTTACTACGGTCAGGCGATACTTCGAATCGGTCAGGGCCAGAAGGGTGTCGATGCCGGGTTCTGCCATAGGTATACCTCTGCAACCAGGTTCCGATTGTACATCAAAAAGGGATGTTCGTGCCGAGCTTACTGGAGGGCCTCATCCAAAACTATAAGGATAGAAGCAGCAACGGCATGCACTTTCTTGGTAGAGCATGCTAAAGGATAAGAACGGGGCTGTATGAGGAGTCCCCTTATCGCAGCTCCCGCTATTTACTGGCTTCGCCGGCCTCGAGCCGCTTGCGCTCGATCTCATCGAGTTCACTTTCTAGGGCAGGGTCTTTTGAGAGGGCCCGCTCGATGGCCTCGGTCATACGGGGCTGCAACAGCCGCTCGGCTTGTATAATAGCCGCGAAATCAGAGACCGCCTTGTCAAGCTGGTCGTTGACCAGTACATACTTGAAGCGGTCGGCCATGCGAATCTCTTCTACTGCTCGCTCCAGTCGTTTGCGAATTTTGGCTAGGCTGTCGGTTCCGCGCACCAGCAGCCGGCGCCGTAACTCTGAAAGAGAGGGTGGGATAATGAAGACCAGAATAGCCTCCGGCATGGTTTTCTTTACCTGCAAAGCACCCTGAACCTCGATTTCCAGGAGCACGTCTTGTCCCTTGCTCAACGCTTCCTCGACCGGCTCTTTAGGGGTGCCGTAGTAGTCATCCACATACTGGGCCCACTCGAGAAAACCGTTTTGTGCGATCCTGCTTTCAAACTCGGCCTTGCTGACAAAGTAGTAATCCACCCCGTGCCGCTCGCCTGGCCTGGGCGGGCGGGTGGTCATGGAGATGGAGTAGTACATGCGGTGATACTCCAAGAGCCGCCCTCGAATGGTACCCTTGCCCACTCCTGAGGCCCCGGTCATGACAAAGAGATTCCCACGCGGCATAACTTTGGCATCCTATCAGAGCCGGGTCTTTAGCGCCAGATATTTGTGCGGCTGCACTTGAGATTTGGCCCATAGGGTTTAGACTAACCCTGGCAACGTGCAGGAGTTTGAATGACACCAGAGTGGGTCAAAGACGCGGTTTTCTATCAGATATTTCCGGATCGCTTTCGTATAGGGCAGGGACCAGCGGGCCATCCCGCGCCGGTACAAAGTGCTTTTGAGGCCTGGGACGCACCCCCTACCCTGCGCGGCTTCAAGGGGGGCAACCTCTGGGGAGTTATCGAGAAGCTGGATTACATCAAAGAGCAGGGCTTCAATGCCCTGTACTTCTGCCCAGTCTTTGCTTCAACCGCCAACCACCGTTACCACACCAGCGACTACTTTCAGGTAGACCCCATCCTGGGAGGCAATGTGGCTTTGCAGCGATTGGTGGAGGAAGCCCACCGGCGCGATATTCGGGTGGTTCTGGACGGGGTATTCAACCACTGCGGACGGGCGCATTTCGCCTTCCAGCACATCATCGAAAACGAGGCCGCCTCACCCTACCTGGAGTGGTTTCATGTTTACAAGTTCCCCCTAAATGCCTATGCCAAGCATGCTAACTACGCGGCCTGGTGGAATAACCCCGAGCTGCCCAAGTTCAACACCGCCAACCCCGAGTGCCGGGAGTATCTGCTGTCGGTGGCGGAGTACTGGCTTCAGTACGGCATCGATGGCTGGCGTCTGGATGTGCCTAACGAGATCGATGACGATGATTTTTGGCGTGAGTTTCGCCAGCGGGTGAAGGCCCGCAACCCCGAAGCCTATATCGTGGGTGAGATCTGGGACGATGCCAGCCGCTGGCTGAGGGGCGATCAGTTCGATGCGGTGATGAACTACCCCCTAGGGCGGGCCATTCTGGGCTTTGTAGGAGCCGATTTACTTGACAAAGACCTGGCTGCCAAGAGCGGCCTGGGGCGGCTGGAGAGTCTGGGGGCCATGGCCTGCCACCATCGCCTCGAGGATCTCTTCAGTCGCTATGGCTGGGATATCGTGACCGCGCAGATGAACATCATGACCTCGCACGACACCCCCCGCATCTTTAGCCTTTTGCGGGGCCAGCTCGAGCGGGTACAGTTGGCCTTTGCCATGCTCTTTACCCTGCCGGGAGCACCCACGGTCTACTACGGCGACGAAATTGGCATGGCCGGAGGCCACGACCCCGACAACCGTCGGGGCATGATCTGGGATGAGTCTCGCTGGCATAAGCCCATTCAGCGCACCATCCAGCAGATGTCGGCCCTGCGCCGGTCGTTGCCGGTGCTGCGCCGGGGGCGTTACCAATACCTGTATGCCCAGGATGGACGCCTGGCCTTTGCCCGTACCCTCGAGCCTACAAGCGTGGTGGTGACTGTTAACGCATCCCCTGAACCCTGGCGCGTCCACATACCCCTACATGGGCTGTGGCCGCGCGGCGAACAGGTAGTAGACTTGCTGTCGGGTAAAACGGGCCGTTGTGTGGGGGGTTGCCTCGAGGGCGGTATTCTAGAACCCTTTACCCTGGCAGTATGGCAGACCCTGGAATAAACCGCTGGGATGATCTGGGTATTTCTGTTTGCAACAGATTTAACAACTGTTGAGCCACTACTTTTAGTAGCTATTTTACTTCAAATCCACAATATGCAATCTTTGCTTTTCAATAAGCCCAGATGTATTATGTACTTATCGAATCATCCTCGTTCTTAATCGTTTTCCTGGCTACTTGCCAGAAATACACAACCAGTAGTAGCATTTAGCGCGGAAACCCCCATATATAGTGCCACCAAAGTGGCTGGGGAGTTTTTACTCGAAATTGGAGGAACCCATGAATAGCTTTGAGCCCGCACTTTTCGATGATCACGCCCAAGCCATTGCCAAGCGCCAGTACATGCAGCCGGGAGATGGGGATGTATTTGGTATGTTTCGTCGGGTGGCTACCTGGGTGGCTTCACCGGAAAAATCCGAGCAGGACAAAGCCTACTGGGGTGAGCAGTTTTATCGCTTGATGGCCTCGAAGCGCTTTTGCCCTGGCGGGCGGGTGCTGGCAGGCGCGGGAACCCAGCACGGCAACGTTCTAAACTGCTTTGTACAGGGCGCGACCGAACACGACCCCAGCAGCTTCGATGGGGTGCTGGAAGTGGCGACCAAGCTGGCCCTGGTGACCAAGGTGGGCGGGGGTAACGGGGTCAACCTCGATCCCTACACTTCCCGCAAAAGCGCAGGCCCCCGCGGCACGGTGCGCGGTTTCGCGTACCTTGCTGCCGACCATGCCGACGTCGAAGACTTCATCAAGGGCATGATGCGCCCCCCCATCAACCCCGATGGTGATAAGGAACAGATCACCGTACGCAACTGGACGCGGGTGGTCTACGGCCTTCTAAAGCCCGAGCTCGCGGCGCTGGCCCGGCGCAACGGGGTGATGACGGTGCGGGAAAAGCCCGGCGATACGCTGATCGTGCCCGATGATATGCGCGGCATTATCGAGGCTGCCAAATCGGCTCTGGGTTTGGCTGTAAAGGGCCAGGAACCCCATGTGGACTTTAGCAGTCTGCGGCCTGAGGGGGCGCCCATCCGAGGCAGTGGTGGCACCAGCAGCGGCCCGGTGAGCTTTTTGGTGGAGATTTTCGATAACTTTTTGGAGTGGGCCAACCTTGGAGCCGAAAAAGCCGGCCCCGTCGCCACCCTGCGCTATGTGTACGCCCCGGTGCTGCGGGTGGTGCGACAGGGCGGAACCCGGCGTGGCGCCGGGATGGCGACCATCGCCATTGACCACCCCGACCTGCTGGACTTCCTGACCGCTAAGGATCTCGACCGCGAGGCCAGCGAGGGCGATATCTCTACCTTCAACATCTCGATTCTGGTCACCGAAGCCTTCTGGCAAACCCTTCAGGCTGATGGGCTATGGGCAGTGGAACCTTCGGAGGTGCCAGGCAAATACTACCCCTACCCGGTGCAGGGGCCCTACACAGGGGCGCTGCCCGACCTGCCCGAGCGTGCCCAGGATGGCGCCCGGCCCATCCCGGTCTACGACGGCAAAGTGCCGGCTAAGTGGCTCTGGCACGAGATTGCCTGGCACGCCTGGGCCACCGGTGAGCCCGGCTTGATCTTTGTGGATCGCATTAACGAGCTTTCGGCGCTCAAGAACCTGGGGCCGCGCTATCAGATTCGCTCGACCAATCCGTGCGGGGAAATCCCTCTTACGGTGGGCGAACCTTGCGACCTGGGGGCCATCAACCTGGCCGCCTACGTGGAAAACGGCGTGTTCAACTTTGCCGAGTTCCGCAAGGATGTGCGCACCGCGGTACGCTTCCTGGACAACGTGCTGGACGTGAACGTGTTTGCCCTCGAGGACAACCGTGTCGCCAGCCAGATCCTGCGCCGCCTGGGCCTGGGGGTGATGGGCCTGGCCGACATGCTCATCAAGATGGGGCTGCCCTACTCCTCGGAGGCGGGCCGCCGGGTGGTGGCCCAGGTGATGAACGCCATGCGCGAAGAGGCCATCGCCGAGTCGGAGCGGCTGGGCCAGGAGCGCGGGGTGTTCCCGCTTTATGAACAGCACCGGGCTGCTTTCGAGGCGCTGGGCATCCGCCCGCGGCGCAACGTGGCGGTGCTGACGGTGGCCCCCACCGGAACCACCAGCATGCTGATGGGGGTCTCGAGCGGCATCGAGCCGATGTTCTCGCCCTTCATGTGGCGGCGCATCGGCGGGCAGTACAAAGCCCTGCTGCACCCCTTGTTTGTAGAGATGATGGAGCAGTTCCCGGCCACCGGGCCGTTCGAGAAAGACGGGGCCTGGAACTGGGACGCCATTATCGAGGCCATCCAGGCCAACCACGGTAGCGTGAAGGGACTCGAGGGCATCCCCGCCGCCATCGCCGCGGTGTTTGAAGGGGCCCACGACGTGCCCCCGCTGGACCACGTGCGAATGCAGGGGGTGGTGCAGACCGCCTTCGACGCCGAGGGCTATGCGGCCAACTCGCTCTCCAAGACCATCAACCTGCCCAACCAGGCCACCGTAGAAGACGTAGAGGCGGCCTATACCGAGGCCTACATGACTGGCTGCAAAGGCATTACGGTCTACCGTGACGGCAGCCGCGAGTACCAGGTGCTCTCGGTAAGCAAGGAAGAAAAGAAAGAGGAGAAGACCGAGGCCAAGAGCCAGGAGACGGTGGCCGTACAGCCCGCCCTTCTGGAGGTTCCGCCCAGCCCAGAACGTACCGCCCGCCCCATCTTCGAGCGCACGGGCCGGCTGGTGGGCTACACCGATATGGTCAAGCTGACCGCTGCCGACGGCACCCGCCGGGGCTTCCTGGTTACGGTGAATATGCAGGGTGAGCACCCGGTGGAGGTAATTCTGACCTCGGGCAAGGCCGGCGACGAGGCCAACGCCGATAGCGAGGCGCTGGGCCGCATCATCTCCAAGGCCCTGCAATACGGTGTGCCGGTAGCCGAACTGGTCAAAACCCTGCGCGGCATTAATGGCGGCCTGTACGGCAGCTACCAGGGCCGCTTCGTGACCAGCAAAGCTGACCTGATTGCGGTGGCCCTCGAGACCACCAGTAAAATCCAGATTGCCGAGGCCGATCGTAAAGCCACCCAGATACCCCCCGACGACCACATGGTGCCCCAGGCCATGCAGCGGGCCATGACCGCGCCCATCCAGAATATCAAGCCAGGCTTAGGGTTAGGGAAGTGCCCCGAGTGCGGCGATGAAAACCTGGTGCGCGAGGAAGGTTGCACCAAGTGCTATAGCTGTGGGTACAGTAAATGTGGGTAGTGTGGCGTACTGCGCAGACTAGATGAGTCGGCAGGCTGCTACGCCTCAAAAGCGTCCTGCGCCTTGCAATAAACCCGGTATGGCAGCTTGGCCTTACCGGGCTTCAATTTTGCCGTCTCCGTGCTGCTTTTCGGCAATGAGCATTGGGTTGACAGCGTAAGATGGCTGGTATAGACTTCGCGCAGGAAGTTCTTCCAAAAGATGTTGAGCCAGCTGTGTTGATGGTTGACTTGCCGTGGAAGCACTTCCAAATAAATAGGAGGAAATATGAAGAAATGGCTGATAGGTGCATTGGCCCTGACCCTTACTGTGGGCGGGCTGGCCCTCGCCCAGGGGGTAACCATCCGCGTGGCGGGCGACTCGACCGCGGTGGGTGAAGGTGGCCGCTGGATGAAGGCTAAGGCAGAGGAGTGGGCCCAAAAAACCGGCAACAAGATCGAGTACATTGACTCCCCTGCCGATACCAACGACCGTTTGGCCCTGTACCAGCAGTACTGGGCAGCCCGCAGCGCCGACGTTGACGTGTACATGATCGACGTGATCTGGCCTGGCATTGTGGCGCCCCATGCGGCCGATCTCAAGCAGTTCTTTACCGAAGCCGAGCTGAGCCAGTTCTTCCCCCGTATTGTGGAAAACAACACCATCCGAGGCAAGCTAACCTCGATTCCTTTCTTCACCGATGCGGGTCTGCTCTATTACCGCACCGATCTGCTGCAGAAGTACGGGTATCAGCGCCCGCCCCAGACCTGGACCGAGCTCGACCAGATGGCTACCAAGATTCAAGCCGGCGAGCGCCAGGCCGGTAACCGCGACTTCTGGGGTTTTGTCTGGCAGGGCAAGGCCTACGAAGGTCTGACCTGCGACGCGCTGGAGTGGATCTTCTCCATGGGCGGCGGACGCATCATCGAGCCCGATGGCCGCATCAGCATCAACAACGCCCAGGCCATCGCCGCCCTCAACATGGCACGGAGCTGGGTGGGCCGCATCTCGCCTCCCGGTGTGACCAGCTACGCTGAAGAGGAAGCCCGTAACGCCTTCCAGTCGGGCAATGCTGCCTTTATGCGCAACTGGCCCTATGCTTACAGCCTGGGCCAGAGCGAAGGTAGCGCTGTGCGCGGCAAGATTGGCGTGACCGTATTGCCCCGTGGAGCAGGCCAAGGCGGCCGGAACGCCGCAACCCTGGGCGGCTGGCAGTTGATGGTCTCGACCTACTCCCGCAACCAGCGGGTTGCTGCTGATCTGGTCAAGTACCTGACCAGCGTGGAAGTCCAGAAAGACAACGCCATCAGCCTTTCGCGTCTCCCCACCCGGCCCGCCCTGTACAACGACCCTCAGGTGCTGGCCAAGAACGCCTTCTTCAAGGATCTGCTGCCGGTGTTCCAAAACGCCGTGGGCCGTCCTTCGGGCGTAGCGGGTGCCCGCTACAACCAGGTCTCCGAGGCCTTCTGGACGGGTGTACACGAAGCTATCACTGGACGTAAGCCCGCGGCCCAGGCCGTGAGGGACATGGAAGCTGCCTTCCGGCGCATTCTGCGCTAGACTGCCATAGTGGTGCGAGATTGGGGTCGGATATCCGGCCCCAATCCTTTATAGAGTTACCCACACTAACTTTTAGGGAGGCTCTCTCACGGTCGCGTTGCATGACATATGATGCGGCCAGGTAGGGCTGAGAACCACGCTTTGAATATGCCTGCACAAAGCAATATAGTAGCGGTGTCTTGGAACAATACCGCTGGCTGTCGAGGTTCGACTTTGGGTGGAGGTGTATGTAGATGCTCACAATTCGACAAACCCGCTTAGCCTGGCTGCTGGTACTGCCTACGCTCCTGGTGGTGGCGTTCGTGGCTGGCTACCCACTGGCTCAGGTCTTTTACTACTCGTTTCACCGGGCCGATATTTCGTTCGTGGAGCCGACCGAATTTGTGGGTTTCAAAAATTACATTTTTTTGCTGCAGGATCCCGACTTTAGAGGCGCACTTTGGAACACCTTGCGTTTTACGGTGGTCTCGGTTTTCCTCGAGACCGTTTTGGGACTGGCCATTGCCCTGGTGATTCACTCCAACTTCAGGGGCCGGGGTATCGTACGGGCGGCCATCCTGATTCCCTGGGCCATCCCCACGGTGGTCTCGGCCAAGATGTGGCAGTGGATGCTCAACGACATCTACGGGGTGATCAACGTCATCCTGGTAAATACCGGTTTGGTGGCCAACAAAATCGCCTTCCTGGCCAACCCCAATACCGTGCTGTGGGCCATGGTGGCGGTGGATGTGTGGAAGACCACACCCTTTATGGCCTTGCTGCTTTTGGCCGGGTTGCAACTGATTCCGTCCGACATCTACGAGGCCGCCGACATTGACGGGGCCAGCAAGTGGCAGCAGTTCTGGACGCTCACGCTCCCGCTGCTCACCCCGGCCCTGGTGGTGGCCCTTATTTTCCGCACCCTGGATGCGCTGCGGGTTTTCGACGTAATTTTCGTGATGGTGGGGGTCAATACCGCTACCCGAAGCCTGGCCATTTACAACCGCCAGACCCTGATTGACTTTCAGGATCTGGGTTACGGTTCTGCGGTATCGGTGGCGATTTTGGTGATCATCTTTATCTTTGTGGTGCTCTACATGCGCGTAGCCGGAAAGGGGGTGCGCGGTGAGGACTAGAGGTTGGAGTTACTACCTGGGGCGGCTGCTGTTTTATGCGCTGGTGGTCTTTATCGTGGTCTACAGCGTGTTTCCTTTTTACTGGGCGGTGATTAGCAGCTTCAAGACCAGCGACGCGCTGTTTAGTTCGAACCCCAGTTTTTTGCCGGTGCCCTTCACCCTTACGCATTACCAGAATGTCTTTAGCGGAGCGGAGTTTGGCCGCAACCTGCTCAACTCGCTGATTGTGGCAGGGGGGGCCACCCTGATCTGCCTAGTGCTGGGGGTGATGGCCGCTTATGCCCTGGGCCGGCTGCGCTTTCCCCCTAAAAACGCCGTACTTTACCTGGTGCTGGCCATGACCATGTTCCCCCAGGTATCGGTGCTCTCGGGTATGTTTGTGCTGCTGCGGGAGACGGGTTTGTTTAATACCCATGCAGGTCTGATTCTTTCGTATCTGCTGTTCACCCTGCCCTTTACCGTGTGGGTGCTGACCGGCTACTTCCGGGGTTTGCCGCGGGAGCTCGAGGAGGCCGCTTACGTGGACGGGGCCACGCCCATGCAAACCCTGATCAAGGTCATGCTGCCCCTCACCGGCCCCGGTCTGGTGACCACCGGCCTGCTGGCCTTTATTGCCGCCTGGAACGAGTACCTCTTCGCCCTGACCTTTACCATTGGCAACAACGTGCGCACCGTGCCGGTGGCCATCGCTTCGTTTGGCGGGGCCACCCCCTTCGAGATTCCCTGGGGTTCGATTATGGCGGCCTCGGTGGTGGTGACGGTGCCGCTGGTGATCCTGGTGCTGATCTTCCAGCAGCGCATCGTGGCCGGGCTGACCGCAGGTGCGGTGAAAGGCTGAACCATCGTTTTGCACAGGCATACACCGGAAGCCTCGAGGTTCTAGAAATCCGCGGCCCGGTTGGGGGTGTCCGGGATTCTTGAGCAAGCTAGGCTAGGGAGGCTTTTTGAACGAACTGCTGAACTGGGAGATTCCCTTTGATCGGATGGATCGGCTGGCCCTCGAGGGGGGGCTGGTGCAGGCTAGGGTGGAACAGGTCGAACACGAGGGGGTGCGGGCCTGGCGGTTTCTGCTGACCCAGCGGCCCCGCGACGCTACCAAGGAAGGCCCGGCAGTGCAGGGGGTGGTGCGTAGGCAACCCCAGAAGGTGGCGGAAAGCTACCTCGCTGAAGGGCTTTCGCCGCTGGTGCCGGGGGAGCAGGGGCTTGGGTGGGGGGGCCTCGAGCTGGCCTTCTGGGGCTGCCCGCACCGCGAGGCTCCACCGCTGCTGCGGCTACTCACCGACGGCGTACCCTACCCCTTGCTGGCCCTTAGCTTTCCGCTGGGAGCAGCCCGCTACCTGGGGCTGGGGGAGCGGGTGGGGGGGCTCGAGCGCCGGGGGAGGCGTTACTGGAACTTTACCGCCGACCAGCCCCCCCGGCCAGGCCGCGACCCCCTCTACCAGGCCAGCCCCCTTCTGCTGCGGGTTGAGGGCGACCGGGCCTGGGGGCTGCTACTGGACGAGAGCCATCCCAGCCTGTTCGACCTGGGCTTTTCCCATCCCGCCGAGGCCCGCCTGGCGGTGGCCGGCCCTACCCTCGACCTGTACTTGCTGGAAGGCAGCCTGCTGGAGGTGGTGGCCGGCCTGACCCGTCTGACCGGGAGGCCGCCCATGCCCCCCCTGTGGGCCCTGGGCTACCACCAGTGCCGCTACAGCTACGCCGACGAAGCCTCGGTGCGGGAGGTGGTGGAGCAGTTTGCTGCCCACGGGCTGCCCCTGGAGGCAGTCTGGCTCGACATCCACTATATGGACGGGTACAAGGTCTTTACCGCCAGCCCCCAGCGTTTCCCCCGGCTGGCCGCCCTGGCCCAGGAGTTGTCGGATCAGGGGGTGCGGCTGGTGCCCATCGTGGATCCGGGGGTGAAGGCCGAGGAGGGGTACGCGGTATTTGAGGAAGGCAGGCGCCGTGGGGTGTTCATTCAGGACGACCGGGACGAGCTGCTGGTGGGGGGGGTCTGGCCCCGGCGGGCGGTCTGGCCCGACTTTAGCCGCGAGGAGGCTCGCGCCTTCTGGGCCGAAGAGGTGCAGAAGTTTGCACAAACATACGGGTTCGCGGGCATCTGGAACGACATGAACGAGCCCGCGGTGCTGGAGCTGGGGGGTGCTGAACCCCCCGACAAGGCCCTGCCCCTCGCGGCCCGGCAGGGGGTTCTGAGCCACCTCGAGGCCCGCAACCTGTACGCCCTGGGCATGGCCGAGGCCACCTACCGGGGCCTGCAAGCCCTGGGGCGGCGGCCCTTCATCCTGACCCGCAGCGGTTTCCCCGGCATCCAGCGCTACGCTTTCGTGTGGACGGGCGACAACGAAAGCCGCTACGAGGATCTGGCCCTCTCGGTGCCGATGCTGCTTTCCCTGGGGCTTTCGGGAATACCCCTGGCCGGCGGCGATGTGGGTGGGTTTGGCCTGGACGCCGAGCCCGAACTGCTGCTGCGCTGGACGTGGTTGGGCGCCCTGTACCCCTTCTTCCGCAACCACAGCGCCCTGGGCACCCGCCGCCAGGAGCCCTACGCTTTTGGTGAGCCCTGGACGAGCCAGATGCGCGAGGCCCTGCGTTTCCGCTACCGATTGCTGCCCTACCTCTACAGTCTGGCCCGCACCGCCCACGAGGAGGGGCTGCCGCTCTTGCGCCCGCTTGGGCTGCACTGGCCCAAGGAGGCAGCGGCCTGGCGCGACGACCAGTTTTTGCTGGGCGAAGCTCTGCTGGCGGCCCCGGTGCTCCGCCGGGGGGAGCGGGCCCGCGAGGTTTACCTACCGCCTGGGGGCTGGCAGGACTTCTGGAGCGGCGAGCGGCTGGAGGGCTCTAGTTTTCACCGAGTCGCCGCCCCGCTGGAGCACCTGCCGCTTTTTCAGCGGGCCGGCACGGCTATTCCCCTAACCGAGGCCCGCTACCCGACCCGCTCTGCCCGCTGGCCCTTCCTCTGTTTCCGGGTGGCACTGGGGCCGGAAGTGCGGGGCCGGGTCTTCGAGGATGCGGGCGAGGGTGGGGATGAAGGGGCCTGGAGCGAGCTCGAGGGCGTTTTTGATGGAGGGCGGCTCGAGCTTCACTTTACCGACCGCTCCGGCCACAGCCGGGAGGGGGTGGTGGCCGAGGTCTGGGGAATAGCGCCCCCCACACGCGGTCAGGGATATGCGTACCAGAACGGCCTCCTGCAGCTTGATTTACGGACAGGTGGGGCCTGGGTGGCCTGGGACTGAACCGCTATGATGGGCGGGTATGACGCCGCAAGAAGCATACCGTTGGCTTTTGGAACACAGCCGCGAAACCGCCTGCCTGGCCTCTTTTGGCAAGCTGGCCGGATGGGATCAGGCTACCTACACCCCTAAAAAGGGACATGCCCACCGGGCCCAGATGCAGGCTGCGCTGGCCAAGGTGCTGCACCAGCGGGCCACCGACCCCCGCATCGGCGAGATGCTGGCGGTGGTGGAGGGTTCGGACTGGCTGGGGGAGCCCGAATCGGTGGAAGCGGTGAATGTGCGGGAGTGGCGCCGGGCCTACGACCTGCAGACCAAGGTACCCGAGCGCCTGGCGGTGGAGCTGGCCCAGGCTACCAGCGAAGGAGAGACCATCTGGCAGGAGGCCCGGCCCAGGAACGACTGGGCCGGTTTCAAGCCGGCGCTTAAAAAAATCTTCGGCCTCACCCGCGAGCTGGCTGAGGCGCTGGGCTATCGGGAGGAGCCTTACGACGCCTTGCTGGATCAGTACGAGCCGGGGGCTACCGCCAGGCAGCTCGAGCCGGTCTTCGCCCAGCTACGCCAGGCTACCGTGAGGCTCCTGGAGCGGCTCGAGGGTAGTGCGCGCAAACCTAACACCGCAATTCTGCACCGATCTTTTCCCCTGGCCGCGCAAGAGGCCTTTGGGCTCGAGGTTTTGGCGACCCTGGGCTTCGACCTCGAGGCGGGCCGGCTCGATGTGGTGGCCCACCCCTTCATGCAGGGCATCGGCCCCGGCGATGTGCGCCTGACCACCCGCTACGACGAGAACTACTTCAACACCGGCTTTTTTAGCATCGTACACGAGATGGGGCACGGCCTGTATGGGCAGGGGCTTTTGCCGGAGCACTTCGGCACCCCCATGGGCACCGAGATCTCGCTGGGGGTGCACGAGTCCCAGAGCCGCACCTGGGAGAACCTGGTGGGGCGTAGCCTGGGATTCTGGCGCTTTTTCTGGCCCAGAGCCCAGCAGTATTTCGAGTCGCTGCGGGATGTGCGCTTAGAAGACTTCCACTTCGCCGTCAACGCGGTGGAGCCGAGCCTGATCCGGGTGGAGGCCGACGAGGTGACCTATAACCTGCACATCCTGATCCGCTTCGAGATCGAGCTGGCGTTGTTGCGGGGAGATCTGAGCCTGGAGGAGGCCCCCGAGGCCTGGGATGCCAAATACCAGGCCTATCTGGGAATAAAGGCCCCGGAAATAAAAGACGGTCTGATGCAGGATGTGCACTGGTCGGCGGGGCTCATTGGCTACTTCCCCACCTACACCCTGGGTAACCTCTACGCGGCGCAGTTTTTCGCCAAGGCCGAGCAGGAGCTGGGCGGCCTCGAGGCTAGGTTCGAGCGCGGTGAGTTCGCACCGCTGCTTAACTGGACACGCGAGAAAATCCACCATCAGGGCAGCCGCTACTGGCCCCGTGACCTGCTCCGGCATGTAACCGGCGAAGACCTTAACCCGCAGTACCTGGTAGAGTATCTAACCCGCAAATACACCGCGCTTTATGGGGTCTAGAGCAGGGTGCAGCCCTGGCTTACAGAGCAGGGAAAGCGCCTGTGCTAAGGTAGGCTCTTGGTATGGTTGAGCGGATCTATCTGGCCAAACCCCGGGGCTTTTGCGCCGGGGTGGTCATGGCCATTGAGGCAGTGGAAAAGGCGGCTCGAGCGCTGCGCGATGAGGGCGAACTGGTGGTGTACCATGCCATCGTCCACAACGATGTGGTGGTCAAACGGCTGGAAGAACAGCACGGGGTGCACTTTGTCGAAGACCTGGCCGAGGTAGAGCAACTACGCGACGAGCTGGCAAAAGCCGGCAAAAAGCTGAACGAAACCGTGGTTTTCTCGGCCCACGGGATTCCTCCCTGGCTGCGTACCGAGGCCGCCCAGCGCAACCTGCACCAGATTGATGCGACCTGCCCCCTGGTGACCAAAGTCCACAGTGAGGCCAAGCGCTATGCAAAGGAAGGCTACTGGATTTTGCTGATTGGCGACTCCGCCGACCACCAAGAGATTAAGGGAACACGCGGCGAGGCGCCGGAAAACACCATCCTGGTGGCGGTGCACACCCACGTGGGGCGCGACCCCCGCCTGGCCGACCCCCGCACGGTCGAGGTGCCCGACCCCGAAAAGGTGGTGGTGCTGACCCAGACCACCCTCTCGGTGGACGACACCCTCGCCACCATCGAGATTCTCAAGCAGCGCTTCCCCAAGCTGGTGGTGCCCAGCCGCCACGACCTGTGCTACGCCACCAAAAACCGCCAGGATGCCGTTAAGCGGATCGCGCCCAACGTGGACTTGTTTCTGGTACTCACCAGCCTGGCCTCTTCCAACGGGATGCGGCTGCTGGAGCTGGCCCAGAGCCTGGTGGGCCGGGCTGAGCGCATCAATACCGTGCACGACATCCAGCCGGAGTGGCTCCAGGGGGTGCGCACGGTGGGCATTACCTCGGCGGCCTCGACCCCGGACGACCTGGTGCAGGAGGTGGTGGCCTATTTCCGTGGCCTCAACCCCAACCTCGAGGTCATCGAGGAAGGCGAGTGGGAGGATATCGAGTTCCGCGAGCCCAAACGCTTATCGCCCCAGGAAGTTCTGGCAGGCGCCTGAATGCTCATAGGCTTCAAATGACCACCACCCCGATTGTCCACGCTACGAATCCCCACCGGCTGTCCGTCGCGCCGATGCTGGACTGGACCGACCGGCATTTTCGCTATCTGGTGCGGCTCATCTCCAGGCGGGTGCGCCTGTATACCGAGATGGTGGTGGATCAGTCCATCTTGCTGGGCAACCGGCCCAAACTGCTGGATTTTAGCCCCGAAGAGCACCCGGTGGCCCTGCAGCTAGGGGGCTCGGTGCCGGAAAAGCTGGCCGAGGCGGCCCGGATTGGCGAAGCCTGGGGCTACGACGAGATCAACCTGAACCTGGGCTGCCCTTCGGAGCGCGTGCAGGGGGGTGGGTTTGGGGCCTGCCTGATGCTCGAGCCCGATCTCGTGGCAGAAAGCATGGCGGCCATGCGACAGGCCGTGAAAATTCCGGTCACGACCAAGCACCGGCTGGGGGTGGACGAGGTGGAGGACTACCGTTATCTGGCCCGCTTCGTCGAAAAACTGGCCGGGGTGGGCATAGAGGTATTTATCATCCACGCCCGCAAGGCCTACCTCAAGGGGCTCTCGCCCGCCGAAAACCGCACCATCCCCCCGCTGCGCTACGACTGGGTCTACCAGCTCAAGCAGGACTTCCCCCACCTGACCATCGTGCTGAATGGGGGGGTGCGCACGCTGGAAGAAGTTCAGGCCCATCTGGCTAAGGTGGACGGGGTGATGCTGGGGCGGGCGGTCTACGAGGATCCTTTTGTGCTCGAGGCAGCGGATCGGATGCTGTTTGGCGAGGCCCGCGCCACCACCCGCCTCGAGGTGGCCCAGGCCATGCTGCACTACACCGAGGCCCAGCTCGAGCAGGGCACCCCGCTATGGGCCATTGCCCGGCACATGCTCAACCTGTTCAAGGGGCAGCCCCGTGGCCGCCTGTGGCGAAGAATACTCTCCGAGCGGGCCTGCCGGCGGGGAGCAGGGGTGGAGGTGTTACAGGAGGCCCTCGAGCAGGTGGCGGCCTCTGGAGAGGTTGCTCCTGAGCTAGCCCATTACGCTGGGCTGTAGCGCCCTGCGCTGCTCTGCACCAGTCCCTTAAGCTCGAGCATCATCAGCACCGAGAGAACCTCGCCAGTGGAAAGGCCGGTGGACTGTGCGAGGTCGTCGGGCAGGGCCTCGGGGAACTCGAGCAAGGCCCGGTAGACTTTAGCTTCGCTTCCCTCCAACTGCACGGCCTGCTTTTTGGGGGCCAGCACCCCCAGGGCGTTCAGCACGTCCTCGGTGTTCAGCACCAGCCCGGCTCCGTCCTGAATCAGCCGGTTGCAGCCCAGCGAAAAAGTATCGCCGGGCCGACCCGGTACGGCCAGCACATCGCGGCCCAGCTCTGCTGCAAACCTGGCGGTAATCAGACTGCCGCTTTTTTCCCCGGCCTCCACCACCAGCACCGCCCTGACGAAGGCCGCCACGATCCGGTTGCGCCGGGGAAACAACCCGGCCTGTGGGGGGGTGCCCAGTGGGAACTCCGAGAGTACGCTCATCCTCTCGGCCAGGGCGCGGTTCTGGGCCGGATAGAAGTGGTCTATGGCGCTGCCCAGCACCCCCAGGGTATAGCCGCCCCCGTCCAGGGCCCCTTTGTGTGCGGCGGCATCTATGCCCAGAGCCAGCCCCGAGATGATCCCGATGCCAGCCTCGGCCAGCTCGCGGGTTACTTTGTGCGTCCAGGCGGTAGCCCAGGGGCTGGCTTTGCGGGTGCCCACAATTCCGATGTTGCGCTCGGAAGGAGGTAGTTCCCCTTTCAGGTACAGCACCATGGGCGGACTCTCCAGGTGCCGGAGCACCTCTGGGTAATCCTCCTCCCAGAGCCCGATCAGCCGTACCCCCAGCCGGGCTGCCTGTGCGCGCTCCTGTTCGGCCAGGCCGCTCTGAAGGGTTCTGGCATAGCCTGCTGCAATTTCCGGGCCCAGCACCTCGGCCACAGCCTCCACGCTCAGGTCGGTTGAGAGGGCTTGCTGCAGGCGTTGGGGGCCAATCTGGGGAGTGAGCGCAAGGGCCAGGGGGTCGGGCATAACTCGCTACAGGATAACGGATGTGGGGAAGGCCTCTATACTAGGAGGCGTGACTGAAGGCACGACCTATTCCGGATTTGTAGCTGTGGTGGGCAAGCCCAACGTGGGCAAGTCTACCCTGGTCAACACCATGCTGGGCGTGAAAATCGCCCCCATCAGCCCTAAGCCGCAGACCACCCGCAAGCGGGTGCGCGGTATTCACACCGAGGGCAACCGCCAGATTGTATTTGTGGACACGCCGGGCTGGCACGAAGCCTCCGATGCCCTGAGCGAGTACATGATCCGGCAGATTACTGAGGCCCTGGCCGAGGTCAACCTGGTGCTCTGGCTGGTGGATTTGCGCCACCCCCCTACCCACGAGGATGAGCTGGTGGCGCGGGCTTTGCGGCCCCTGAAAGATCAGGTGCCCATTATTTTGGTCGGGAACAAGGCCGATGCCGCCAAGTATCCCGAGGCTGCGCTGCAGGCCTACGCCGAGCTTTTGCCGGGCCTGGAAACCCGTATGATCTCGGCGCAGAATGAGCGCGATGCCAAAGCCCTGCGGGACGAGATCCTTTCCCTGTTGCCCGAAGGCCCCTTCTTTTTCCCTGAAGACTACGCCAAAGGCGACCAGACCCCCGAGGAATGGGCGGCCGAGATCGTGCGCGAGGAGGCCATGAAGCGCCTCAAGGAAGAGATTCCCTACTCGATTGCCACCAAAACCGAAGCGTTTGAGCTGCGCCCTGCCCCCGCCGGCGGGGGCGGAGGAACCTTCTACATTCAGGTGAACATCTACGTCGAGCGCGAGAACCACAAGCCCATCCTGATTGGGGCGGGGGGGCGCAAGCTCAAGGAAATTGGGGCAGCCGCCCGCAAGCAGCTCGAGGTCTTTCTGGCCCGCAAGGTTTACCTGGACTTGCAGGTCAAGGTCTACCCTAACTGGCGCAAAGACCCTGAAGCTCTACGCGAACTGGGCTACCATTGAAGCATGGAGATCGGGCGCGCGTTGGTGGCCCTGGGCCTGATGCTGGTGCTGTTGGGTCTGGTGTGGCTGTATGCCCCGGGGCTGCTGGCCTGGTTTGGCCGCCTGCCCGGCGATATTCGCCTCGAGCGCGAGGGTTTTCGCTTTTACTTTCCCCTCACCTCCATGCTGCTGGTGAGTCTGGTGCTGAGCCTGCTATTCAATCTGCTTTGGCGCTGGTTTCGCTAGGGGCATCCCGAACCCCGAGCGGGAGGCTATTTTGCTGGGAGACTCGAGCGTAGATGGTGCGGGCCACCGAGTGAGCGAACTGCTTCATGGTGCGGGCGTTCTCCCCGGCAAAGTGCTCGTCGATGGTTTGCGTAAAGAGCTCGAGCCAGCGTTGAAAGTGCTCGAGCCGGAGGGGCTTGCGGGCGTTGAGCAGCAGGTGCTTGTACATCATGCCGCCCTTGTAAGCCCCGGTGCGCCACAGGATGTTCTCCCAGAAGTCGTAGATGACCGGCAGGTGGTTCATCAGGTCGAGGCCTTCGAATAGGTAACCGATCTGCTCGTCCTGGATGGCTCTGGCATAAAACCTGTCTACCACAACAGCGATGTCGGCTCGGGACTCGAGGTCTTTCACAGGCCCCACCATACGCCGGGCAGGCACCTGTGGGTAGTGAGCAAAGCCCCTATTTTTGACTGCCCACACAACCCCAGGTACACTTTTCAGTTGGAGCTCGGCGGGACGCCTTTGTCCCTGGAGCACCGTGGCGCTTGGTCTGAAGACCAAAGGGGGGAGCCACCATCGCCCACCCCGCGAGAATGGAGCTTGTATGCCAGGTGGAGAAATTTCAAAGTTTCTGAAGCACCATTTTCGTCACTTCAACGCCGCCACCCTGGTGGAGGCCGCCGAAGCCTACCGCGCCCACCTCGAGCAAGGGGGGGTGATGATGGTCACCCTGGCCGGGGCCATGAGCACTGCCGAGCTGGGTCTCTCGCTGGCCGAGATGATCCGGCAGGACAAAGTGCACGCCATTAGCTGCACCGGGGCCAACCTGGAGGAAGACCTCTTTAACCTGGTAGCCCACCATCACTACGAACGCATTCCCAACTGGCGCGAACTGACCGCCTTGGATGAGCAGAAGCTCCTGGAGCGCCACCTCAACCGGGTGACCGATACCTGCATTCCCGAGATGGAGGCCATGCGGCGGCTCGAGCAGGCCCTGCTAGACGAGTGGGAGGCCGCCGATAGGGCCGGGGAGCGCTACTTCCCGCACGAGTTTTTGTACCGCATTATCCGCTCGGGGAAGCTCGAGCCCTACTACCAGATTGACCCCAAGGATAGCTGGATGGTAGCGGCGGCCGAGAAAAACCTGCCCATCGTGGTACCGGGCTGGGAGGACTCCACCACCGGCAATATGTACGCCGGCCACTGCCTCAATGGGCACATTAAAAACGTCCACACCGTGCGTACCGGCATCGAGTACATGATGATGCTGGCCGAGTGGTACGTAGAGACCTCCAAACAGCACTCCATCGGCTTCTTCCAGATTGGCGGGGGCATCGCGGGCGACTTCCCCATCTGCGTGGTGCCCATGTTGCACCAGGATATGCAGCGCCCCGATATTCCGGTCTGGGGCTACTTTTGCCAGATCTCCGACTCCACCACCAGCTATGGCTCCTACTCGGGGGCCGTGCCCAACGAGAAAATTACCTGGGGCAAGCTGGCCGTGGACACGCCCAAGTTCATCGTCGAGTCGGACGCCTCGATTGTGGCCCCGCTGATGTTTGCCTTGGTGCTGGGCTGGTAGGCACAAACCCGCCTGGAGTTGGGTTTTCACCTTACCGAACCCGAGGCAGCGTGCACTTTTGGAAGAAGGTTGGATTGTTGACAACCCGGCGTAGCTGATTATTGTGTGAATTAATGCAGATTGACCTGAATGCCGATGCAGGCGAATCCTTTGGCAACTGGAAGCTGGGGCGGGACGAGGAGCTGTTCCCCCTGCTGAGTTCGGTGAACGTGGCCTGCGGGTTTCACGCTGGCGACCCGCTCACCATGGGGCGCACCCTCGAGCTCGCCCAAAAGACCGGCCTGGCGGTGGGGGCCCACCCCGGCTTCCCCGACCGGGTGGGTTTTGGGCGGCGGGAGATGGCGGCCACGCCCGAGGAGATCTACGCCGACGTGCTCTACCAGGTGGGGGCCCTGAGCGCTTTTCTGAAGGTGCGGGGCCTGCCCCTGCACCACATCAAGGCCCACGGGGCCCTGTACAACCGGGCCACCAAAGACCCCCCGACCGCCCGCGCCATCGCCCAGGCGGCCCTGGACTTCGACCCCCAGGTGCCGCTGGTGGTGCTGCCCAACACCCCACTGGAGCAGGAGGCCAAGCGCCTGGGGCTCCGCACCGTCGCCGAGGCTTTCCCCGAACGGGGTTACAGCCGCGACGGTCGGCTGGCCCCACGGGGAACCCCTGGGGCCTGGATTCACGACCCCGCCGAGGCGGCCCGTCGGGCGGTGCAGATGGTGGTGGAGGGCCGGGTGGCAGCGGTGGATGGGGGCTGGGTGGAGGTGCGGGCCCAGACCCTGTGCATCCACGGCGATAACCCCAACGCGGTCGAGATTGCCCGGGCCGTGCGGGAGGCGCTGCAGGCCGAAGGGGTGACCATTGAGACTTACTGAGTAACGGCCTGCTGCCTGTTCAGGAGCGGTATCCTGGCCTTGCATGACCCTGACCGGCTTCTACCTGCCTTTCTCCGAACAACTCGACCTCGAGGCCAGCGCTAAAATGCTGGCCCTGACGCGGGCCCTGCTGGCCCACCTGCTGCCGGGTGTGACCGACGTGGTGCCTGGCTATGTGAAGCTCTACCTCGAGTACGACGCCGAGCGGGTCGCGCGGGCGCGGGTTCTGCGCTGGGTGCGCCGGCATCTGGAGGCGCTGTCCGATGCGCTAGCAGGCAAAGAGGCCGAGATCCCCATCCGCTACGACGGGCCCGACCTGGCCTGGGTGGCCGAACAAACCGGCCTTTCGGTCGAGGAAGTGGTACGGCTGCACAGCCAGGCCCCTTACCGGGTGTTCGCCACCGGTTTCACACCGGGCTTTCCCTTTCTGGGGCCCCTGCCCGAGCGCCTGCGGCTGCCCCGAAGGGGGACGCCCAGAGCCCTGGTGCCGGCCCACGCGGTGGCGATTGCCGGCAACCAGAGCGGTATTTACCCACTGCCCTCGCCCGGCGGGTGGCACCTGATTGGCACTGCGCTCACCCAGGTCTACAACCCCCACCGCGCGCCGGTGTTTTTGCTGGAAGCCGGCGATCGGGTGCGGTTTGTGCCGTCTGAAGGCCCCACCCCGGCGGTGCCCGCCCTCAAGCCCTTGCTGCCAGCGGCCCCGCGGTATCCGGCGCTGCGGGTGGAGGAGCCGGGCCTGCTGGATCTGGTGATGGACAGCGGGCGACGCATGGCCGGGCGCCTGGGGCTGGCGGCCTCGGGGGCGCTGGATGGGCGGCTGGCGGGCCTGGCCAACCGGCTGGTGGGCAACCCCCCGGATGCACCGCTCCTGGAACTGACCCTCAAGGGCCCTGTGCTGAGTGCGTTGCGGCCGCTGGTGGCCGTCTTTGTGGGCTACGGGATGGTGCCCCTGGTCAACAGCGTGCCCATGCCTGTGGCCCAGACCTTTGCTTTGCGCACCGGCGATAAGCTGCACTTTGCCTCGGCCCCCGACGGCGTGCGGGGCTACCTGGCCCTGGCGGGGGGTATTGAGAGCGATCGCTTCTATGGGAGCGCCAGCACCGACTTCAGGGGGCTGATCGGGCGGCCCTTGCAGGCCGGTGATGTGCTGGGGGTGGCGGAGGTGCGGGGGGCTCGAGCGGGCTTCGGCTTTGCCCTACCCCCTCTGGGAGTGCAGCGGGTGCGCCTGCTGCCGGGGCCGCAGTACAGCCTGGAAGCGATGCGGGCTTTGTGCGCTGGAACCTACGAGCTGGCCTCGGGGGATCGGATGGGGCTCCGGCTTGTGGGGCCGGAGGTGCCAGGGGGCGAGCTGATCAGCGAGGCCACCCCGCTGGGGGCGGTGCAGATTACCACCGAGGGCCAGCCCATTGTGCTGCTCAACGACCGGGGCCGCATCGGCGGCTATGCCAAGCCGGCGCTGGTACATCCCGCCGACCTGCCCTGGCTGGCCCAGCTTCGCCCTGGGCAGACGGTTCGCTTTGTACCGGCTGCCCTCGAGTAGCCCCACATTTTGATAGCCTGCCAGCTCATTTTGCCCATAGCCTGAACCGTGGGGCACATACCCACGGGGGGTAGTGAGCTGGGTGGTTTACAGCCTGGGCCGAACTTGCCACAATACCCCTCAACGCCTTCGGATGAGCGAGGTGGTTTGTGGACACCGTGAACACCCAAGTTAAGCGCTACTTTCGTAGCCAGTTTCACCTCGAGGCCCCCCTTTCGCCGGGCCGTTTCGAGGCGGTGCTGGCCAAACGCATCGGCAGCCCTGGCCGACGAAAACCCATCCTGGACGCCTGGAAAGGCTATCTGGAAGCCAAAGGAGGCGACCTGGAGGCGGTGCGAAGTTTTTACACTGCGGTGCTCAGCCACCCGCGGGAGCGGCTGGAAGCCCTGGTGTACGCTATGCATCTGCCATTCGTGGAGTTTTACGTGCGGGTGCTGCCCCCGCTTTTGCCGGCCCAGGGGCGGGTGCTGGAGGTGGGGGCCTTTACTGGTGCGCTGGTGACGCTGCTGCGTGAGGCCCGGCCCGAACTGGAGTGGCACGCCCTGGAGGGGGTGGCCCAGGCGGTGGAGATCGGTCGGGCCCGCACCGGCGAGGGGGTGCAGTGGCATGAGGGCTGGTTTCCGAACCAGCCGGGCCTGCCGGAGATGGACGCGGTGCTGCTGCTCTCCTGCCTGCCCGAGGGGTATCTGGGGGACTTACCCAACACCCTCGAGGCCCCCCGCTACCTCGAGCACTTCAACTTTGTGCAGCGCCTGCAGGGCCTCGAGGGGCTGCTCAAACCGGGTGGTCTGCTGGCCTACGCCCACGGGCCGTTTCTGGGCAAGAACCCCCAGGCCGCCGAGCAGGCCCTGGTGCAGATGGGGTTTGAGGCGGTGCAGTTGGTGGGCGAGGGGGACTACACCCTGATTACCGCCCGGATGCCGGTGGCGTTGGTGCGGCCCGACCCCTCGCCGCTGCCGGGCGAAGCCCGGAACCCCCGCCCAAGCGCACCAAGCCCCCTGCCCTCGAGCGAGGAGGTCTGGGCTTTGCTCGAGGGCGGCGCATACGCCGAGGTGCTGCGCCTGATACCGGAAGATGCAACCGGCGAGCTGGCCCACCTGCGGGGCCGGGCCCTGTTTGCCCTGGCGCGCTACGCCGAAGCCGAGGCGGCCCTGGCCCTGGCCCATCAGCCCGAGGCCGAAAACCTGCGGGTGCTGTGCTGGGCCGAGCAGGAGGATTACCCGCGGGCCCTGCCCCGCCTGGAAGCGCTGTCCAGCCGCGGAGGCCGGTTCAAGCTGGCCTTGGGGAAGGTTTACCTGGGCTTAGGACGGCTCTCGGAGGCCCTGCGCCAGTTACACGAGTGCGGCCTGCCCGAGGCCGAGGTCTACCTCAAAACCACCCTCGAGCGCATCGAGGAGCGCGTGGTGCGCCTGTGCCGCGAGGGCGACTGGAGCGAGGCCAGCCGCCGGGTGGAGTTCGTGGAAGACCTCTCGCCCGACCTGCTGACCCGGGGGCTGCTGCGGGTGGGTTTGCAGGCCGCCTTGCAGCAGGGCCTGTGGGGCCGGGCGGCCCGGTATGCCCAGCGCTTGTACGTGCTGGGGGAGTCGCACGGGGCTTTGGGGCTGGCCCTGGCGGGCCTGAAGGTGCGGGGCCCCGAGGCCCTGGACAGGGTGCCGCTGGCCGACCTGAAGGAGGCGGAGCCCTACCTGACCGACGCGGTGGCCCGGGCCGAGGACGCCACCGCACTGCTGGCCCTGGGCCTGCTGCGGCACCGCGAGGGGCGGCACACCGAGGCGCTGCGCTACCTCGAGCGGGCCGCGCGGGAGTCCAGGGGGGAGGCGGCGGGGCTGGCCTACCACCTGCTGGCCCTGTCCAAACGGGCCCTGGGCGCCCCGGTGCTCGAGGTGCTGGGCGATCACAAGCGGGCCCACGCCCACCGGGCCTACCCGGTAACCCAGTTGTTTGAGCTGGCCCAGGAGGCCCAGGAAGCCGGGGAGCCGGTGCTGGCCCGGGAGTTCTTGGGTCGGGTGCGCGAGGCAGGGTTGCAGCCCTTTGCGCAGATTGAGCCCGTACTCAAGCTGGTGGAGGAGCTGGAAGGGCCCTGGGAGGCCTTCCGGATGCTCACCCAGAGCCTCGAACAGTCCGCCGAGCCGCCTTTGGAGCACCTCGAGCTGGCCTACCGCCTCTCGCGCAGCTTCTCCCAGAGCCAGGAGGCCGGGGCGGTGCGGGGCCGCTACCTGGCCGCGCTGTACAACGCCGGGCAGGCCCTGGGGGCCGAGGGGCTCTTGCTTTCTGAGCTGGCCCGCAACCCCGAGGCCCTGGAGGTGCTCTACGACCTGGCCGAGCACTACGAGCGCACCGGGGCCTACCAGAAGGCCACCGAGACCTGGCGTAAGGCCCTGGACATCGCCTATTACCGGGAGAAAGACCTCGAGCTCTCGCGCGAGATTCTGCGCAACCTGCTTTTTCTGAACCCCACCGACCCCGAGCTACAGCTTTACCTGGAGGAGCTCAAGGCCACCTCGAGGGCCCTGGCAACCCTCGAGGGCGGCCCCGATACCCTGGCCGGGGTCACCCCCGAGGCCCTGATGCGCGAGGGGCTGCCCCGCTTCCATGGGGAGTACCTGATCGTGGTGGGAGGGCACACCCAGCTCCGCAGCCGCCTGACCCCCATCCTGCAACACCAGGGCCTCGAGCTCGACTGGTTCGACTCCGACACCCACACCGCCGGGCGGGAGGTTATCCGGCGCATACAAAGCCGCCTCGAGCGGGCCCACGGCCTGATGATCATCAGCAGCTACGTGGGCCACGACCTTTCCGAGCCGGTGCGGCTGGAGGCCGAAAGCCTGGGGGTGCCGGTCTACATCACCCCGGGCCGGGCCCGCGGCGTGACCGGCTTTTTGCGGGCGGTGGCCGAGTTCGCCCCGCAGATTTTCAGGCGGGCGCTCAAAGGGGGCTGAACCGGGGTTACCGCAGCGCGGCCAGGTATTCCTCGGCCTGGTGCACGGCTGCTTCCAGACCGGGTTCGCCGCCAGGGTAATACAGCGCCCGGCTGGCCGAGTTGAGCAGCCCCGGCCCCTTGATGGCCTGGCCCCCCTGGGCCCCCAGGCCGGGCAGGAGCAGCAAGGAGTGGGGGAGGCGCTGGCGTATCTCGGTAACCTGCTCGGGGTAGGTCACCCCCACCACCGCCGCCACCCGCGACCAGTCCCCCACCCGCTGCTGCTCGGCCTGCTGGGCCAGGTAGTCCGCCACGGCCTGGTACAGCCGCCCTCCCTGTTCCAGGGGCAGATCCTGAAAAAGCCCCGAGCCGGGGTTGGAGGTTTTGACCAGCACGAAAACCGCACCCCCCGAGGCCTGGGCCGCGTTGAAAAAGGGCTCCAGGGCATCGCGGCCCAGGTAGGGGTTGACCGTCAGGGCCGCGCCCGGATAGGCCTGCAGGTAGGCTTTAGCATAGGCCTCGGCGGTGGAGCCGATATCGCCCCGCTTGGCATCCACAATCACCGGCAGCGAGAGCACCCGGGCCCCCACGATCAGCTCGTGCATTAGGGTGAACCCCTGGGGGCCCAGGGCCTCGAAGAAAGCGGCCTGGAACTTGACGGCGCAGATTCTGCTGGCTAAGGCTTCCAGAAGCTCGAGGGTGTAGCGGCGGATGTGGGCCAGCGGGTTGGGGCCGTGCAGCTCGGGCCGGGGATCCACCCCCAGTACCAGGGGTGGGCGGGAGGCTACTTCGTGAACAAACTCAGCTTGCATCGGAGTTAGATTACCGCACGGGATGTGCCAATTGCGGCCCCTTCCAATTTGTCCTAGCGGCAAAAAACAAGTTCAGTACGGCTTTTTGACTATTGAGCAGGGCCGGGTTTTTTCTGAGAACCGACCTAGACCCAGCAGAGCTCGAGCCGCGCCTCCAGATGCCCCACCTCGAGTTTGCGTACATTCCGAATGAGCGGTCTGCGCCACTCCAGCTCCACTTCCGGTGAGAGCAGGCCCAGTTCTTCCAGCAGCCTGACCACCATGGGCTCCCTGGCCTCGTTGGAGCCACTCTCCACCTTGAGAGCGATGCCAACAGGGCCCCAGCGGGTATCCCGCAGGGCCAGGCCATAGTAGCCGTCGGCTCCGCGCTTGGCGATGAGCCCCGGTAGCTTTTGCATCAGCACGGTGTCAATGCTTTTGGGGCCGGCCACCAGGTCGGGGTGCTGCCGCATAGCCCGGAAAACCGCCTCCAGGCCGGCCTGGTACTTTGCAGGGGCGGCCTCGGGCTGGGCCAGCAGGGCAAACATCCGGGCGGCAGGGGCCAGGGGCAGGGCAAAGGTGGGTACGCTGCACCCGTCCACGCCGTAGGGGATACGGGGCTGGCCCGATAGTTCGCGCAGGGTTTGCAGGTTGAGCTGCTGCACCGGGTGCTCGGGCTGCTCGTAACCGTGGGGGCTCACCCCCAGCGCCAGGGCGGCCGCCAGCATGCCGGTGTGTTTGCCGGAGCAGTTGTTGTGCAGGGGGGTGGGGGCCTGGCCGGCCTGTTGCAGGGCCTTGCGCGCATCGGCGTCGAAAGGGGGATGAGTGCCGCAGGCCAGATAGCTTTCGTCCAGGCCAATTTTGCGCAGATAATTCGCGGCCATGGCTACGTGCTGCTCGGCTCCATCGTGGGAAGCACAGGTCAGGGCCACCTCGGCGGGGCTGATGCCAAAGCGCTGGATGGCGCCGCTCAGGTAAAGGGCCAGGGTCTGGAATGGCTTGGCCGAGGAGCGCAGGGGGGCCTGAAGGTAGGGGTTGCCGCAGTAGGCCAGCACCCGGCCAGAGGGATCCACAATAGCCAGCGAAACCTTGTGGCGGTTTTCCAGCAGGCCGCCCCGGTAGAGGTAAGTGTACGCATTCATCGCCCATAGCCTAATCGTTTAGGGGATGGTTGGTAAGCCTGGGCATGGACACGCAAAAAGCACGCACGCCCGAACACCGTTCTGCTACCCTTGGAACATGCAGAAGGTATGGAGTGTGCTGATGGTGCTGGGTTTGTCGGTGGCGCAGGCCCCACAAGGTGCGGTTCTGTTGCGTTTGAACGAGGCCAAGCAGGCCGTGGTGGTAGGCGCTTTTCAGGGTGGGCGGTGGATCGAGGCCGAGAAGTTGAGCCGCCTCGAGGCCCGGCGCTACCAGGTGTTTGGCCCGGCTGGCCGCATCAACCAAGCCCAGGGGGCGGAGGGGCTCACAACCCCCGATATCTGCGATTGGAACCGGGAAACCCCTTTGGTGTTGCTCGAGCGCCGCGCCATCCAGTACCCGGCCTATGCCATCTCGGCCCCCTGGAACCCCCAGCCGCGCCCGGTGGTCTCTTTCGCCCCCACCCCCGCCCACCGGCAGGCAGTGGCCGCCGAGCTTGACCGCCGCAAGATCAAGAAAGCTCCCAACATCACCCAGGCTCTGCGGGCAGACCTCGACGCCGACGGGCGAGACGAGGTTCTCCTGAGCGCCAACCAGCCCGGCTTTTTCCTGAGCAACGGACGGATTGAGGGCAGCTATGCCAGCGAGGTGGGGGATTACGGCCTCATCCTGGTGCGCAAGCTACTGAACGATACCGAACTGCGTACGTTTGTGCTGGACGTGACCCACCTCGAAAAGCCCTTCGACGGCAGCGAGGGCATGCCCACCGTGGTGACCCGCCGCCTGGGGGCCATCCTCGACCTCGATGGCGATGGAAAAATGGAGATCATTACCGAGGACTGGGTGCACGAAGGGTGGGGCAGTACGGTCTGGCGCTGGAACGGACAGCAGTTTGTGAAGGTGCTCGAGTGGGGCTGTGGAGTGTAGTTTAGGCAAAGCGTTTTCCACATTTCCTGCATATCTGATTGCTATTCTGGAAGTGGATAGACCCAGTTCAGGAGGAGTTACATGGCAGGTAAATTCGTTCTCACCCGCTCGTCTGATGGTCAGTACATGTTCAACCTCAAGGCCGCCAACGGCCAGACCATTCTCACCAGCGAGCGCTACCAGAGCAAAGACGGGGCCCTGGGCGGCATTGAGTCGGTACGTAAGAACGCCGGTCTGGATGAGCGCTACGAGCGCCGCACCGCCAGCAACGGTGAGCCCTATTTTGTCCTCAAAGCCGCCAACCACCAGGAGATTGGGCGCAGCGAGATGTACAGCTCACAGACCGCGATGGAAAACGGCATCGCCTCGGTGAAGAAAAACGCCCCCGAGGCTACCCTCGAGGACCACACCACCTCATAACAAGGGAAAAGGCGGTATCTGGCCGGGGCCTTTTTCCAGGGCCCGCCGGGTTTCCTCGATCAAGGCGGCCACCCGAACCCCCTGGTAGTTCTGGGGCAGGTTGGCCAGATGCCGCAAGGCTTTTTGGAAGTTGCGCCAGCCACCCTTGGGGTTGTCTTTGGCTTTGTGCAGGGCAGCGGCCAGCAAGATAATGCCCTGGGTCAGCTCGCGCTCAGGCCCCGAAAGCCGAAGCCAGAGGGGTTCCAAAGCCTCGTGCACCTCCCAGAACCGCCCCTGACGCCAAAGCTCAAGCGCCTCGATGTATTCGGGCCTATTCAACAGACCGACCTCTTGCACTATAAAAAGTGTATCGGCTTTCCCTACAGCCGGCCAGCCGTGCTAGAGTGTGGAGCCTAGAGGGCCTGTGCCTGGCCCCATTGTGTGAGGTAAATAACTATGGCTAAACCGATCGAAGTCAACGATGCCAACTTTGATACCATCTTGAAAGAACATCCCTATGTGCTCGTAGATTTTTGGGCCGAGTGGTGCGGCCCCTGCCGCATGGTAGCGCCGGTGATGGAAGAGCTGGCCAGGGAGTACGAAGGCAAGGTGACGGTGGCCAAGCTGGATGTGGACGCCAACCCCCAGACTGCCATGAAGTTCCGGGTGATGAGCATCCCCACCATCATCCTGTTCAAAAACGGCCAGCCGGTGGAGGTAATGGTAGGCGCAGCCCCCAAGAGCAACTTTGTGGCCCGCCTTAATAAGCACGTCCCGGTTAGCGCCTGAGCACCTCTAGTGGTAATTGTTCAGCCCCCTTACCCAGATGGGTAGGGGGGTTTATACGCATTTCGGCAGTATCGTTTACTTTGACAAGCCTAAGCGATACTACCGAAATGCTTTTCTACTCCCTTTGGTCGGCTTGAACCCTTCATCTCTGACTGCGCATGGCGGTTGAGGGTTCAAGCGGAAACGGTATTATCCTTTTTGTTGATGCACACCTATCACCTCGATATCAACGACCCGGCTTTCATCTACGACCCTTACCCCACCCTGGCCCACCTGCGGGAGAACCTGCCGGTCTTCTACGACGAGGTCTGGAACAAGATTTTTTTCCTGCGCTACGAGGACATCGCCAACCTGTTGCGCGACAAGCGCCTGGGCCGCTCGATTACCCATATCCTTTCCCGCGACGAGCTGGGCTGGCCGCCGCCCAACCCGCTGACCCGCGACTTCGACCACTTCCAGGAAAACCACATGCTCGACAACGAGCCGCCCAAGCACACCCGGCTCAAGGGCCTGATGATGAAGGCCTTTACCCCGGCCCGGGTGGAGGGGCTGCGCGGAAAGATTCAGGGCATCGTAAACGAACTGATCGACCGGGCCGAAGACATGGGCCAGATGGATCTCCTGCGGGACTACGCCGAACCCCTGCCGGTTACGGTGATCGCTGAGCTTCTGGGCGTGCCCAAGGAGGATCGACACCTTTTGCGCCCGTGGTCGGCCAAAATTGTGAAGCTGTACGAGCTGGGCTTCACCGACCTTCAGGCCAGGGAGGCCAACCAGGCGGTGGTGGAGTTTTCGGCCTACATCCGGCAACTGGCCGACGAGCGCCGGCGCAAGCCTGGCGACGACCTGATCTCGGCCCTGGTGGAGGTCGAGGAGCAGGGCGACAAACTCACCCCCGACGAGTTGGTGGCCAACTGCATCCTGCTCCTGAACGCCGGCCACGAGGCCACGGTCAACGGCACCACTGCCGGTTTTCTGGCCCTTTCGCGCAACCCCGAACAGATGGAGCGGGCCAAGGAGGCGGCGGCCAAGAACCACCCGGAGTTCTTCAAGCTGGCCGTGGAGGAGCTGCTGCGCTACGACACCCCTTTGCCGATGTTCGAGCGCTGGGTGCTCGAGGACTTCGAGTACAAAGGCATCCCGCTGCGGCGCGGCCAGGAGGTAGCCCTGATGTATGCCTCGGGTAACCGCGACCCGCGCAAATTTGCCGACCCCGACCGGCTGAACCTAACCCGTGCCGAGAACCAGCACCTGACCTTTGGTCTGGGCATCCACTATTGCATCGGCGCACCCCTGGCGCGGCTCGAGCTCCAGACCTCCTTCCAGACCCTGCTCAAGCGGCTGCCCAACATCCACCTGGCTACCGACCGGGTCGAGTACGCCGGTGGGTTCGTGATCCGGGGGCACAAGGCCATGCCGGTGGCGTGGTAGCGCCGTTGGCCGTAGGCTATAACCCGTGAAACCGATTGCCCTCGATGCCATGGGAGGCGACCATGCCCCCAAAGTTACGGTAGAAGGCGCCCTACAAGCCCACAAGCAGGGAATCCCGGTGGTGCTGGTAGGCCCCACGGCGGTCTTGAAACAGGAGCTACAGCAACAGGGGGGCGATCTGCCCATCGCTGAAGCCCCCGAGTACATCACCATGCACGACCAGGCCACCGACGTACGCAAAAAGCGCCGGGCTTCCATCAACGTCTGCATGGAGCTGGTCAAGCAGGGCGAGGCCTCGGCGGTGGTGGCTATGGGGCACACCGGGGCCACGCTGGCCTCGGCCCTGTTCAACCTGGGGCGCATCCGGGGGGTGGATCGGCCCACCCTGCTGATTGAGCTGCCCAGCGAAAAAGGGCGTACCTTTCTGACCGACGGCGGGGCCAACGTAGACTGCAAGCCCGAATGGCTGGTGCAGTTTGCGGTGATGGCCACGGCCTATGCCCAGGCCCAGGGGATAGCGGAGCCCAGCGTGGGTCTGCTCTCCATCGGGGAGGAGGAGCACAAAGGCAACGAACTCACCCTGCAAACCTTTCCCCTGCTCAAGGCCGCGCCCGGCCTGCGCTTCTACGGCAACGTGGAAGGGCGTGACATCTTCAAGGGCACGACCGATATTGTGGTGACCGACGGCTACACCGGCAACGTGGTGCTCAAGCTCTCCGAAGGCGAGGCCCGGACAATCTTTAAATGGGTTCGCGAAGCTCTGAGCGGGGGTTCGCTCCTGACCAGGCTGGGGGCCTTGCTGGTGCGCCCGGCCCTGCAGGGTTTGCGCGCCCGGATGGATCCTGCCGAGTACGGGGCCATGCCCTTGCTGGGGGTGGAAGGCCCGGTGTTTATCGGGCATGGCTCCGCCGATGGGCGGGCGGTGCTGAGCGCGATTCGCAAGGCCAAGGGCGTGGTGGAGGCCGGCCTGGTGGAGCGGGTGCGGGCCGGCATCGCCCGCCTGGCCGGATAGGAGGGGGAAGCGTGGAGACCTCGAGCCTCTGGCTACGTGTTTTGATCACTGTCGGCTTGCTAATACTGGGCTTCTGGGTGGGGCGGGCCGGGGCCGGCCTGGCTGGCTGGCTGGCCTCACTCACCCCCGACCCCCGCGACGACCGCTACTGGCGCTGGGCGGGGTGGGCCTGGTGGCTTCTAACCGCGGCGATGATAGCGGCACTGGGAGCCCAGGTCTGGCAGGTGCGCCTCGAGCCCTTCTACGCCTGGGGCCAGGTGCTCTTTGGCTGGCTGGGCGAGCGCGGGCTGGCCGTGCTGCTGATTCTGGGGGCGACCTCGCTGGCTTTGCGCCTGGTGCCCCGGCTGCTGCAGCGCATGCCGGTGGGGCCGGGGGAGTTTAGCCGGGAGCAGGTGCGGCTACAAACCCTCAAAAGCGTGCTCGAGTCGGTCTTGAAGGTGCTGATTATTGCCCTGGGGGTGCTGTTTGCCCTGTCCAACCTGGGCCTGAACGTCACCGCCTTGCTGGCCGGGGCCGGGGTGGTGGGGCTGGGCATCTCGCTGGCCGCCCAGAACCTGATCCGCGACGTGATCAACGGCTTTTTTATCCTACTGGAAGACCAGTACGGGGTGGGCGATGTGATCACCGTGGGCCAGCTTTCCGGGGGGGTGGAGCGTTTCAACCTGCGCATTACGGTGCTGCGCGACCTGGAAGGCCGGGTGCACTTCATCCCCAACTCCACCATCCAGCAAGTTACGGTGATGAGCCGCGACTGGGCCCGCGCGGTGGTGGACGTCTCGGTGGCCTACGAGACGCCCATTGACCGGGCCCTCGAGGTGGTGCGCTCGGAAGCCGAGGCCTTTTACGCCGACCCCGAGTGGCGCGACAAATTCACCGACCAGCCGCCTGAGACCCTGGGCATCCAGCAACTGGCCGACTCGGGCATCCTGATCCGGGTTCTGTTCAACACCAAGCCCAAGGAGCAGTGGGCTATTGGGCGCGAGTTCCGCCGCCGCATCAAGTTGCGGCTCGACGCCGAAGGGATTGTCATTCCCTACCCCACGCGGCGCATCGTCAAAGACGCGGGCGACCGGGCTTGAACAAAAGCTGCTTCCGGGCCGGCATAGAATGCAAGGGATGAAAACCTGCGACTACCTGATTATTGGCGGGGGTATTGTGGGCCTGACCGTTGCCCTGGAGATAAAGAAGCGCGATGCCGCGGCCAGCGTGGTGGTGCTGGAGAAAGAGAAAGAACTGGCCCAGCACGGCTCCGGGCGCAACTCCGGGGTGCTGCACGCCGGTTTTTACTACACCGCCGACTCGCTCAAGGCCCGCTTTACCCGTGAGGGCAACGCCCGCTGGAAGCAGTTTGTGGAGGCGCGGGGCCTCAAAATCAACCGCTGCGGCAAGCTGGTGGTGGCTAAAAACGAGCAGGAGGTGGAGGGGCTAAAGGAACTCAAGCGCCGGGGCGACCTGAACGGGGTAGAGACCTACCTGATCTCCCTCGAGGAGGCCAGAAAAATCGAACCGCGGGTGAAATCGACCGAACTGGCCCTGTGGTCGCCCAACACCGCCACCGTGGATCCCAAAGAGTGCATGGCCGCCATCGCCGCCGAGTGTAAAGCCCAGGGTATCGAGATTCGCCTGGACAGCCCCTACCAGGGCCGGCGGGGCCGGGATATCATCACGCCCCAGGAGGTCTACAGCGCGGGCTTTGTGGTCAACGCCGCGGGGCTGCACGCCGACCGGGTGGCCCACGACTTTGGCGTGGGGCTGCGCTACCGCATCCTGCCCTTCAAGGGGCTGTACGTGTACGGCTCGGAGCCGGTGGGCGCGCTCAAAACCAACATCTACCCGGTGCCCGACCTGCGCAACACCTTTTTGGGCGTCCACTTCACGGTGACGGTGGACGGCCAGGCCAAAATTGGCCCCACCGCCATTCCGGCTTTCTGGCGCGAGAACTACGAGGGGCTGAAGGGTTTCGATGCGCTCGAGGCCCTCTCGATTCTGCGCGACGAGGCCATTCTGTTCTTCCGCAACGACTTCAACTTCCGCAGCCTGGCCCTGGAAGAGATCAAAAAGTACTCCAGAACCTACCTCGTACAGCAGGCCGCGGCCCTCTTGGAAGGGGTGAAGCCGGAAAACTACCGCACCTGGGGCCGCCCGGGCATCCGCGCCCAGCTCTACGACCACCAGGAAAAAAAGCTGGTGATGGACTTTTTGCTCGAGGGCAATGGGGAGGGCCTGCACGTGCTCAACGCCATCTCGCCGGCCTGGACGGCTTCCATGCCCTTTGCCGAGTATGTGGTGGATAGGATAGAAGCCCTGCACAAGGGCCAGGAGATAGCCCAGGCCTGAGCGTTTCGCATTGACAAACCAACCCCACCAACGCGTAGACTCCTGGCAGAAGGAGGCGTTATGAGCCTACACCCCCTGGCCGGCCAGCCCGCGCCCCACAGTTTTCTGGTCAACATTCCCCGGCTGGTGAGCAGCTACTATGCCATAAAGCCCGACCCCCACAACCCGGCCCAGCAGGTGGCCTTTGGCACCAGCGGCCACCGGGGCACCTCCCTGGCCGGCACCTTCAACGAGGCCCACATCCTGGCCATCGCCCAGGCAGTAGCGGAGTACCGGGCCGAGCACGGCATTACCGGGCCGCTCTTTATGGGCATGGATACCCACGCGCTTTCCGAGGCGGCCTGGATCACCGCGGTGGAGGTGCTGGCGGCCAACGGGGTGGAGGTGAGGGTCGAGGAAGGGCGGGGCTATACCCCAACCCCCCTGGTCTCGCACGCCATCCTCGAGCACAACCGCAATCGGAGCAGCGGCCTGGCCGACGGCATCGTGATCACCCCCAGCCACAACCCTCCCCAGGACGGCGGCTTCAAATACAACCCCCCCAACGGCGGCCCCGCCGATACCGGCGTGACCCGGGCGATACAGGAACGGGCCAACCAGATTTTGCGCGACGGCCTCACCGAAGTAAAACGCTGGCCGCTCCGCCGGGCCCTGGAGGCGGTTCGGGACTTCGATTTTGTCACGCCCTATGTGCGCCAGTTGGAAAGCGTTGTGGACATGGCCGCCATCAAGGCCACGGGTGTCCGGATTGGGGTAGACCCGCTGGGCGGTTCCTCGCTACGGGTCTGGCAGCGCATCGCCGAGCACTACGGCCTCCACCTGACCGTGGTCAACGAACGCATTGACCCCAGCTTTGCCTTCATGACCCTGGACAAAGACGGCAAAATTCGCATGGACTGCTCGTCGCCCTACGCCATGGCCTCTCTGATTGGCCTCAAGGACAGGTTCGACGTGGCCGTTGGCAACGACCCCGACGCCGACCGGCACGGCATCGTGACCCCGGACGGCCTGATGAACCCCAACCACTACCTGGCGGTTTGCATCCATTACCTCTATCAAAACCGCTCCGGCTGGCCCGCCGGTATGGGGGTGGGGAAGACCCTGGTCAGCAGCAGCATGATTGACCGGGTGGTGCAGAGCCTGGGCCGCCGGCTGGTGGAGGTGCCGGTGGGCTTCAAATACTTCGTGGAGGGGCTTTTGAGCGGAAGCCTGGGCTTTGGGGGTGAGGAGAGCGCGGGGGCCTCCTTCGTGCGCATGGACGGCTCGGCCTGGAGCACCGACAAGGACGGCATCATCCTGGGCCTGCTGGCCGCCGAGATTCTGGCCAAGACCGGACAGTCGCCCAGCCAGCACTACCGCGACCTCGAGGCCCGCTTTGGCGCTTCGGTGTATACCCGCATCGATGCCGAGGCCAACAGCGCCCAGAAAAAGGTGCTGGCCAACCTTTCGCCCGAGCTGGTGACCGCTACCGAGCTGGCCGGCGAGCCCATCCGGGCCAAGCTCACCCGCGCCCCCGGCAACAACGAGCCCATCGGGGGCCTCAAGGTGGTGACCGAGAACGCCTGGTTCGCGGCCCGGCCCTCCGGAACCGAGGACGTGTACAAAATTTATGCCGAAAGCTTCCGGGGCGAGGCCCACCTCGAGCGCGTCGTGGAGGAGGCCAAGGCCCTGGTTAGCGAGGCTTTTCGCAGGGCTGGGGTTTAACGCGCGCTACTTGGGGGCGGTTTGTTCAGCCTCGATCTCCCAGAGCAGGTCGCGCAGTATCCAGCCTCTACCTGGAACCTCGAGTTCCCCGCTGACGATACGCTCGAGCAGGTAGGCCCGAACCTTGGCAATGGGTAGGCCGGCCTGAATGAGCTCGCCCAGATTGCGGTTTCCGTCGAGCAGTACCGTTATGTCGCTGGGGTCGCGTATGCCGGCCTGGGTGCGCCGGGCCGAAGGGTGGCGGATGCGCAGCGCGAACCAGGCATACTTGCGCAGCTTGGTGAGGTCGCCCTCTCGTAACCCCCGCCAGGCCCGTTCGGCGGCAATGATCAGCGGAACCCCCCAGCTTTTGGCGGCGGCCCGGATGCTCTTGCCCCCCACAAAAACGGCGTAGGGCTCTACCGCCCTGGGTGTTTCCAGCACCCGGCTGGGGGAGTCCAGCACGCTGCGGAAGCGGGCCCACTGGTCGTTCATGCGGGCCCACTCCCCCACAAAAACCTTAAACGGCATAAGCGGGGTTCCTTGAACCCGACCTGCGTCGAACCTGAAATGACCCTGTTCGGGATGGAGTGGAAAAGTGACGATGGCCTCGAGGCCCTCCCAGTCCAGGATACTCCCACCGACCACCTCACCCAGCATGAACTGTAGCTTTAAGGGAAGTTGATGGGTTTTAAGCTGCAAAATACCCGTTCCACGGCTGGCGTGGATCATCTGCAGCACGTCGCTTAGTGGGATGGTATCGAAGCTACCTTCCATCGCAGCCCCTCTCCCAGGCCGAGTACCAGCGTGAAGCCCTGCCCCACATAGTCTTGCATGGCCTGCCGAACGGCCTCGATATGCTGAGCGTCGCTCAGGGCGGCCAGGGTAGGCCCTGCGCCGCCTACGAAAGCGGCCAGAGCCCCCGCGGCATAGACCCGCTCGAGGGCGGCCTCGAGGCCCGGCATCAGATGGGCGCGGTAGGGCTGGTGCAGGCGGTCTTTGGCGGCTTCCCGCAAGGCATCCAAGCGCCCCGTGTGGAGGGCCGCAGGCCAGAGCGCACTGCGGGCCAGGTTATAGATGGCATCAGCGTAGGGAATGGTTTTAGGCAGAGCGGCC
This sequence comes from Meiothermus sp., assembly GCF_026004075.1. Classification (NCBI taxonomy): domain Bacteria; kingdom Thermotogati; phylum Deinococcota; class Deinococci; order Thermales; family Thermaceae; genus Meiothermus; species Meiothermus sp. The sequence continues at coordinate 1,753,801 of NZ_BPIK01000001.1, read as the reverse complement.
CTGGCTAGCGGCGTCGGCACCTCGTAGGGCGGAACACCCAGCACAAAGCGCAGCCCCTTGGGCGAGGGCATGGGCAGGGCCAGGGGGGGGTCGGCCAGCGCGGCCACAAAACCGCCATATACCGCTGGGGCCACGTTGTCGGGGTGGCCTTCCAGACCAGCAGTTACCCGAAAGATGCCGTCCAGCCCAAGCCGCCCCCCCGAAAAGGCATCGGCCAGGGCTGCACCCGCTACCAGGGCTGCTGAGCTGCTGCCCATGCCCCGGGCCAGGGGAATCGGATTATGGGCCCAGACCGCCAGGGGCGGCGGGTCAGGTTCGCCCAGGGACTGCCAGGCAGCGCGGTAGCCTTGATGAATGAGATTGTCGGGAGTGTTGGGCACCTGCCCCTGGCCGGTGTAGTGCAGCTCGTCGGTGTGGGCCGGGGTGGCCTGAACCTCGAGGTACAGATCAAGCGCAACCCCCAGTGCATCGAAGCCAGAACCCAGGTTGGCCAGGGTGGCCGGAACTTGAACGTATACAGTTTGGTCAGACATAGCGCTACCGCTCGAGGGCGGCGGTCTTTGCCATCATACCCTCACACCAAGCTAAGGTAGAGTCCATCCGGCACCGAGATCGGCCGGCATGGGCGGCGTAGCTTATTCCGCTTCAGCCTCAGACAAATCAGGCTATACTACAAGCCTGTGACGGATGACATCTGCTGTCTTTGGGCGGTTTGCGTCTTATGCCGCGGTCATATGCGCGGTAGGAAAGCTCTGGGTCAACGGTGAACACGCAGCACGGCTTTTTGAACGGATGGCGCGATGCCGTCACCTTCTGTAATCGCTGGTTGCGCTATGCCCGCTTACTCGACGCTACACCGATCTGGGGGTCGCGGGGTTTATATCAAATCAGCCTTTTGAGCGAGGGGCGCCGTGGATGAGAATCAGGGTTTGCTCGAGCATATCTCGCCCTCACTCATGGGGTATCTGCTGGCAGCCTTGCCCCGGCGCGACCCCGTGGCTGAAAGCGTGCAGGGCAGTTTACTTACCCCCGACTTGATCGAGCGATTGCGCGGGGAGGGTTTCTGCGGCTATGCTTTGGCACGCTTTTCGGGTGAGGAGCGGGGATGGCTGGCCTTTTACCGGGGGCGGCTCCTAGGGGCCTGGCGACAGACGACCTACGGCCACCTGGCTGGCACTGTGGCCTACAGGGCCTTACGGCGCGAGATGGGCCTGGCCACACTCTCGCTCTACCGCCTTCAACCCGACGACCTGCCCCCTCTGGTGGCCCTCACCCAGGGATCGTTGCGGGCAACCTGGGCGGCTGCCAGCAATGTGGTGGCTGCAGATCTGATGGATCAACTTTCGCAAGAGCAGTTTACCGGCGCGCTGGTGCTCGAGGATGGTTTGGTAGGGCGGGCCTGGTTTTTTTTCCGTGGAAACTGCCTCTTTGACGAAGCGTTGCCGCCGGAGTTTCACGAGGGCTACCTACACCTGGTGCAGGCGCCGGGCCAGGCCCCGGCCGACCTGCTCGAGCAAGCCCAACAAGAAGACCAGGCCCAGCGGAGTAGCCGCCTTAGCGTGGTCTGGAGCGCGGTGCAAGAGGTGCTCAAAGAATACATGGGGCGCGGTGCTTCTTCGGCCCTCGAGCGACTGCGCGAAATTTACACCACCGACGACCCAACTGCTCTGGAGAAAGCCCTCCGACAGTGGCTGACCGAAAGCCTCGAGCCCAATGCCGCCACCCTCTTCGACCGCTTGCTACGTCCAACACTGTAGCAGCGCTTCCCCTGCGCTTGACACGCCCTCGACACAAAAGGCGTATGATGGCTAAGTCCATGAGGGCTTACGGTTTGCTGGGAATTTTGTGGCTGGTCTGGTTGCTGGGCCTGCTGGGCGACTCCTATGCCCGCAATCTGGCCGTAAGCCTATCCAACTTTGTGGGGGCTTATGCGCTGTGGCGGGTTGCTGCCCTCTCGCCGGTCATTTTGCGGGTAGCCCTGTCTGGCCTGGCGACAGGCTTGGTGTTTTTGGGCATCGGCGACCTGCTGTTTACCTACAACGAAGCCACTGGCCTGGACACCCGGGCCATACGAGAGGGCATTTATCTGGTGGGTGTGACCCTCTTGCTGCTGATGGGCAGCTTGCTTCCTTTCCGCATGGAGCGCCAGGGCTTGTACCCCCTCGGATTTGCCCTGCGCCTGGCCCTGCTGGCCGGACTGGGCGGGGTCTTGCTCTCGGCCCTTACTACCCTGATCCGCCCCCTGAGTCTGGTCGAGCTGATTTATGCAGTGGTGGCCTTTTACCTGACCCTACTTTTTGCCCAGCAAACCCCGGTGCTGGCTGGAGGCCGTATCGGACGATACCTACAAGAAGTGGTATGGGCGCTGGTGCTGGGCAGTCTGGCTCGAGTGGTCTACGTATTGGGCGGTGTACCGCCGGCCCAGTGGTCCATCGTGGCCTACGATGTTTTATGGATGGCCTCCATGAGCGTGCTGCTGTTGGGGACTATTCGGGCTCCCAGAAATCTCTGATACCACCCGCTTGTAGCTGCTCGATGGCTACCGGCAGCGCCTCGGCGACCTCGTGGGCCAGCAGACCCGGTTTGCCCGCCAGGTCGCCGGCCAGCCCATGCAGGTACACCCCCAGCCGGGCGGCCTCCCAGGGCGAGAGGCCCGCGGCCAGCAGGGCAGCTATCACCCCCGAGAGCACATCGCCCATCCCTCCAGTGGCCATATGGGGGTTGCCGGTGCTATTGACCGCGAGTTGTGGCGTTGAAGTGGGGCCCCCCTGGGGTTGCCAGGCCAGCACGGTGGGGCCACCCTTCAGCGCCACCACCAGCCCCGGATAGCGCTTGGCTAGGGTTTGGGCGGCCTCGAGGGGGAAGCGGGCCACCTGTTCGCTGGGCAGCCCCAGCAAGCGGCTGGCCTCCCCTGGGTGGGGGGTTATCACGGTGGGGAGTGCTGCTTCGCTGTAGGCTTGCAAAGCTCGCTCGTACAGGGCGTCGGCGTCCAGTACAGTGGGGCGCTTTAGACCCAGCGCGGCCAGGGCCGCCTGTACCCCTCCGTCGCCCGCACCCATCCCGACTGCCACCGCCTCTGCCCGGCCCCTCTGAAGGTTGGCGGTGTTCCACTCCAACAACGGGAGGCGCACAGCCTCCAGGGGTGGTTGCACCGCGCAGTCGGCGGGATAGGCCATGGTGACCAGTCCGGCACCGGTTCGGTAGGCCCCCAGGGCCGCCAGGCTGGGCGCACCGGTATAGCTAAGGTAGCCCCCCACCACCAGTACCCGCCCCACCGAGCCCTTGTGCGCATTGCCCGCTCGTTTGGGAAGGAGCTTCTGCATCTGCGCTCTGTGCAAGAGCTCCGGCAGCGCTTCATTCCTCAGGGCTTCTGGCGGCATCCCGAGGTTATCTATCAGGATGCGCCCACAGGCGGCGCGGTGTGGGTAGAACAGATGCTCGTTTTTGAGCCCTGCCAGCGCCACGGTCAGGCTGGCCTGAACATGGGGCGAATAGGGTAGACCTGAGGGAAGGTCAATGGCCACCACCGGCAGCCCAGAAGTGTTGATCTGCTCGACCAGCCGGGCATACGGCCCTTCCAGTGGGCCACGCAGCCCCGTGCCAAACAGGGCATCCAGGATTACCGTGTTGCGCTCGGGCTGCCACTCCTCCAGGGGCCGGATGGCTATGCCGTGGGCCTGCAAGGCCTGCCTTGCCAGGGCCGCATCGCCGGCCTGGCCCTCGGCGGCGAAAACCTCGACCTCTGCGCCCCAGACCTTGAGCCAGCGGGCCGCTACCAGCCCGTCCCCCCCGTTGTTGCCCTTGCCGCACAGCACCACAGCTTTGCGGCCCCCAAAATACTGCAATAAACGTTTGGCCGAGCGCCTTCCGGCCGTATCCATTAAGAGCAGGCTGGGATAGCCCAGCTCGGTGGCCTTCCGGTCGGCCTCGCGCATGGCTTGGGCAGTGTAGAGTCGCATGGTTCCCGTGCAGGCTGTCCGTATTCTACGGAGTCCCTTCCTTCTCGTACACTGTGAGCATGAACCTGGAAGCTGCTCGCAAGCGCCTGTGGGAGGCCCGCCGGGTGGCGGTGCTCACCGGAGCTGGCATTTCCCAACCTTCCGGCATTCCTACGTTTCGCGATGCCGCGGGTTTGTGGAAGGATTTTGATATCGAAGAGTACGCTACGCCTGCAGCCTACGCCCGCGACCCCCAGAAGGTCTGGGAATGGTATGCCTGGCGCTACCAGAACGTCATGCAAGCCCAGCCCAACCGGGCCCACACTTTGCTGGCCCTGCTGGAACAGCGGATAGGGGAGGGCTTTCTACTGGTGACCCAGAACGTGGACAGCCTGCACAGCCGGGCCGGTTCCCAGCGCCTGGTCGAACTGCACGGCAACATTGCCAGGGGCCGCTGTGAGCGCTGCGGAGAGCGGTTTCCGCTTCCTGACCCGGCCCATTTCGTGCCGCCGCCCTACTGCCCGAGCTGCAAGGCCAGGGGTCGCCCGGATGTGGTGTGGTTTGGGGAGTTGCTACCGGAAGGTGCTTTTGAGCAGGCCTTGTGGGCTTTTGCCGAAGCCGAGGTGGCCCTGGTGATTGGAACCAGCGCCGAGGTTGAACCTGCGGCCAGCCTGGGACGGCTGGCGCACTCGAGCGGTGCCTATCTGATCGAGATCAACCCCAACCCCACCCCCCTCTCGAGCCAGGCCGACTGCTCCCTCCGGATGGGCGCGGTGGAGGGCATGGAAGCCCTGGTGGGAGACCTAGGCTGATTCGCTCTCGCTGGGCTGGGTTTTGCGTTGTAGTCGAGTACGGTCGTAGAGAATCCAACCCCCCAGGGCCACCAGGCCCACGAGGGTGGCCACCAGGAGAAAGGGCCCCAGCCGGGAGAAATCGGCGCCCAACCAGGCAATAACCACCGTTACGGGCAGGGCCCCCACTGCGGTGGCCAGCAAGAACTTAAGCGGGTGCATGCGCACCAGTCCGGCCACGAAGTTCACGCTGTCGGTGGGCACCACGAAGGACAGCCGCAACGCGATGATGGCCCAGGGGCCGTAGCGCTCGACCTGGGTCTCCACTTTGCGCCGGATATCCTCGCTAACGAAGCGATCCACCACCACCGGGCCCAGCAGCCTGGCGAGGCCGTAGCCCACCATGGCCGCGATAACGGCCCCGACCCAACCCAAAATGCCGCCGAATACCGGCCCAAAGGCCAGCACCGAGACCAGCATGACCAAGGCCATCGGCACCACCGAGACCAGGGTCTGGGCGATCATCAGTCCGATAATGCTCAGGGGGCCCAGCCAGCCCAGCCCGGCCACCCAGGCCTGCATAGCCTGCTGATTGCCGCTGGAAAGCAAGCCATAGACCCCATCAATGCGTTCCTTAAGGCCAGGAAACACAAAATAGATTCCAGTCAGCACACCCGCCAGCAGCAGCAAGGCCAGCAATGCGGGCAGTATGGGCAAGGTTCGGGGTGGAGGTAGCCGATCCATTCCAGAGTTTAGGATAACGCAAAGCATGAGTTTATGATTGGTCATAAGACGAATGCGAAGCGTGGGGCTGAGGGTTGTGGCCGCGCCTTACGAGCCAAAACCGGGGCATACCCCACGGATTGCCCGCCCTGTAGCAGCTAGTATGAAACCCATGAGCCTGCGTGAACGGGTTTTTCCCCTCCGAACACCCGAGGATGTAGATACTTTTTTAGAACGCTTCGAGCTGACGGCCATCTTCAAGGCCAGCACCAGCGACAAGACCCTCGAGGCCATGCAGTACGTGCAGAAGTACCTCGAGCCCCGCCCCGACGTGGCCATCGGTATCATCCGCATTCCCGAAGACCGCCCGGCCTCGAACCATGTCGAAGCCCGCACCGGCATCCAGCACCAGAGCCCGCAGTTCATCCTTTTTCGTCAGGCCCGGCCCCTCTTCGACCTCGACAACTGGAAGATCAACCCCGAGCAGCTAGAGCCTTTGCTGCTGCAGCACCTGCCGGTTCATATCGGCAAGCACGTGCGCAACCCCGCGGTGGTGGGGCTTCAGGCCTACCTGGATCTGCTCGAGCGCTTTATTACAGGGCAGCTCAGCGAGGAGCGCTTCCAGTGGGGCTACCTGGATCGCCTCAAGAAAGAGGCCGACTGGCGCTCCGACGAAGACTTCGACCTGCTGAATAGCCTGTTCCCCAACCCCGACGGGCGGGCCTTTACCCCCGGCAAGGTGGTAGCGCTGGAGTTTCAGGCCCAGCTTGCCGGCCAGGCCGAGCCGCTTGTGGAGCGAGCCCGACGCTTACGCGCTCGGGTCGAGGCCCTTCAAGCAACCAAAGCGGATGCGCTTTAGGACATGGGCACCTGGCGCAAAAGCCGGCCCTCGATGCGTTCCAGAATCTCCTCGAGGCTGTGCCCGGTAATGGTCAGGCCGTGGTTTTTGAGGCCCACCACCGCCCGGCTGGGGTCGGGGGCTTCGCGCACTTTTTGCGCCACGGCCTCGGCGAGCTGGTAGGTGCCGCAGGGGTAGTTGAACTGGGTGGAGGCGATGTTCTCCATCCAGGCGTGCACGTGCAGGATGGCCCCTACCTGGGGGTGTTCGCGGTAGATCATCCAGTGCTCGATGGCGTCCACGCTCACCCGGCGCGGCTCAATCCCCGGTGGAACCGAGAGGCGCATGGCGTTCTGGATGGGGTCGTAGTCGGTGACCATCAGGATGTCCCGCCCCACCTCGCGCAGGTTGGCCTTGTCCACCCCGCTGGCCGACATCCAGAAGCGCCGCTCGTCCTTGCGCACCGAGAGGTTGCCGTAGGACAGCCCGCCAATGCCATACAGCCGCTTGACGTGGCGGAAGTCTTCGGGCGGCAGAATTTCCTCGATGGGAAAAGCGGCTGGAAGCAAGTCCCACTCGGCCAGTTTGCGGCCGGCGGCGCTCAGGCTTTTGGTTAGAGCATCGCCCTGCCAGAGCTCGGGCTCGAGGTCGGTTTCAAAGATGTTCTGCACCACCAGCACCGAGGAGGCAATGGGGTGGATTCGCTCGAAGACCCGCTCGGCAAAGCCAGGCCCTTCGGGCTCGTGGTACCGACCGAGCTCGAGGGTCAGAAAATACGCCCCCTGGCCCGGCACATACACCACCAGCATGTTGGAAAGGGCCCGCACCAGGTAGCTGTACAGCCCGGCGATGGGGTCGGGGGGCATCTGGGGTAGCTCGAGGAAGGAGATCACCATGGTGCCCTGGGCTTTGCGCCGGTAGGGGGTGGGTTTTTCGGCCTGGATAAAATTGAGAACAGCCCGCGGCGCCTCGGCCTGCGGGTCTAGGATGTAACCTTTGGCTTCGAGTACCTTGCTCAGCGATTGGGCTAGCCCGGTCAGGCCTGGGGTGGGTGTGCCGTGGAGGGCAAAACGGGGCGGGGTAGCCTCGAGGCCGAAGGGCATGCTGCCACTGGACTGAACCATATCGCAACCTCCGAAAGTTCGACTGTCGGTAGCCAAAAGCGCAGAACAGGTCGTCGAGGGGTACTCGGGCAGTCGCAGCCTGGCCTCGATTCTACACCATGCCGGGAAAGGACTTGCGAACGGGGCTTTTGCATTGGATAAACTGAGCAGGCTTATGGAACTCAAGGGACTGGTTCTCTCCGGAGGCAAAGGAACGCGCCTGCGTCCCCTCACCCACACCCGGGCCAAGCAGCTTATTCCCATCGCAGGGAAGCCCAACCTGTTCTATGCTATCGAGGATCTGCTCGAGGCCGGCATCCGCGACATAGGGGTCATCCTCAGCCCGGAGACCGGTGACGAGGTGCGAGCGGCGCTGGGCGATGGCTCGCGCTGGGGTGTGCGCCTCACCTATATCGTGCAGGAAGCGCCACTGGGCATCGCCCACGCGGTCAAGACCGCCCAGGGGTTTCTATCCGATAGCCCTTTTGTGCTCTACCTGGGCGATAACCTGCTTTCGGGCGGTATCAAACACCTGGTGGAAGAGTATCTGCAAACCCGCCCGGAGGCCATTGTCCTGCTCACGCCCGTCGAAGACCCACGGGCCTTCGGGGTGGTGGTGCTGGACGGGGCCGGAAAGGTGGTGCGGCTCATAGAGAAACCCCAGGAACCTCCGTCCAACCTGGCCCTGGTAGGGGTGTATCTGTTTAGCCCGGCCGTTCACCACATCATCAACCAGCTCAAACCTTCCGGTCGGGGCGAGTACGAGATCACCGAGGCCATTCAGGGCCTGGTGGATGCAGGGTTGCGGGTGGTAGCCCACCAGGTGCGCGGCTGGTGGAAGGACACCGGCAAGCCCGAAGACCTGCTGGATGCCAACCGATTGGTGCTCTCGAGCCTCGAGCGCCGGGTGGAAGGTGAGCTGGCCGATTCCCAGGTGGTGGGCGAGGTGGTGGTGGAACCGGGGGCCCGCATCGTCCGCAGCACGGTGCGGGGCCCGGCCTACATCGGGGCCGGGGCGCTGGTGGAGGATGGGTTTATTGGCCCCTACACGGCCATTGGCAAAAATGCCAGGGTGATCTCCAGCGAGGTCGAGTACTCGATTCTGATGGACGAGGCCCAGGTTTACCAGCTGCCCTACCGCCTGGACAGCAGCGTGCTGGGGCAGGGGGTGGTGGTGGACGGGCAGGGCAATGCCCGCCGCCATACCCTGCAACTGGTGCTGGGGGATCGTAGTCGGGTGCGGTTTTAGCTATCTTCCCTAGGCCCGCGTGCTGGCTCACGTAGAAACGGGGAGACGTCTAGCAATCTGTCCTGTAGCATCTGCAAGATTAGTCCGTAGCCTTGCCGCCGCAAGGTGTTGGGATCGAGCCACAGGCGCAGATGGGCCTCGAGCCAGACCGCTTTTCGGTGCAGCCCATGCAGATATGGGTAGTAATCCCGCGTAAACAGCAGGCCGCCCCGGTAGCCCTCGGCTATAAAACGGGGGTCTTTGGGGGTGGAGCTGCCCCCCAGGTGCAGCACCCGGCGCGGTACCAGCAAAACCTGCCAGCCCTTGCGCCGGGCTCGGGTGCACCACTCGAGATCCTCGTTGTAGAAAAAAAAGCGCTCGTCCATCCCGCCAATTTCCTGCAAGGCCGACTTACGAGCCATAATGATTGCACCGGATACCCAACGGACGGCCCTGGGGCTGCGCAAGTTCCAGTAATAAGGGGCATAGAGCGGCCCAAAAGACTGTAACCGCCCCTCGGGTGTGTACAGGGTAGGCCCCGCCATCGCAGCCTTGGGGTTGGCCTCCAAAGCCATCTGCAGGGCCTCGAGGTCACCCTGCTCCAGGTATACGTCGCTGTTCATCTCCACCACCCAGGGCCTCTGGGCTACCTCGAGGCCCCGGTTGACCGCGTAGGCGTAGCCGCGGTTGGGCAGCCGCAGCAGCCGAACCTCGGGGTAAGCGGCCGCTACCCAGTCGGGGCTGCCGTCTGTAGAGCCCGAGTCGGCCACGATCAGCTCGGCTTGTGGGTAGTGGGCCTTTAGCCTTTGCAGACACTCGCTAAGAATGCCCTGGGTGTTGTGCGATACGATAAGGATAGAGAAGTCTCGGCTCATGGTGCTGGCTGCTATGGCATAAGATAAGTCATTGATGAAACTTGACGATAAGGCCCTAGCGCATCTAACCTACCAGAATTACTCCGAAGCGGCCCCTATCGCTGGCGTGATTCACCATCCCCTCAAAAAGCACCGGGCCCTCGAGGGCGCCTTCATGGAGTACCTGCGCCTGAAGGATGGGCGGGTGGAGGGGCTTCCGGTGCCCTTCGAGGCTCGCCAGTTCTCAGTCTCTTGGGCAGTTCCAGGCCGTATCAATGCCTTTCACCTGCACCCCAAGCGCACCCAGGACGAGCTTTGGTGTGTGGTGCAGGGGGCCTTGCTGGTGTGGTTGGTGGATGTGCGCGCCGATTCCCCAACCAAAGGTGCAAAGCGTTCTTTCCTGCTTTCCGGCGAGGCGCCCTCACTTCTGTACATTCCTTCGGGCGTAGCTCACGGCTACCGTGCGGGCTATCAGGGTGCGCTGCTGCTGTATGCTATGAACGACCAGTTCAACCCCTCCGACCCCAACGAGGGCCGCCTGCCCTGGGATTTTTTTGGGGCCGATCTGTGGGCCGACGACAAAGGTTAGGGGAGGGATCGTGATGAATTTTAAACGCGTGGTTGTAACGGGGGGTGCAGGCTTTATTGGGGCCAACTACGTGCATTATGCACTCTCCGCCCACCCCGATTGGCAGATTGTGGTGCTGGATAAGCTCACCTATGCGGGCAATCTGGAGAACCTGGAAGGCGTACTGAACCAGATTGAGTTCATCCAGGGCGATATCGCCAACCCCGCCGATGCCCGAAAAGCCCTGCAGGGAGCCGATGCCGTACTGAACTTTGCCGCCGAGAGCCACGTAGACCGTAGTTTGCTGGACGCCCAGGCGTTTGTGCGTACCAACGTCGAGGGCACCCTGGTGCTGCTCGAGGCCGCCCGCAAGGCGGGGGTGCGCCGTTTTTTGCAGGTATCCACCGACGAAGTCTATGGTGATCTCAGCGGTACCGACCGACACTCCCTCGAGACCGACCCCTTACGGCCCCGTTCGCCCTACGCAGCCTCCAAGGCCGGGGCCGAGCATCTGGTGCTGGCCTACGGTATCTCCCACGGGCTGGACGTGGTAATTACACGCGGCTCCAACACCTACGGCCCCTACCAGTACCCCGAGAAAATCATCCCTTTGTTCATCACCAACGCTCTGGAAGATAAGCCTCTGCCCATTTACGGTGATGGCTCGGCGGTGCGCGACTATATGCACGCCTTGGATCACGCAGCCGGTATAGACCTGATTTTGCACCGGGGTGCTGCTGGAGAAGCCTACAACCTGGGGGCGCGGGAGCAGGTCAGCGGCGTTCAGGTGGCAGAGGCCATCCTGGCCGCTTTGGGCAAACCCGCAACCCTAAAGAAGTTTGTGGCCGATCGGCCCGGCCACGACTACCGCTACTCGGTAGACCCCTCCAAAGCCGAGGCCCTGGGCTGGGTGCGCCGCTATAACTTTAGCCAGGGCTTGGCGGAGACCATCGAATGGTACGTGCAAAACCCCGGTTGGTGGCAGCGCGTGCGGGCGAAAAAAGAACACCAGAGCCTCATGCAGACCTGGTATGGGCAGCGCTGAAACTGGGGGAATGCTGCTGACCGGCGGAACGGGCCGCCTGGGAACGGCGCTGCGGGAGCTACTGCCCGAGCTGATCGCGCCCAGTCGAGCCGAGCTGGACATCACCGACCCGTCCAGCGTTGAGCGGGCTTTTGCGAAGTACCGGCCAAAGGTTGTGGTGCATGCTGCGGCCTACACCAACGTGGCCGGGGCCGAGGTCGAAAAAGCCCTTTGCTGGAGGGTGAACGTGGAGGGCACCCGTAACCTGGTTCGGGCTGCCCTGGGGTACGACCTGCACTTTGTCCACATCTCGACCGATTATGTGTTCTGGGGGGATGTGGGCGGCTACCGGGAAGAAGACCCGGTGGGGCCGGTGCGCAACTACTACGCGCTTTCCAAACTGGTAGCCGAAGAGATCGTGCGGCTGCTGACGCGTCACCTGATTATCCGCACCTCTTTCCGCCCTTCGCCCTGGCCGTATCCCACCGCTTATACCGACCTTTATACCAGCCAGGACTACCTCGAGGTCATCGCCCCCCAGATTGCCCTGGCCCTGCAAAACCTCCAGCGCATTCCGTATAACACCCTCCACATCGCCACCGAGCGCAAGTCTGCCTACGAGCTGGCCCTGCGTACCCGTCCCGACGTTCAGCCAGCCCGTCGCCAGGAAGCCTTGGTGGTGCTGCCCGAGGACGTATCGCTGGACACGGGCCGCTGGCAAAATCTGCTCAGAGGCTTGAATATTACATGAGATTAGCGGCCTATCATTGAGGCTGAGAGGCCCGGAACCAGACCTCGAGCCCTACAAATGTTGGGTTCTTAGAAATGCTTTTTTACTCCCTTCGGTCGGCTTGAATCCTTCACCGTTGGAGATAGTCAACGGTGAAGGATTCAAGCGGAAACGGTATCAAACCCTTGTACCAATCCGGATTCGCACTTACTGTTTTCCGCAGCTATCTAGCACCAAATCCACGGAAAATTACTGAAAGTGTTTTGATTATGATTAATAAGTCAAGCCAAAACGAAAAATTTTTTACATAGTAAAGGTCGTATGCCAGTTTTTCCTTAGCGCCGCTTTGATCTGACGTATAGCCGTGCACAACTTGTGCCCATCCAGTTAGACCTGGACGAACGAAGTGTCTGGTCTCAAAAAAGGGAATCTCTTGGGCGAATTGAGTTGCAAACGCCTCCTGCTCTGGACGGGGCCCGATAAGACTCATGTCTCCCTTTATCACATTCCACAGTTGTGGTATTTCATCAAGTCGAAATTTCCTTAATATAGCCCCAACCCTTGTAACTCGAGAATCTCCAACTTGAGCGAATCTGGGGCCATTTGATTCGGAGTCGGCATACATGCTGCGAAATTTGTACATTTCGAAAGGTTGACCATACAAACCGATACGTCGCTGCTTAAATAAAATGGGGCCTTTGGAGTCGAGGCGTACCAGCAGAGCTATGAGTCCTGCCAAAAATACCCAAATAGGGAGGGTGAAAAGAACTAGGGCTGTTTCCCAGATACGTTTGATGCCTATATAGTCCTTGGGCCTGAGTAAAATCTCAGCTTCTTTAGACAGAGAGGATATCTCCACTTTTCCCGTGAGTTCCTCCAGGAACGTGGCAATATCTATAATTTCTTTGCCCTGGGCCGCAAAGTTGCTATAAGTTTGTTTTGAAAAATCCGAGAAACTGTGTCGGAGATCTGTAACAATCACATCGGCTTCATCGGAATCGTTGATGTATAAAACCTTAATATTTTTGGCGCCTGCTGACTTGATGATTTCAGCGACATCTGGAGATGTCACGGCCACTTTGATCACTCGCCGTGATTTAATAAATAAACTAACAAAATTGATAACAAAAAGCACCAAGAAAAATACTAAATAGAATGGGCGAGAGTACCACCAGCCAAAGATAAAAAAAGCAGCAGCCAGTGCAAGAAAAGGTATGACCATGGCCCATACACTGGCCAGCAAGCCGCTGGTGTGCGGATGCCGACTCCACCTGCCTGAAAGCCAGAAAGAACATAAACCAGCAATGACGAGGAGTACGATCAGTCCGCCATACGAAGGATAAGTAAATACCTCCCATAGCCTGATGTGCCCCAGCGTTATTAGGCTTGCTATGCAGAGAGCAAGATAAAGAGTCAGAGCTATGATGGGTGGGGACTCCCAATGACTGAGAGACTTTGTAAATGACCTAGTCATAATTAAGAAACCAAACGGGCCTTCGGGGACAGGGCTAGGTATCCGAGCCCGAACAAAAGAATATAATAAGGCGGATAAAAAGCGAAATAGTCAAAAAAAGAAACACAGTATAAAGAAAAAAATGCTGCCTGAGCTACATATAGCCGTTTCTGGCTTAGGCGGTACTCTACCAAAATGAACACAGCCAGAAAGATCAATAAGCCGAGAATACCGCTGGCTATGTATACTTGGAGCCACAAGCTGTGAGTATGCTCGAGCGTTCCTAGTGCAAGATCACTTTGAATATCGTTTAGTAAAGACGCAGTATCTCTAGTGCCAATAAAGCTCAGACCTATCCGTTCAATGACCGCGGCGTATAGCGATACCCTCGACTCACGATAGACGTCCTCAAAGGGGTTGAGAATTCGAGGTAGTGTAATGGTTGGTTCGGGGGTGAAGCGGAATCCCCAAAATATCACCAGCAAGATGATGATGGGGGTCATGTAGCCCACAGACCTTTTCAATGCAGGGGGCCTAATCAGCAGTATCAAAATAAACAGAACCAATCCAGCCAGACTAGCACGGCTACCGGACTGTAGCAGCAAGACAAAGAGCGGAATACAACTCAAGATAACCGTATGCCAAGATGCTCTGTGGAGTAAAGCCACTAGCAAAATACAGATCAACGAGACCAAACCTAAAGCGTTTGGATTGAATGTGAATCCAGCGCTACGGCCACTGTTGAATAGAATTTGCTCTATAGGTGGAGGTTCCAGATAAAAAAGCCTTAGGGAAGATACTTCGAGTATCGAGGAATTCTTGCTTTGCCAGCTATCCCACCCTCCAAGCCACAGCACTGTTCTTTCGCGCCTCTCAAGTTTTACAGTAATTGTGCAGGTTGTTTCTTTTGTAGTGGCCGTACAAAATGCACTAGGAGTAATAGGACTACTTTCTCGTACAAATGATATCGGAAGCCTTAGTTCTCGATTGTTGGTATCTATGTGACGCAAACGCACGGAAGCTTTGAGGATACCGGGGCCCACATAGCCCAAATCTCTGGTTGCAATTGTGTTTGGGCTAAGGGCTTCAAAGGTATTTCTTTTCAAAATGCGCGCTTCGGAAGGATATGCCGTCCAGGGCTTTATCAAATAGATTTGGTCAAAAAAGTTGAGTGTTGAAAAAACCGCGAGAATGGTGCTACCCAAAAATATACCCTTCAGAAGGGCATTTTTATCACTAGCTGTGTAGTTGTGGAGAACCACTAGGAGAGAAAAACCAACCACTAAAAGGTACACCATCTCGCCAAAGCCAAACCAGGGGTCTCTGCCCAAATTCTCCACAAGGCGAAAAAGAGCAAAAATAGTGGGAACTAGTAGAGGCTCGAGCGGCAAATTTGCCGCTCGAATAAGTGGAACAGCCCTTAGGATAACCAGCGCCGACCATAGGTGAGGTAAAAACACACCTATGGTAGTTGCTGTAACCAAGAGCCATCTCATGCTACGTGCTCACTTGAACGAACTAGAAATGGTAGCAAAGCCAGAAGGGTAAGCAGGATCAAAAAAGAATAAAATCCAAAAAACGAGATCACGAAAAGCCCGATAATAACAATATAATATGACCTCGAGGCTAGATTCGAACCTACCTGCTCACTAAATATAAAGGCCAAAAGGTCAAGAGAAAGAACTATAACGGCCAGCAATAATAAAGGTAAATAAGAGTGAGCATGAAAGAAATAGATGGTCAGAGCCCCTGCTACGAGTAGCAAAATGGGCAAAAGCTGAGTTTTCATATGGATACCTCTTCGCAGATTCAGACGTAAAATGTAAGGCACCATAAAAGAAAAGCCCGAGCGAATTACTCGTTCCAGGGTCGCGTATATGGATAGCGTGTTTGGTGGAACAAGGCTTATTATCGAGAAGAGCAATGTAGAAGTGGCAAAGGTTCGTACCAAACTAATTGATCCAGAGGTTCCAATGCTAGCAACAACAGGCCAGACAGGGGCTCCAGATCCCTTAGAAATCTTGTTTCGAAAGTGCACAAAAGCATATAGGCCGGGTGCCAACAAGCTAACTGTGTATAGAGGCAGCAGAAGCTGCTCGAAACCAAAAAAGGTAGCGGCAAGGACACCCAAACGGAAGATAAATGAGGCTAGTGTGAAACGCGTGTAGCTAAACTGACTCAATAGCCAATGAGGCGTAATGGCGTTTCCTATCAGGCACAAAATGAACACAGATAGTAATTGGAGCCCAATGGCTTTCGAAACAAAAACCGTCACAAGACCTGTAGCCACACTGAGTAATATTTTTACGACGGCAATGGCATCATATAGCGGCTTTCCAAAAGTATCTACTAAAGCCGAGATTTTACGCTGGTTAAAGTAAAAAATAACCGCAGGTACAGCAAGATAAACCTCTATAAGGTAGATGGTTTTAAGCAAATCCAACCCATTGTCCAATTGCCCGCTTCCAAGTAAGAAATAGAGGAGAGGGCTAAAAGCAAAATTGGATAACTGAAAAAATAAGATATCTATATTGCTACGAAATACTTTTTCGAGCCTTTTCATTCACGGCCTCGAGGATCAGCGCATCATATTTCCGTGCAACATTCAGATTCCACTCTGCATCCAACGGCTTCCTTGGGCAGTCGAGCTTCTTGACTGCCTCCAGTATGGATTCCGCGACCTCTTTGGGGTCAAAAATGTTCTTGACATAGGCAACCTGTGGATAGTCCACCACCCAGTCCAAATGCCCGCCCGAGGTAGGGCAAACCAGGTAGCAGCCGGATGCTAGCGCTTCTACAAATGTGATTCCAAAGTTCTCCCCCTCGGCCAAGGAGATGAAGATATCACTCTGGCTCATCTTGGCTAAGGCTTCAGAATTGGGCATGGAACCGGCAAAAGAGATGCTGGGGTGATCAGCTAACTTTCTTAGGGAATGTTCCTCTGGCCCAGAGCCAACAATTTCAAGATGCAATCGTGGTTCTTGCTGAACGGCCAGGAGAAACCCACGGACGATTTGCTCGACCCGCTTTACGCCCACCAACCGTCCCACATAGAGAACTCTAATGATCTCGTTCCTGGCCTCTTTACGAGTGAGGCTTTCCTGTGAGATAAAGGGGTTTCCAATAATCCGATGGCTACGGATTCCAAAAAAGGCAGCATTGGCTAAATACGTAAGTTGACTAATAGCCGTAACCCGTGTAGCCCAGCGTGAAAAAATCTTTGTAGCAAGAGCTACCTTGATAAAACCAAACAAGCCAGCGTCATCCAAACGAGGGAAACCGTGCAGCACGTATATTGAGCTACGAGCAAATAAGTTGAAGACCCCGAAACCTAATGACGATATAAGCACGACCCCTGGTTGTCTTAACTGATGCAGCATAGCGGGTTTGAGCAGTTCTTGGATTGAATCAACTAACGTACACTCATAACCAAGATGGCTCAGTGCCGATGCTAACGCTTGGGAAAACGTTCGAACTCCCCCTGTTTTTTTACTGGAGGTTATGATTACTTTGGGTTTTTGCATAAGTCGTTTTTGTGGCCTCAGTAGATTCCTTGAGAAGCTTGATGGCAAACCAGGCAAGCAAGTAAAAGGCGATGTATAAAGGTAGCTTTTCCACAAAGTAACCCACGTTGCTACGGGGTAGGAAAAGAAAGCTGGTAAGCACGCTCAGCCAAATAAACCTAAAAAAAAGTGACTGAACCCCTTTATATTCCATATAGGAAGCCACCAGTGCCACAAGTATACTGCCAACAATCACCCCGAGCCAGCCAAAGTCTATGTATAGCTCATGCAAATAGTTCGATCCCGTGCCATAAAACAGATCTTCCCTTGCTTGATTTTCGTAACTGCTCAGTACTCTATCTAGTGTAGCCACAGCCCCTTCGATGCCCCATACATTCACACGGTAGTTCTCTGGGAGTGGTATTGAAAAGGGAATGGCTTTTAGTATCACTGAAGCGAATACGTACGACTGGTTGCGTTGTATGTCGTACTGTTCGTATTTTTCCAGAATGGGTATGGAGGAACCATTCATGACAAGGGCCTCAAAACGTTGCTGTGAAGCCACAATGCTGGTATCCCTTGTCAGTGCAGGCAAGATTACGAATAAAGCCAGTACACCAAAAGCCACCGTAGCTTTTGAGGGAGACAATTTATAGTTCAGGCGACTAAAATACAAAGAATATAAGAGCGGTACCAGGGCTAAAAAGATAAAGATCCGGCTGTAAACCAAGGATACAAGCAGACGTGGAAGTAAAACTATAGCTACCAAAAGCAAAATCCACTTGAGTGGAATATGTTTTAAGTTCACGCTGAGCGCTAAACAAAAAAAGCTTAGGGCTGCATAGAAAAAAAGCTGCTCTAAACTGCTAATGGGCTCGGTGAGCCCATATTGCCCTCCTCGACGACTCAAAAAAAACTGTACAGCTAGCGTTGCGGTTATTGGGAAAAGTAGCAAGCTAAAATACAGCGCTGCCTTGAAAACAGTGCGAGATTCCTTTGGGGATAAACCGGACACTGTCTTCTTGAGCAATCTACGCCGGGCTAACCCAAAAGGCAGATAACCGATGGTAAAGGCAACGATGCCCACGGAGAGCATGTTTATTTGCCTGGTTAGGTCATATTGGTAGTATCCAGTGTATAGCCCGTACAAAACTGGAATGACTTGAAAGAGGGCTAGCGAATATAAGAAGAGCGAAGGTGTGGATGCTATACCAAATAGCCTGATACTAAGTGCCAAGCTAAGGGCAAAGCAGATTAAGAGTGTCAAGCTGAAAACACTTAGCAGCACCGTCATATCTCAACAAGTCCTTTTGTACAATAACATTTGTAGTGTAGCGAATGCTTCAAGGATTTCACCTTGGTAAGATTATGACCTGCATAGATCATCAAACTGAATAAGCTTGAAAAAAAATCGTATTGAAACACTTCTCGGTATATATTCCATTGCCATCCAATCGCCTTGGTTTTTGATGCAGACACACTCCGATGAGTCTTGCGATAAAAAGCCAATGGATTTGGGGTCGAGTGGGCTCGGACAGCCTTTTTTATAACTTCTAACCACATGATGTAGTCCTCGTGCTTTATTTTTTTTTGTAGAAACTTTCCCAATATGGAGCTTTTGTACATCCCTGTTAGGTTTCCAATCGGATTAAAGTGCAGCATGTCTTTCAATTCAACAATGGGCTTGTTTTGAACTATCCCATTTACGACTCCCTCCTCGTTCATTACATAGTACGGAGAGAAAACCACCAAGGAACTGTTCAACCTTGCTAATTGTAATTGTTCTCTGAGTTTGTTGGGATGCCAGACATCGTCGGCATCGAGAAAGGCTATCCAATCACCACTGGCTTGAGAAATAGCTCTGTTTCTTGAAAGAGCTACGCCAAGGTTCTCTTTATTCTCAATAATTTCGATTCTGTTTTTAAAGGAAGATGAGGTAAATTCCTCAAGTATGTATTGAGTCCTGTCGGTTGACATATCATTAACAATGATTAAATGCCAGTTTGTATAACTTTGTGAAAATACGGACTCAACTGCCTCCCTAATGAATTTTTCCCCATTGTGTACTGGCATAATTATAGAAACCAGCTCGCTGGTGTCAGGGAAGTTTAGAGATTCCAGAGTCTGCATATATTTATAGTAGGTGATTTCGAGATTTGGGCAACGTTACTGTGGTGAAGTTATATGTTGCACCTCCAGTAGCCACCATGGTGGGAGTTACGCTTATGTACTCAGCCCAAAAAGGGCTGATAATATGATGCAGTGACACAGCAAGTGCCCCAAACCTCCGACGAAATATCTCTACGCGACATCTATCTGGCTCTCAAGCGGCGGATGTGGCAAATACTAGGCCTGGGGATAGCCTTGGCTGTAGTTACTCTGCTCTGGAGCCTCCTCTCGCCCAAAACCTACACCAGTCAGGTGGTGGTGAGCCTGAGTCTGGCCAACCAGTCCAACCAGGGCCTGCTAAACAACCTGCCTTCCCTCCCCGGGCTGGCCCAGGGGTTTGTGGACTTGCAGCAGACTAAGCTGCTAGCCAACCAGCTTGGCGTGGATGACCCCACCCGCTTCTATAAGGCCCGGTTCGATGAGAAACGGGGTTTGTTGTTCCTCACAGCAGAAGGGCGCACTGCTGCTGAGGCCAGTGAGCGGGCTGAGCGGATTCTCGAGGTGGCCCGCAAGTACCTCGAGCGCAACCTGCTCGAGGGCGCCCAGGCGAATCTGCGGGCGGCCCTAGCCCAGACGCGGCTCGACCTTCAGGCCGCTCAGGACGCCCTCAAAAGCATCCAGGCCCAGCTTGCCCAGGCACCCGATCGGGTGGTTTCTAACCCCACCGTGGCCGCTGCCCTCGAGGCTCGTGGCAACGACCCCCAGGCGGCGCGGGCGACCAACCCCGCCTACACCAGCCTGAGCCTTGACGAGTCGCGCCTGCGCTCGCAAATTGCCCAGTTCGAGGCCCGCATTGGCACCTTAACCGACTTATCGAAACAGCCCGAATCCATCAACCAATTGGTGAGCCAGGCCCTGCTGGTACAGGTCTTGGTACCTCCTGCCGAGCCGCTGCGGCCCAGCTTCCCCAGGCCGGTGTTATTTACCATTGTGGCCGGGGTGCTGGGTCTTCTGCTGGGTGTTCTATGGGCATTTGTGGCCGAGGCCATCCGGCCCCGCGAACCTGCCGTAACCTGAGCTCTACAACGGGGATGATGGGCGGGCTGAAGTGATAAAGAGCCTGCGGTTGTCGGGCCAGAACAACCAGACCAGGCCCAGTAGAGGTTGCACCAGGGGCAGGAAGCCATAGTCGATGCCGAAGTCGTGCCAGACAGTGCGACCTACTACTTCGGGCATGAGCAGGCTGAGGGTGCCCACCAGGAGTACCCCCACCATTTCGATGCTGAGAGCTATAACCGAAACCCACCAGGCCCAGGGTTTGCGGATTATAAATGCCACGGTCGCTACCAGGTAAATGGCCGCAGCAATGGCTGAGAGGGTAGGAGGGAAGTAGTCGGTTACACCGGGTTTGAAAAAGAGCTGATAGATTGAGCGAGCTCCTGCCGAGAGGGCCAGCAAAGGATACGAGACGGCCAGAATTTGACCGATGGCACGAACAGTTGAGGGGGTGAAAAACCTGCCCATGCCATCAAGTCTACGCTAAAAGCCAGTTACAGACTGAATCCAAGGTTGCCGCCAGGTTTTTGCGAATGAATATCCGTATCAATATTGCATAAATCCGACCGGAATACTTGACTTTAGATGTGGCCTTCTATAGACTCAGCCTCGAGCCGAAACGGCTTGAAAGGCAGTCCCAGGAGGAAGATAGTGCGCAGATATCCTGTTCTAGCAACCGTTTTGCTGGCTGTACTGAGCCTGGCTCAGGCCCAACAACAAAGTCTCACCATTTATACAGGCCGCGGGCAAGGGCTGGTCGAGCCGTTGGTGAAGCAGTTTGAGGCCGAGACCGGCATTAAAGTCAACGTGCGCTACGGGCGCGACGCCGAGATTCTGGCTGCCCTCCAGGAAGAGGGCCGCCGCAGCCCAGCCGATGTTTTCTGGGCCAATACTGCCGGGGCCCTGGGAGTGGCTTCCGAGCGGGGACTTTTGGTGCGCTTGGGCGACTCCATCACGCGTATCCCCAGCCACTTCGTACCGGCCAGCCGCCTTTGGGTACCCCTGACCATTCGCTTGCGGGTCTTGGCCTACAACCCCAGCCGGGTCAAGCCAGAAGACCTGCCCAAGAGCATTATGGATCTCCCTAAGCTCACCCAGTACAAAGGGCGCATTGGTTGGACACCAACCTACAGCAGTTTCCAGGACATGATTGCGGCCATGGTTGCGCAGTATGGCGAGGCCCGCACACGGCAGTGGATTTCCGAGATGAAGGCCCTCGAGCCTAAATCTTACGCCTCCAACCCGGCCATGATGGAGGCTATTCGTGCAGGCGAGATTGACCTGGGCTCTACCAACCACTACTACATCCAACGCTATGTGCGGGCGGGCCAGCCCATAGCTACCTACTACTTTGCCGATGGCGACGTGGGCGGCTTGGCTTTGATTACCGGCGCTGGCATTCTCAAAACCAGCAAGAACCCGGCCTCGGCCAACCGTTTCTTGCTGTGGTTGCTTTCGCCCAAAGGGCAGCAGTTCTTTGCCAGCGAGATCATCGAGTACCCGGTGACTAAGGGCGTTGTGCTCACCTCGAGCTTGCTCCCTATCAACCAAGCGGTGGCTAAGAGCCCCAAAGTAGACTTTGAAAAGCTACCCCTCGATACTGCGCTCAAGTTGTTGCGCGAGGCTGGCTTGCTATAAAGCCCTATTTGGCTACTTTGAAGACCAGCTGATGCGAGCAGCATCGGCTGGTTTGCTTTTGAGATAGCATGTATTTGTAGGGATTAAGCAGGCTGGCGGCCCTGGGGATCTCTGGTTGAATCAGCCATAGCCAGAGCTGGGAGACAGTTTTCTCTTACAGCACATCGGTAAAAAGCTCAAGCCAGCTACCCAGGAGCAGGTTCCATTCGTGCGCTACCCCAATGGATTGCATTTGCAGCAGCCGGTTTGCCGAGTGGCCTTTTTGCGTCGCACGCTTGAAGAGTTGGTATAGGATTGTGGGGTGATTCGTGCTGTCCTTTTCGACCTCGACGAAACCCTGATTCTGGATCACCCGGTCTCGTTGCATGCCCTGCGAAGCTGTGCCTTTTATGCAGCCTCCTGGTACAGCCTGGACATCCCCCGCCTTATTCAGGATGCCGAGGAAGCCACGGTGCGGCTGTGGAAAGCCTCGCCGGTATTTGACTATACCCAACGCATCGGTCACAGCGCAGGGGAGGGGTTGTGGGCGCGCTACGAGACCCAGACCCACCCGGCCCTAAAAATCCTGCACGACTGGGCCCCTTCTTTCCGTGTGGCCGTGTGGAACGAGGCCCTGGCCCAACAGAACGTCCACGACGACGCTCTTAGCGAAGCCCTAGCCCACCGCTATTTGAGCGAGCGGCGGCTCTACCCGCGTTATCCCGAGATTGACGAGCTGCTCAAGGCTCTTTCGAACTACAATCTGGGCATCGTTACCAATGGCGTGCCCGATTTGCAGCGAGAGAAGCTCGAGGGCTTTGGCTTGCTGGATCGCTTCCAGGCCGCAGTAATTTCGGGGGAGCTCGATACTGGCAAACCCGAGCGGGGTATCTTTGAACACATCTGCAATATGCTGGAAGTCGAGCCTTCAGCGTGTGTGATGGTAGGCGATAACCCCGAGCGCGACGTAGCTGGTGCGGTAGCAGCCGGGATGAAGTCGGTATGGGTCGAGCGCGGCTTCAGGGCCAAAAACCCCCAGTACCCCGCCGACCTCGAGGTCTCCAACCTGCTCCAGATGCTTCCCTGGCTGAAAGCGCTATGATACCGGATTCGGCTCATTCGCTGCAGTGAGGTGTGTGCCCTGCTTCGAAAAGCTCAGCAACCGCAGTAAGATTTTTTGCTCGAAGACTGCTTTTTTGAGCCCGGCGTTAGAGCTGTTTGTTTGCCGATTGTCTTAGGTATTATAGCTATCATGCGGCCATACAGCGCTACAAGCCCTTGAAACCTTCAGGGATATCCAGGCCGCGGATACGGTTTAGGGGCCACCAGACAGCATTGGCCCGACCAGCAATTGCAGCGGTAGGCACCGGGCCAAAGGTGCGCGAATCCTCCGAGCCCCCAAAGGTGCGGTTGTCGCCCATCACAAAGTAATAGCCGGGCTTGAGCTTGAGCGACCCGGTAAAGCAATGCTCGCCTGTTCGGCTTTTTTCTAAGTCTTCAGGGCTAGGGGGTGTCAGCATCTCGAGGGTAGGCTTGAGATAGTCGGGTAATGTATCTGGGGTAAAACGCACCTGCTGCTGGGTATATAAAGCAGTCAAACGTTCATTTTCGTAGCACACTAAGGGATAGCTATCGGGGTACGGATTAAGGGAAGCGGTGATATGGACTTCGTTAATAGGCTGGCCATTAATGTAAACCACGCCCTCTCGCAGGCTTACTTCGTCTCCTGGAAGACCAATGATGCGCTTGATGAAAAAAGCCCGAAACTGAAAACCCAACACTGGAAATTGAGCCACCGCATTGGGCGTTCCTTCGGGGGGCTTGACGATGGCTATCTCGCCCCGCCGCCACTGCATTAGTCCAAAGCGCACCAGCCAGGTCTCGTACTTGGGCACGAACACCCGCTCACCGTTGAGCAGCGTGGGATTCATCGAGCTACCGACCACGCCCACTGTTGTAAACACGAACGTAGTAACCAGAAAAGCCAGTAAAAGCGCTTCGCCTACCTGGCGAAACCATTCTTTGAAGAGGTAGTCCAAAAACCTGTACATCGCAAAAGTTCCTTTCGTCGCGGCTACTGCCCGGCCCATAGCATAACGCACACCCGACAGGATTGGCCCGAAAAGTCGGCTTGATTTGCGAATTTGGTATTGGACACGGGATGAAGCAGCTCGAGGCCAGGGGCTTTCGTGTGCGCCATGCTCGCTTCCCCTATAGCGGCGAACTAAAACCTGAGCTGGGTTTGAGCAGCTGCTTTGCGGCCAGCCTCGACAATTTCCTCGAGTCGCCCAAATTGCTCGATGCCAACTCCAGGCAGTTCGGGACGAATATAAAGCTCGGGTGGATATAGCGAGCGGCGCGCTGCGGTTAGGTGGTTTTGCATAATGTCGATGGCCCTTCGCACCTGCCCGATAGACGAGCGTGGAACCCCAGGTAAGCGTATCTCCGGGGTTACGTCTACGGCCAGTACGTATCTGGCTCGCATAAAGCGGGCGGCGTCTACAGGCAAATTGTCAAGCACGCCGCCATCCACATAGGTTCGGCCCTCAAAGGGTACCGGGGCTATCAGGCCAGGGTAGGCGGCAGAGGCTAGCACAGCCCCGGTCAGGTCGCCTTCCGAGAAGTAGGCCAGCCGGCCAGCCTCGAGGTCTACCGCCGTCACCACCAGCCTTTTTGAAAGCTGCTCGAACCTTGTGGGCAGGTGTCTGGCCAGAAATTCCCTCAGGCCCCGCTGGGATATGAGCCCTGGACGAGGAACCAGATCCAGCAGGCGCAACCAGGGTGTTGAACGGGCAATTTCGAGGATCTCCGGGGGTTTTTTGCCTGAGGCGTAGAGTGCTCCTACGACCGCCCCCATGCTGGTGCCAGCAACTACCTCGGCTTCAAACCCCTGGGCCTCGAGCACCTCAAGCACCCCAATATGGGCGAGCCCCCTGGCACCACCCCCAGATAGCACTAGACCACGCATGTAGTAACCTCCTTAGCAGGAATTCTAAGCTGAGCAGATTCGTTTTTGCCGGGCCTTCTTTAAGCACGATCTTGTAAAGCCTGGCCAGCTTCAAAAGATGGCGTACTTCTTATACGCATTTCGGTAGTATCGTTCACTTTGACAAGCCTAAACGATACTACCGAAATGCTTTTCTACTCCCTTCGGTCGGCTTGAATCCTTCACCTCTGACTGCGCAGGGCGCTGAAGGATTCAAGCGG
The DNA here is from genome assembly GCF_026004075.1 of Meiothermus sp. Lineage (NCBI taxonomy): Bacteria > Thermotogati > Deinococcota > Deinococci > Thermales > Thermaceae > Meiothermus > Meiothermus sp. The sequence goes on along the minus strand of NZ_BPIK01000001.1, from coordinate 1,729,059 downwards.
AAAGGGTATTATACCGAGCTTGTTATTTGCTTATTCTATTTCGTCTACGGCGGTCAATTAACCCCAAGCGCCAGACAAAATCGGTATAGTGATGGTTGTGGGGTTAGCCGGAATTACCTTGGAAGGCCGCTACAAGGTCGTCCGACCGATTGCCCGTGGGGCGTTGGCGACGGTGTACCTGGCCTTCGATATACACGGCACCCCCTATGCGCTGAAGGTTTTTCCCAAGGGTTTCGAGGGGCGGGCTGACCGCGAATGGAAGGTGGGTCAGCGGCTCAAGCACCCGCGCATCAACCCTGTTCTAGCACGCCTGGCTGTGCCGCACGATGGCGGCGAAAATCCGGCAGTGCTGCTAGCTTTTGCTCCCGGTAGCCGTATGTCGGAGTGGCGAAAGGGCAACCCTGCAAAGGTGCTGGTGGTTTTCAGGCATCTACTTGAGGCCCTTGCGCACATGCACGCTCAGAATTTGGTTCACCGCGATGTCAAGCCGGATAACCTTGTGGTAGACGGGACTGGAGAGGCCCGCCTGGTAGATTTTGACCTGTCTGGCCCAGAGAGCGAGCGTTTTAGCCAGAGGGTTCGCTTGGGCACCATAGCCTACATTGCCCCAGAACAAATTCGTGGGCAATCACCCACTGCGGCATCGGACATGTACTCGGCTGGTATTCTGCTGTACTGGGCCGTTGCCGGTGAATTGCCTTTTGTGGGTGAGCCAGTCGAGGTGATGAATGCCCACCTTAACCTTGCCCCACCACCCCTGGTGGCCGCACCGGATACCGGCCTGATTGTTACCGCAGAACTACAGAGCTTCCTGGATCGCCTTATTTCCAAGGATATACGTCAGCGCTACCCGAATGCCCTCGAGGCCCTGCGCGACTTTGAGGCCCTGAATATTTCCTTAATGCAGTCGGGCTGAGGGCTACCCATGCAACGCTTTTGCCTCCAGTGCGTCCCAAAGACGCAAGATAATGGGATGAAGGGTGCTTAGGTCAGTTGCTCGAATTCTCTTTTGCTGTACCTCCAGAAGCCCATTGCGGTACAAGGCCTGCACTGCGGGCTCCAGGGCATGCCATAGGTTCATTTCACACCGCTGCTCGATTTGCCCGATGTCCACTCCCTGAGCCAGCCGCAAGCCCAACATGATGGATTCTTTGATGTGCTCGAGCTTCGAGACTTGCTCTATCAAAGGCCCCTCGCCCTGTAACCAGCGCGGTAGAGGGGGGTTGGTATATCGGAAGGCGTAGGTATCACGCCCGGCAAGCTGCCCGGTGGCTCCAGGCCCAACTCCCCCCCAGAAGGTGTTGCGCCAGTAGGCCAGGTTGTGCCGGCTTTCCTGGCCGGGACGAGCGAAGTTAGAAACCTCGTAGCGCACCAGACCGGCCTGCCCCAGCACCGTTTGAGCCAGCGCGAAAGCCTGGGCCTCAGCGTCCGGGTCGGGCGCGAGATCCGTCAAGGAAAAGGGCGTTCCGGGCTCGATTTGTAGGGTGTAAGCCGAAATGTGCTCCACGCCCAGGGCCACTGCTTGCGTGAGATCGGCCTCCACATTCTGTTCGGGGAGGCCCAGAATTAGGTCTAAAGAGGTGCGGAAACCGGCCTCGAGGCATAGCTCTACTGCCCGTAGCGCGCCTTTACGCCCATGGGCGCGGCCCAGGGCCTTGAGCACGGTATCCTGAAAACTCTGCACCCCCAGGGAAATGCGGTTGACCCCTAAGTCGCGCAGCAGGCGGAGGCGCTCGGCGTTGAGTGTGCCGGGGTTGGCCTCGAGGGTGACCTCGGCCCCCTCGAGGCCCCAAGGCAGGGCGCGAAAAAGCGCCTCCAGCTCGTGGTCGCGTAAGAAGCTGGGGGTACCCCCGCCCAGATAAAGCGTTTCCAGCGGGCCCGGGTATTGCTCAAAAAGAACCTGAGCCTCCTGAGCTAAACGCTCTAAATAGACTTCTACCACCCCACCATGCCGACGAACTACGTGAAAATCGCAGTAGGGGCAGATGGTAGGGCAGAATGGGACGTGAACGTACAGGTGCTTCAAGTCTAGGCCCCCAGTCCAGTTTAGTGCCTTGGTGTATAGATCTGTTCTTTGTATGCTGGGCTAAAAAAGCCGTCATCAAATCTTAGAGGCTATCTATTTGAACCCTTTTTGAACCCTATGATGATTAGCTTGCCGAAACAAGGCATGCCCCTCGCTTGGCTCGACGGAGAAAACGCTTTTCTACCAAGGAGTGTTATTGTGTTCTGCTATGCGGTGGCTCCGGCTGGGCTATTTCGCCACCATTCGGTGGCGGCTCACCCGAGGCTGGCATTAGAACCTTGCCAACTCAGCGTAATTCATCACAGGGATAGACGCCTCATGCATGTTACACTGGGCCCATTATGGTTGAGCCTGCCATCGCACTCTTTGGGGGCGCCTACGAAAAGGCTGCACACGTCCTCGAGGAGCTGCTCCGTGAGAGCGGGGCCCGCTACGTGCTGCTGCTTGACCGGAAGGGTTTCGTACTTGCACACAAAGAAGCCTTGTGGGCACCTCGGCCCCCTGCTTTGGACTCGCTCGCAACCCTAATTGCCGGTAACGCAGCCGCTACCCAAGCTTTGGCCAAAATGCTGGGTGAGCCTCGTTTCAACGAACTTTTGCATCAGGGTGCTACCTACGGCCTCTACGCCGAAGAAGTGGGCGAGCTGGCCCTACTGGTCATCATCTTCGATAACTCGGCCCCGGTCGGACGGATTAAGCTGTTTGGTAAGCGGGCCGCACAGTCGCTCGAGGTCATCACCCAAGACGCTTTGGTTCAGCCCGGAACCCTTGGAATTGACCACGAGTACCGCGATGGGGCCAGCGCCCTTTTGGACGAACTATTTGGTAACTAACTATGAGCACGATCAACTTTGCCGCCCGGGAAATCAACTTCAAAATTGTTTACTACGGCCCCGGTATGTCCGGTAAGACCACCAACCTCAAATGGGTTTTCCAGCAGGTGCCGCAAAACCGCAAAGGCGAGATGGTTTCACTGGCTACCGAAGACGAACGCACCCTGTTTTTCGACTTTTTACCGGTGGACTTGGGTGAGGTAAAGGGCTTTAAAACCCGCTTTCACCTCTATACTGTGCCGGGTCAGGTGTTTTACAACGCCAGCCGCAAGCTAATTTTGCGGGGCGTAGACGGCATTGTATTTGTGGCCGACTCGGCCCCTAACCGTCTGCGGGCCAATGCCGAGTCTATGCGTAACCTGCGCGAGAACCTAGCGGAGTACGGCATTAAGGTAGAAGATATCCCCATTGTGCTCCAGGCCAACAAGCGCGACGCCCCGGACGCCCTGCCGGTTGAGATGATTCAGGCGGTGATAGACCCTGAGATGCGCCTGCCTATCTTTGAGGCTATTGCTACCAACGGTACAGGGGTTTTCGAAACCCTAAAGGCTGTAAGCCGCCAGGTGCTCGCCCGTGTTGCGGCAGCTAGTTAGTTCACAGTCAACCGCTGGCAGCCGGTCGGTGTGTGCGTGGAATCCTAGCTGTTTTCACAAGGTGCGGGAGCCGCAGCCCTTAACTAACCGACCTGTGGGGATCGGCCGAGCCTCTCCTGGTTAAAGCTGCCAGCTGCGAACCCAAGAACCAGAAGAAGCGATACTCTGTGGCCTGGACGGGTGGTTTCTATTTTCCAAAGCGGTTCGGTACTTTCGGGTGTTCTGCGGGTACTTGACCCGCTGCGCTGTCGCCAGAATGCTCGTTCGCCGGCTGCCCAGGGCCATCAGGCTGCTTTGACAAGCTTATCAACCACATCAACATCCGGTTTTCCCACTCGTGCTCGGTCTTCCGGTATCTTGGGATCTGGGTTAGGCGCAGTAGGGGGCTGGGCACATGTATTGGGGTCACAGGCTTTTATAGCTAAAGCCTAGTACATTTATCCCCACTGCTTTTTTGGCATACTATCTAAAAGCTATGAAGCCGCCTATCAACCCCTTACAGCCCCTTTGGCTTTCCCTCGGATTTTTCTTTGCAGGTCTGGGCTTTGTCGGCGCGGTGGTGCCTGGGATGCCCTCTACGGTGTTTTTTATCTTGGCTGCGTACTTTTTTTCCAGAAGTAGCCAGCGCTTCCTCAACTGGATACTTAACCTACCCAAGGTGGGGCCCATTGTGCGGGATTACCGCAACGGACTTGGAATGTCGCGGCGGGCCAAGATTTTCGCACTCTGCATGCTGAGTTTTTTTGCACTAACAAGCGCTATTTTCTTTATCCCGGTATTCTGGGCTAAGGTGCTGGTCTTATTGATTGGGGTGGTGGGTTTTTGGTTTATTCACAGCCGTATCCCGACCAAGGAAATCGTGTTGGCTCGCCGCCAGATAGGTGAAAGCCCAGTCAACTAGCGCCGACGTACTGCTCCGGGAATACTGGGGGGTACTTGGATACCCCCCAGCGTGCTTGATGCCAGACCCGGTGGCTTGCCACCAAACCTGACGCTATTTGATCACAGCAAAGGGCCGCCCGGTTACTTTTGCCTCTGCAGCGCTAAGATCGAAACGGCCTCCGTTGCTATTGGCCTCGACCCGAATGGCAATTCGGAAAGATCCGGACTTGATGATATTGAATGCCACGCTGTTTTCGGATGCACTCAGGCTTACTGTGGTCGAAATGTTCTGGCTTTGCCCAGCCGCAACGTTGAAGCTGGTGTTGCCCAGGCCCACATCTCCGCCAGAGTTGTCGTTGAGGTTGGTGTCGCTTTCGGGAGCCAGCCGGATCTCATAGCTTCCGGTCATGGGGATGGCACCGGTGTTGGTCAGGCTGCCCTGAATAGAAATCTGGCCTCGCTCAAGGATATCTAGTGCTATAGGCAGTGGTACTAACTGGCCCTCGAGGCCAGGATACACCACCAGGTAATAGCCGGAGGGGATGTTGAGGCTGCGCTGGTTTTGCGGGATAAAGCTGAGGATATCAAACTTGAAGGTGTAGCGGGTGCTGGCGCTGCACCCGACCAGGAGTAGTAGCAATAGGGTGATGATGAGTCTGGGCATGGTGCACCTCAAAAGTTGAAACCAAGGCTCAGAGCGATGCCGAACACAGTATTGCCTACGATGGGGGCGCGGTGGGTGGTGAGAGCAGTGTCCAGACTGAACCCGGGGCCTACGAAGCCTGCTCCCAGTCCGAAGCGGAAGCCATTGTCGAAGCCCAGTCCAGCACGCAAGCGGGTGGGCCCCAAGCTGTACTCGCCGCCAACCCGGCCGTACAGGCTACCCTCGTAACCCAGGTCGCCCCCTACCATCAGCGAGCCGGTCTCGAGGGGTACTTGCGTGGCAGCGTTGAGGAAGAAGGCAGGTACGAAGCCAATGCTGCTGCGCTCACCCGGGGCCGAGGTGGGGTTCATGGATGAGCCGCTCCACTGGAGCTCGGTGCCGGTCCAGTGGGTATAGCCAAGGGCGTTGCGAATACCCAGCCCCACCGTGGTGCCTTGCACTTCCATAACCACTCCTAGGTCGGCCCGGACGCCAAAGCCGCTGCCACTGCCGGGGATGGTGTAGAAGGCTGTACCTCTGTATACCGGCGGCTGGTTGGGGTCGATTCGCCCCTGAGCGTCGGTCTGAACCCCGATGCTCAGATTGCCCTCGAGGTAAGCCAGGCCATAAAAGGCCTCACCCCTGGTGCCCACATACAGCCTGGCCGACCCAAGATCGGGAATGGGTAGGTCGGGTAGGCGGGTGGCATAGCCAAACCCTACACTTATGCCGGCCTGCGCGCTTGTATCAAGGATTAGGGCGTACTCGGTATTGGATTGAAGCTGGTTGTTCCGCAAGGCCTGGCGCAAGTTATCGTTGGGCGAAAGACCCAGACCAAATCCCCCAGCATACAGGCCAAGGTCGAGGTAAAGATTGTTTTCTAGCGAGACCGGTATCCGAAACAGTGGGGCTGGGGTGAGGGCTTTGGTGCTGGCTACACCACTTGTGTTCCCCAGCCCCAGGTCGAGCGGTATAGGGTTGCCCTGGTAGTCGGTGATCTTGATGCCGGTAGCGTTAACCTCGATCTGGATTTCGGGATATCCAGTATTGGGGTTGATAAAGGCTTTTGAGGAGGCGGGGTTGATCAGAAATTCGTTCAGGTAGGTGAACTGGTCGTAGAAGGTAAGCAGGTCGAAGGGGCTGTTTTCGTTGGTGAGATTGGAAAGACCAGAGAAGGCAGGTAGCGGGCTACTTTCGGGGCGCAACAACAGGCCCAGCAGCCCCACCGGCAGCCGGAAGCCTTGATCTCTTCCATACTGACCTGCGGGATAGGCCGCGTAAGCTGGGTTGAGGTATGCGGCCTCGGGGCCGGGTAAAACCAGGCCAGCCATACCCAGGCTGCGCACACCCTGCGACAAAGCAGAACCACATATCAAGACAAAGACCATGACGCCAATTAGACGATTCATAGCAACAAACATTGTAGAGCGGGCCAGCTGCCAGCTTTGTTCATATCTGCATCCAGCGAGGTCTTTAACTCACGGGTTTGCCTGGTGCGAGCTTTTGATAAAAGCAGTGCGTTAGGGCAATAGCCAGGGCATCGGCCAGGTGGGTGGAGGTGGGGGGTTTTTTCAGGCCCAGCAGGGCCCGCACCATGTAGGCCACTTGCTGTTTGTCGGCCTGGCCCGTGCCCACCAGGGCTTGCTTGACTTTGGGGGGGGCATAACCATAGACCGGAATCTCGAGCTGGTCGGCCACCAGAAAGACCGCCCCCATGGCCCAGCCCACCTTGTAGGCCAGCTCGTTTTGCCGGTAAAAAAACTGCTCTTCTACAGCGACGGCTTGGGGACGATAGTTGATGGCGGCTTGGTAAACTGCGCGGTATAGCTTACCTACTCGGGCTGGAGCTGGTTCGCCGTGGGTGGTTTTGACCACCTCTGCATGCAGCATCCGGGTTTGCTTTCCGACCTGCTCCACCACACCCAGGCCCAGGTTGGTGATACCGGGGTCGATGCCTAAAACGATCATCGGGCTTGGGGCGTTGACCGGCCCTAGGCGCTAATTGCCTCGCTTGGGTGGGTAATCGCCATCACCATAGCGTATGAATGCGGGGATATCGAAGTTGCCAACGTCAACGTTGCTGGTGGGAAAGTCCATCGGTAGGCGCCCGCCGGGTTTGGCGACCACGGCGCTCTCATTAAAACCCGCAGCGATCAGAATTACCCGCATTTCGTCCTGGGCGCGGTTGTCATAGGTGAGGCCGTAGAGTACATCCACGTCTTCCATACCGGTGGCTTCCCGAATTTGCTCGACCACACTGCTGGCTTCCAAGAGCGAGATGTTCTCATCACCCACTACGTTGATAAGCAACTTGCGGGCCCCGTCCACCGAGCGGTCGAGCAAGGGGCTTTGGATGGCTGACTGGGCGGCCTCTTGCACTTTATTTTCGCCACGGCCTGCGCCAATGCCCATCAAGACCTGGCCAGCCCCGGTGAGCAGAGTGCGCACGTCGGCGAAGTCGAGGTTGATCTGGCCGGGCAGGTTAATTACATCGGTGATGCCCTTGACCCCGTGATAGAGCACCCGATCGGCAATCATGAAGGCATCCTTGGCCGAGACCTTTTTGTCCAGGGCCCCCAGCAGTCGGTCGTTGGAGATGACCACCATGGCGTCAACCTGTTCCCGTAGGCGCTTGATGCCCTCTTCGGCAGCCCGCAGGCGACGGGGGCCCTCCCAGGAGAAGGGACGGGTGACCACCCCAACCGTGAGAGCGCCCAGGCTCTTGGCGATTTGCGCTACCACAGGTGCGCTGCCCGTGCCGGTTCCACCGCCCATCCCTGCGGTGATGAAGACCATATCGGCGCCCTCGAGGTACTCGCTCACCAGCTCCTCGGCCTCCTGGGCAGCCTTTTCGCCGATTTCGGGGTTGGCGCCGGCACCCAGACCCCGTGTAAGCTTGTCGCCCAATTGGATGCGTACTTCGGCCAGGCTGGTGGCCAGTACCTGCGCGTCGGTATTGGCCGCAATAAACTCAACGCCGGTCAGGCCCGATTCAATCATGCGATTGATTGCGTTGTTGCCTGCGCCGCCAAGGCCGATAACTTTAATCTGTACGTCACCCATAATCTCTCCTGGTGTTATTGCACTAGACTACTTTACCAATACAAAAGCTAAAAGAAGTTTTTGAACATCCCTTTGAGTCGCTCCCAGAGCCCACTGGCACTCTCGGTGTTGAGCAGGGGCTTGCTGGTCTGGCTGGCCTTGCTACGACTGGGCCGGTGGCTGCGGACAGGGTGGGATTGAGCAGCCAGGCTGGCAGCGTGGCGCACCAGGCCCACAGCGGTGGCGTGGGTAGGGGAGGCCACCACGTCGGTCAGACCCTGCACGCCAATGGGTTTTCCCAGTCGCACCGGCAGGTTGAACTGCTTGCGGGCCAGCTCCTCCAAACCGCGCACCATGCTGGTGCCGCCGGTTACAATTACCTTACCCACAGTAATTTCCAGAGGTCCCAGGGCTTCGTCCACGCTCTGGCGGGCCAGATGCAGGATTTCACGCAGACGTGGACGGATGATGCGGGCTAGGTCGGGGGCCTGGTAGGAGATCTGGGCAGAGCCTTCTTGGCTGACCTCTAGCACCAGCTCGGGGTCGGCCAGCTCGGGCAGGGCCGCGCCGTACTTTTTGGCCACCCGCTCGGCTTCCTCCACCGGGATTTGCAGCAGCTTGGCGATGTCCTGCGAGACGTGGTCGCCGCCCAGGGGAATCACCGCTGAGTGGGCCAGCCGCCCCTGGCGGAAGACCGCCACATCGGTGGTGCCCCCACCGATATCCACCAGCATGACGGTCATGGTGAGTTCTTCGGGCGAGAGTACCGCCAGTCCTGAGGCATAGGCTTGCAGCACCAGGCCCTGTAGCTCCAGGCCAGCATCCTCCACGGCCTTGCGCAGGTTGGTGAGGGGGCCTTTGCTACCAGCTACAAGGTGGACGTCAACCTCGAGGCGTACCCCGGCCATGCCGATGGGGTCGCGAATGCCCTCCTGGCCATCTACCCGAAACTCCAGCGGTAGAGCATGGATGAGCTCATAGTCGCCCTCGAAGGGATAAGCCTTGGCCTGCTCGATGGCCCGTTCTACATCGGTGGCGGTGATTTGCTGGCCCCGCCGGATAGCAGCCAGCCCGTGGCTGGTTACGCTACGCACATGGGCCCCAGCCACCCCCACCCAGACCTGCTCGGCTTTGACCCCGGCCACTCGTTCGGCCTGGAAAATGGCCTGACGGATGGACTCGGTGGTGCGCTCGAGGTTGGTGACCACCCCACGCTTGAGCCCCTGAGAAGGTACCGTACCCTCCCCAATAATGTCCAGGATACCGTCCGAAGACAGTTCACCGATGACCGCAGTCACTTTGGTGGTTCCAACGTCTAAACCTACAAGAATCATCGGCGAGCACTCACCCCCCAAGAATACACGTATACAGGGCCATCCGACCCAACAGCGGGGTGCGCAAGTACAGGGCTTGCGTCACTTTTGCCTATTCTGCGGACTTTGGCCCAATCTTGCAACTCTTTGACGCTTCGACCCCAGACATTAAGTCTTTCACCCAAGACCTGATAACCCCCCACATCGTAGCGGATTTGCTTTGCACCAGGGAAAGTTTGAACCAACTGCAACAGGTCGTCCAAGGGAATTTCGCCCCGACCCACAAGCAGTGGGGTTTGGGGTGGGGCATCGGGCAGCAGGACGCCATCTGGGCTCAGCCCCAGGCGCCTATTGTCGAGCAGGATGTTGGCAACTGAACTGCGCTCTTGCAGCACAATGCGAAGCCGCCCTGGCGCAGGGCGCTCGAGGGTAGCCGAAAGCACCCAGGGGTTATCCAGTAAAGGCCTAAGCTTGAAGGGCCAGGCCCAAAGCCAGGGTTCGCCTGGTCTCAGACCGGTGATCTTTTGGATATGGGTGGAGGAGAGCTGCTTGTTACCCACCACTTCGATCTGCTCGACAGGCAACACCACCCGCGAGCCAACCCCCAGGGTAGCCAGCAGCAAAGCCGCGAGCAGGGCTCTAACCATGTCCACCCCCCTGTGGGCGTACGGCACGCTGTGCACGGGAGCCTGGATGCACAAACCTAACTGTTGCGCTTTCCCATTCACTTGTGTTCATGCGGTTTTTCATCGGCCCACCTCGGTACCTACGGCTATCTGGCCCCAAATTTCCCACTCGACCTCGAGCGGAAGCACTGCCTGCACTTTCCGGATGAGCGTGTACATCTCGGCGGCGGTGGCCCCACCCAGATTGACCAGGAAGTTGCCGTGCTCGAGGCTGATCATAGCCCGGCCGATGGTGGTTCCTTTGAGGCCGTTTGCATCAATCAGACGGCCCGCCGAGTCGCCGGGGGGGTTTTTGAAGGCACAGCCCGCGCTTTTCTTTTTGGGCTGGCCCTTGCGGGCGGCATCTACCAGGGCGATTTTGGCCTGTACGGCTTCTTGGGTGGAAGGGGTCAGTCGCAGCTTGACCCGGGTGACGATGCTACCCTCGGGCAGCTCGGAATGCCGGTAGCGGAAGCCCAGCTCCGAAGGGTGGTACACATGCAGTCTGCCGTCGTGGTAGAGCTCGACGAGCTCGAGGGCGTCGGCCATCTCGCCGAAGCGGGTGCCGGCGTTCATCTTGACCGCGCCCCCCACCTGGGCCGGAACCCCATGCAGGCCCTCGAGGCCGCTCAGGCCCAGCCGGGCCGAGGCCTGCAGGAGCGTGGGCACCAGGACGCCCGCGCCCACCCAGCCCGAGAGATCGGGGTTCCATTCGGCAAACTCGCCCGAGAGCCGGATGACCCGCTCGGGTACACCGTCATCCGAGACCAGCAGGTTGGAGCCGTTGCCCAGTACCCGGTAGGGGGCCTGGGTGGCCTTTTCCAGGTCGGCCAGGGTTTCCACAGTCCAGACCTCGGCCTCCCCCCCCACCCCGATGGTGGTGAGCTTGGCCAGAGGCAGACGGGCTACCTTCATACCGCCTCCTTTGGCTCGGCCAGCAGCCGCCCCAGCCTGGAGACGCTGCCCGCCCCGATGGTCAGGATCAGATCGCCCGGTGCGGCACTCTGGCGCAGGTAGCCCAGGGTATCGTCCCAGCTTTGGTACGAAGCCCGGCAGCCTTTGGCGCTGAGGTGCTCGAGCATGCGCTGGGCAATCTGGGCGCTGGTAAGCCGGAGGGGGGCCTCCCCGGCGGCGTAGACATCGAGGAGGAGAGTCTCGTCGGCTTGCTCGAGGGCCTGGGCGTACAGGGGCCATTCCTGCTCGCTGCGGCCATAGCGGTGGGGTTGGAAGACGGCCCGCACGCGCAGGCCGGTGTTGCGGGCAGCTTTGAGCAGCGCAAACAGCTTGGTGGCGTTGTGGGCGTAGTCGTCCACGATCAAAGCCCCGTTCAACTCGCCCACTTTTTCAAAGCGACGGCTGGCCCCGGTGTACTGGTAGAGGCCCTGCTGGATGGCCTCGAAGGGGATTCCGGCCACCAGCGCCGCCGCCGAGGCGGCCAGGGCGTTGGTGATGTTGTGTTCGCCGGGGACTTGCAGGCGCACCGGCCCCAGCACCTGACCCTGCCAGACCAGCTCGAAGCGGCTGCCGAAGGGTTCGAGGGCAATCTCTTTGGCGTGGCAGTCGCATGCCAAAAGCCCAAAGCTGCTGCGGGGACGGCCCTGGGTGAGCGCGTCCAGCAACTGCCAGCGGGGCTCGCCGTTGTAGATGATGTACCGGGCCCGGCCTGCAAAGGAGCGCACTGCATCCTGCAGGGCCTCGAAGGAGGTGTGGTAGTTGGGGCGGGCCTGTCCATCGGGTGAGACGTGGTCGGGCTCGAGGTTGGTAATCACCGCCACATCCAGCTCCAGAAAGCGGAACAATGGGTCGGACTCGTCCACTTCGGCAATCCGATACCGGCCCGAGCCCACCTTGGCGCTGCCGCCGATCAGGCCCAGCTCGGCCCCCAGCAGCACCGTGGGGTCGGTCTGGGCCGCCACAAAAATGCTCGCTAGCATGGAGGTGGTGCTGGTTTTGCCGTGCGAGCCGGTGACGCCCAGGCTATAACCGCCCCGCAGAATCTCGGCCACCACCTGAATCCGCCGCCAGACCGGCAGGCCCAGGGTCTGGGCGGTGGCCAGTTCGGGCTCGCTGTCCGGGATAGCGGTAGAGGCTACCAGCACGTCCACCCCTTCCAGATGCGCTGGGCTATGACCCTGGTAGACCCGGATACCTTCGCGCTCGAGTTGCCGGGTCAGGTCGGAGGGTTGGTGGTCGCAGCCGCTCACCATGTGCCCGTCCTTGCGCAGGATGCGGGCCAGCCCGCTCATGCTAATCCCGCCAATGCCCATCAGGTGATAATGCTTCACGCCGCCTCCAAAACAATCTGGGCCAGCCGCTCGGCTGCTCCGGCTGGCGACAACCTCTTGAGTTTATCGCGGATATTCGCCCGCGTGGAGGGGTCGAGCAAAGCATTAAGCTCGGCCTCGAACCGATCCCAGGAGTAAAGCAGCCGGGCCGCGCCCCGCTCGGCATAAAAGCCCACATTGGCCCACTGCGCGCCCCCGTCCAGGCTGCGGGGTAGCGGCACGCCCAGCACCGGTACCTGGTGGAAGGCGGCTTCTGCCATGGTGCCTGCCCCCCCGCGGGTGATGGCAAAGTCGGCGGCGCTCCAGGCCAGCGCACTGTCTAGGTAGCCCCGCACCAAGTAGTGGGGTCGCTCTTGGGCCTTGAGCTCAGCTTCCCAGCGCACCCCACACTGGTGAAGAACCTGCCATTTGCCCAGGAGGGGGTAAAGCCGCTGGGGCAGTTGTTCGTTGAGTTCCTTGCTGCCCTGGCTCCCACCCAGAATCAGAATGGTGGGGCGCGTGGGATCCAACCCCAGGGCCGCTCGAGCCTCGGCCTGGCTGTGTTTCTCCTCGCGCACCGGGTAACCTACCACCTGGGTTTTGGCGGCCAGCCGGGGTTCCAGTTGTATAGGCGTGGCGAGGGCAACCCGGCGGGCCAGCCGGGCCAGGATGCGGTTGGCCAGCCCCAGCTTGGCGTTTTGCTCGTGGATCACCATGGGAATGCCCAGCAGCGCGGCCACGAAAGCTACCGGAAATCCTGCGTAACCGCCCATGCTGAGCACGGCTTTGGGTTTTAACTCGCGCACTACCTGTCGAGCAGCCTGGAGGCCTTGCAAAACCTTGACCCCTTCTGCCGGGCGCAGGGCCTCACGTGAGAGCTTGCCAGCTGGGATAAGCCGGTAAGGCAGGCCGCTTTCGGGCAGCACACGGGCCTCGAGGCCCCCCAAAGCCCCCACGTAGGTGACTGGCTGGCCCGCATCTAACAGAGCCCTGGCCGCGGCCAGCCCTGGGTACAGGTGGCCGCCGGTGCCGCCCCCGGTAACGACTACCATGCACCTCCTTGCAGCGTTATACGAATGGCGTTCATGAAGTAACCTCCTGACCTCGAGCTTTGCTGGTTTGGGTGAAGGCCTCCCTCGAAAGCGCCTGCAAGAGGCCCATGGCGATTCCGGCCATTAGCATCGAGTTGCCGCCCATGCTGACCATGGGCAGGGGGGAGCCACCAATGGGAATGGTGCCTATTACTGCGGCGATATTGAGGGCTGCCTGCAGCACCAGATACAGGGTCAGGCCCAGGGCCAGCACACTGGAAGCGCCTTCTAGGTTGGCAGCAATCTGGAGCCCACGGGCCAGGATGAGCCACCAGGCCAGCAAGACCATAAAGCCCGCCAGCCACCCCCCCGACCAGATGATGGCAGCCAGTACGAAGTCGTTGTGGGACTCGGGCAGGTTAGGCATACGGGCACCTACGCCCTGCCCAAACAGACCTGCATTCACAATGATTTTGTGGGCCTGGGTAATCTGGTACAAAGGCCCCCGGATGACCTCTGGGCTCAGCTCGTTGACCCGCCCGCTAACGTAGGTGCTCCAACCTTCGAAGCGGTCGCGCACCTTTTCGAAGCGGTGCAGGTATAGCCCCGAGACCGAGAGCGCCAGGATACAGGCTGTGAGGGTAATGGCTGCCAGGCGACGCCAGGGAACCCCGATAACCATTAGCAATAAGCCCGACAAAATCAGTATAAACAAGCCTGTATCGAGGTCGGGCGAGACAACAATCAGGCCTGCGGCCAGACTCACAGCCACAATGGGGCCGATGATGGGATAATCGGTGGGTTTGTTGTGGAAAAAGGCCGCCAGGTAGAGCACTACGGCCAGCTTGGCCAGCTCCGAGGCCTGGATGTTGAACGAGGTAAAGGGTAGATCGATAAAGCGCTTTTCGCTGCCGGGTCCAAACCCCACCACTAGATTGGCTAGCAAGAGGCCCAGTGAGAGAAGGAAAGCGGGCCGGGCGGCCCACAGAGCCCATTGGGGGCGTAGGCGCGAGACCAGTAGCATTAAAGCCAGCGAAAGAACGATATTGCGCAGGTTTTCCAGTGTGTGCGGCTCCTGAGCACCCCGCATCCAGTCGGAGGTAGCTACCCCCAGGGCTGAAAGAGCGAATAGCAAAAGCTGGGCCAGCAACAAAATACTATCCACGTCTACCCCCCAACTCGAATACCACTTCCCTGAATACCCTCGAGCGTTCCTTATAATCCTTGAACTGGTCGAAAGAGGTGGCGAGAGGAGCCAGTAGCACGCTACCGTGATTGAGCTGTCGACGGGCCTCGAGCACCGCTTCGCGCAGGGCCTTGCGCCCGTCGGGCTCGGCGATCTCCACTACCTCTACCCGGCCCCGGAAGGGCGCGGCCAGGCGGGGGCCATCCTGGCCTACTGCCAGAATCAGCCCAACTTTGCGCTCCACTACCTCCAAAAGCTCCTCTACCGGTGCGCCCTTGTCTACCCCGCCCAGTATCCAGGCCACTGGAGCAGGCGCGGCTTCCAGTGCGGTGCGTACCGAGTCTATGCGGGTTGCGATGGAATCGTCTATAAACTGCAACCCCCCCATTTGGGCAAACACTTCGTAGCGGGCCTCAGGCCATGGCGCCAAGGCTCTGAAAGGTTCCAGGCCCTGCTCGCTGGGCTCGACCGCCCAAGCCCGGCCAGGCTGCTCGCGTAGGACAATGTGGGCATAGGCCAGGGCTGCCTGCAGGGCTGCGTTAAGGTTGGTCTCACGGGGGCTAGCGCCGGGTTCGAAGGGATAGCGCTGGGCCGGGTTGCCTTCGATGCCAGCCAGAATGTGGGGGTCTTTGGCGTTGTAGACCAGGGCATCCTGGGCGGTGAGGTTCTTGATGAGGTTAAGCTTGGCGGCGTGGTAGGCCTCGAGGCTGCCATGGCGGTCGAGGTGATCCACACCCAGCAGCAAAAGCACAGCGACCCTGGGCCGGAAGTACACGATGCGCTCGAGCTGAAAACTGCTCATCTCGACTGCGACCACCTCGGCTTCGTCTACCACGTTCGCCAGGGGGGGGTCAATGTTACCACCCTCCACGGCCTTGAAGCCCAGGGCGCGCAAAAAGTGGCCGGTAAACAGGGTACAGCTGGTTTTGCCAGCGGTGCCGGTGATGCCGATGAGCGGGGTTTGCGAATGCCGGTAGACCAGTTCGGCCTCACCGATGATCTCGGCCCCGCCCTCCCTGAGCGCGGCCAGTCGGGGATGCTGGATGGGAACGCCGGGGGCGGCAATCACCTGCTGGAAGTGGCCTGGGGTGAGGTCGGGCTCGAGGCTAAACCCCAGCGCTTCGGCCTGGGCTACCTCTTCGGGTTTGAGCCGATCATCATAGAAGTGGGCAGAAAAGCCATGCCTCTTTAGATAACCGAGCACCCCGAGGCCGCTACGCCCTAGCCCATAGACTAGCCGCCTCATACCGGGCCTCCCCACAGATGCACAGCCAACGCCGTGCACAACGCCGTTACTACCACAAAGCGAAACACCACCTTGCCCTCGGGCCAGCCCGACAGTTCGAAGTGGTGGTGCAGCGGGCTCATTCGGAAGAAACGCTTGCCGGTGCGGCGAAAATAGGTTACCTGGATGATTACTGAGAGCACCTCGAGCACTGGTATCAGGGCCGCCAACGGTAGCCACCAGAGCTTGCCCTCGAGGATGAACAGCCCCGCAGCCAAAGCGCCCAGGGCCATGCTGCCGGTATCGCCCATGAACACCGTGGCCCTGGGGGCGTTGTGCCACAAAAAGCCCAGTAGAGCTCCCACCGCGGCCTGGGCCGTGGGCAGGCCCAGGAAGGGCAGTAAAATGACCGCTGCCACGCTGGCCAGCAGGCCATCCACCCCATCGGTGAAATTGAAGGCGTTGCAAGCCGCGATTACCACCAGCGTAAAGAGCAGCACATCCAGTACTGGATAGGGGGTGTACTGCACCTGGCGGGCTGCCCACAGGGCAAAAATCAGGCTCATGAGCACCTGCACCACCAGCTTCTCGCGAGCCCTGAGGGGGCGGCGCAACGAGCCGGCCAGGTCGTCGGCCAGACCCAGCAGCGCCATGCCCAGCACCAGCAGCCAAAGCCCTGCCCACTTATCGCCGCCCGAGAGCCCGTAGGTGGCTGCAGCCGCCAGCAAAAAAGCCACCCCACCCATGCTGGGGGTTCCCGCCTTGGCCAGGTGGCTTTGCGGGCCGTCGAGGCGCACCTGTTTGCCGAGCCGCAAAGACTGCATGAGGGTAATCCACAGCCCCACCAGAAACCAGCTCAAAAGCACTGCGGCCGCCAGGGTATTCACGGCACCTCCTTGGCATGGGTGAGCAGCGAACCAGCGGCGGGGCCTGCGCGGTTTTGCAGGGGGCCGGCCAGCCCCAGGTTAAGACCGAGCGTGACCAGGCGGCCGGACTCGAGGGTGTACAGGTATGTTCCGTCGGCCTCGAGGCCCTTGTACGCACCGGCTCGGAAGCCCAGGCGTAGCCCTTCCAGGCTCAGGCGGTAGATGCCCTCGGGAGTGAGCACGAAAAGGTCATCTAGCACTACAGCGGCCCGCACACTGGCCGGCAATGGAACCCGGAGGTAATCGGGCAGACGCAAGGCTTCGCGGGCGAAGGCGTACACGTAGCGTTCGCTGGCGGCCAAGAAGTCAAACCGTCCCTCGGCCAGCAGGCGGCGCTCGAGGTAAAGCCCCTCGTTGTTGAGCCAGTAGACCCCTTCTGAGGTGCTCAGGGCATCTTTGGCTTTATAAGCCAGCGTACCCAGTCCTGGCAGGAAAAGCCGGTCTTCCAGGCCAACCAGGGGCCGGGGCTTGGCCCGTACGAAGGTAGGAACGCCCGGTAGGGGCAGGCTGTCCTGGATAAAACCGTTGTGGTAGACCAGTAGCTGGAAGGGGTAGGCAGCCAGAAGGGTGGAGCCGTTGCGGGCTACCCAGCGGGTGGGGCTGGGTAAGGCCAGCTGTAACCCCGCAGCCCGTACCACCCGCCCTTCCACCACCCCACCCTCGATCAGAATGGGATCGGCGTTGACGGGACTTTGTGCCTGGGGCGCACAGGCCGCCAGCCACACACCACAGGCCACCAGCCCGGCCCTCATGCGCCCTCCTTGGCTTCCCCTGGCCACAGCTCCAATAGGCGCTCGAGCCCCACACTGCGCGAAGCTTTCAGGTAAACCAGGTCGCCGGGTTGTACCCGGTGGGTAAGGAACTGAACGGCCTCTTCGATGGTCTCGAGGGCGATTCCGCCGGCTTCGGCGGCTTGCTGCTGGGCAAATGGGCCGATAAAAACTAGGTTTGAACTGACCTGGGCGGCCAGCCGGGCGGCCTCGAGGTGGTGCTTCAGGGCTTCCTCACCCAGCTCGGCCATACGCCCCAGCACCAGCCACTTGCGACCCGGCAGGGTTTGCAGGAAGGCCATTCCGGCCCGGAAAGAAAGCGGATTGGCGTTGTAGGCATCATGAATGAAGTTCACTGCCCCCAACCGCAGGCGCTGCATCCGGCCTGGGGGTAGCTTAAGCGCAGATAAGCGCTCGATTACCTCTGGGAGGGGCTTTTCCAGCATGCGGGCGGCGGCCAGTGCAGCCAGCGCGCCCATGGCTGGCCCTACCCCAGGGTAGGGGAGGGTAACCGTATGCCCCTCGAAATGGAAGCGGGTAGACTCGAGGCCCATCTCCAACCCCTCGCCGCGGAAGTCCCCCGCGCCAATACCGTAGGTTTTCAGGTGAGGTAGATTTAGAAACTCAGCAGCCTGAATACTGGCCAGCCGTATGGGACTCACATGCAGCAGCCAGCTCTCTTCCCGAACCACGTTCTCGAGGCTTCCCAGTCCCTCCAGGTGCTCCACCCCCAGGCTGGTGAGCACTGCAAAGTCAGGGCGGGCCATATATGCAAGCTCGGCCATCTCCAGCAGCCGGTCAATACCCAGCTCCACCACACAACCCTCGGTCTGCTCTAAATGAAAAAAGAACCGGGCCAGTCCGGGGGCGTTGTTGAGGTTGCCCTCGGGGGCCGGCCAGGCCAAACCCTGGGCCAGACACGCTTTGGTGGTGGTTTTGCCCGAGCTACCCCCTACGGCCAGCACCGTACCGCTAAATCGGTCGCGCAGGGCCCGGCCTACCGCTAGCAAAGCCCGCTCAGGCTTGGTCACCTGCACCGCGCCGGGGTGTGCGAGATCGGTAACCACAAAGGCTGCACCGGCCTGCATGGCCTGCAGGCCAAACTCGCGTCCGTGGGTTTGCATCCCTGGAAGAGCAAAAAAAGCTGTCCCAGGCCCAACCTGACGAGAGTCCCAGTGCAGGTCGTGGGCCACCCCCGTACCGGGATGCACCCGGCCACCGGTCAGGCGGGCGACCCATTCGGGCCGGAGTTCTTTCAGATCATTCGGCTGCACCATAGGTCACTTGAGTGCTTTCAGTAACATACTCAAGACACTCATCGATCAACCAGTTTACGCTTATTGGATGAGGGTTCCAACTGTGGCTGTGGAGGCATCCCCCACAGGGCGAAAAGCTGGGCTGCTATCTCGCGGTAGATGGGGGCCGCTACCTGGGAGCCGTGAATGCGGCTGCCCTTCGGATGAAACAGCGTAACCACCACGGTCACGCGCGGGGTACTGGCCGGGATGAAGCCGGCGAATAGAGCTGCATACACACTGCTGCTATAGCGTCCGTTCACCACCACCTGAGCTGTGCCCGTTTTTCCGCCCAACACATAGCCCGGGAGCTTAGCATTCTCGGCGACGCCCTTAGTCAGGGCTTCTCGGATATCGCGTGCCACCTGGGGCCGGAACACCACTTCGCTCTGCGAGGTGTTGCCCTCGAACAGGATGGGCTGGCGGTAGACCCCGTCGCTGGCCAGCGTGTTATAGGCGGCTGCTAGGTGCAATGGGGTAATCAGGAAGCCCTGTCCGAAAGTGGCATTGGCATACTCGGCGGGCCCCCAGCGGTGCACTGGTCGCACCTGTGGCGCCGCTACCTGCACTGCTATGCGCGGCTGGTAGGACAGCGGAGGAAACAGGGCGTCGTCCAGGAAGTGTAGCTTTTGGAAATAGCTGAACAGGGACTGGCGCGGGAGACGCTCAGCCAGTGTGGAGATGCCCACATTGGACGAGTATTTGAGCACCTCGGCCAGACTGAGGGTCTCGGGGTGCTTGACCACGTCGTTAATCGTCCAGCCTGCAACGCGCCGGCTCATGGGGGCATAGACTTTGGTGTCTAGCTGGGCCAGCTTTTCTTGTAGCAGTACCGCCGCGGTCAAAGGCTTGATGGTTGAACCGGGCTCGAGCGCATACATAAAAGCGTGGTTGCGCCAGGCGATGTCTTTGCGAATATCGCCCCGGGGTGCGGTGGGGTCGAAGGCCGGGCCATTGGCTACCGCCAGGAGTCGGCCGGTCTGGCTCTCTATAATCACCGCTGCGCCCCAGTCGGCTTTGGCGGCCTCGAGGCCCCGCCACAGCGCCTGTTCGGCGATGGCCTGTACCTGCGGGTCAATGGTGAGACGAAGGCTTTGCCCCTGGGAGAGCAGTTTTTCCAGGTCGAACTCGAGGCCTGAAAGCCCCTTGCCGCTGCCCCGCTCGCCAAAGCCAATGAGCTGAGACGCCGATAGGCCCAGCGGATACAGACGTGCGTCCTCCAGAGTGCTCAGGGCCAGGGGAGTGCCATCGGCAGCTTCCAGACTGCCGCGTAGCAAGGGTGCTACCTGGGCGGCAGGGGGGCGCAGAGTCAGGCTGGGGGCATTGTGCCACAGAATATACAGACCATACCCCAGCCCCAGTACAAAAGCTGTAATGGCCAACAATACAACCCAGCTCCGACTGAGGGTGGCCTGTTCGTGGGTGCCCAGGCGGTTCAAGGACGGCTCCTTTCCGGCAGTACCCAGCGACCCAGACTCATGGGGATGTAGCCGTTGGCCTCGGCCCAGGTTCGCAAGGCCAGGGGGGCTGTAAGCTGGTAGCGCTGGATTAGCAGTCTGGTTTCTTTTTGCCTTAGATCGGCCTCGAGTGTTTGCAGGGCTGCCAATTTGGCGTTGAGCTGCTGGTTATAGTGCCCCAGTGCAGTGAGTCCTGTTAGCAATAACAAATACACTATTCCCCATCGCAATACTGTTTTCATGCTTTGCCTCCATCGTGCTCGGCTACGCGCATCTTGGCGCTACGGGCTCGAGGGTTTTCTCGCTGTTCCGCCTCGGAAGGTACTACTGGCTTTTTGGTGAGAGGTCGAAGAACCGAGGATTCCCGCAAAAAGTGCTTGACTAAGCGATCTTCGAGCGAGTGAAAGCTAATGATGACCAGCCTGCCGCCGGGCTTGAGGGCCTGTTCGGCACTCTGCAGCAGTTTTCGTAGCGCCCCCAACTCGTCGTTGACATAAATCCGCAGGGCCTGGAAGCTTTTGCGGGCCGGATGGCCGGCTTCCCGAAAACCGGTTGCTCGGCGGATAACCTCGGCCAGCTGGGTTGTGGTGCTGATGGGGCGGTTTTCTACGATAAAGCGGGCGATGCGGCGCGCGCGTGGTTCTTCGCCGTATCTGAAGAGGATATCGGCAATCTCTTCCTCCTCGAAGGTATTCACCACCTCGGCAGCAGTCAGGTCGCCCGTGCCCATGCGCATATCCAGCGGACCCTCGTGCTGGTAGCTGAAGCCGCGCCCGGGGTCGTCGAAATGGAAGCTAGAGACCCCCAGATCGGCCAGGATGCCGTCTACCTGGGCGATGCCGAGCCTTTCAAGCTGGGGAAGGAGTTCGCTAAAGTTGGCTTCTACCAGCGTCAGGTGGGGCAGGCCCAGTGCCCTGGCCCGTGCAATGGCCTGGGGGTCCTGGTCGAAGGCGATTACCCGCCCGCCCCGCTCGAGGATGCCTCGGGTATGACCTGCACCGCCCAGCGTGGCGTCCACGTAAACGCCACCGGGTCGAATGGCCAGCCAGTCCAGGGCTTCCTGGTAGAGCACCGGGGTATGGCTCACCGAGCCACCCCCTTGCTGTAGGGGGCGGGGTGGTTGGGCTGCACAATCCGAGGCATACATGGGCTCATCCAATCAGGCCACGCAGGGCTTCAGGGGTGGTGGGGTTCTCTACAAACTTGGTAATGGTGGCCCACCAGCGGCTCTCGCTCCACAGCTCTAAGCGGGTGGGCGCACCCACCACCACGGCGTCGTTGGTCTCCTCGAGGCCGGCAAACTTGCGCAGAGGCGGGGGGATGGTCACCCTCGAGGCGCTGTCCATCTGGGTTTTGTGGGCTCCCGAATACAGGAAGCGCACCAGTTCCTGGGCGTCGCGGTCTATCAGCGGAACATTTTGCAGCTGACGTTCGATGTTGCTCCAGGCCAGCAGGGGGTACATGTACAAGCAGCCCTCGAGGCCCCTGGTAATCACCACCCCATCCTCGATAAAGGAGCGGAAGGGCTGTGGTATTACCACCCTACCCTTGTCATCGAGGCTATACTGGTGTTCACCGAAGGGCATCCCGTCTTCTCCTGTGCTGGTTCGATTTTTGGACTCGTCTCCCCACGAGCGTTTCCCACCGGAGGTGCTGTTCTGAACCGTAATGTACCACGCAATCCCCACTTTTTACCACTTCCTCCCACCTGTCTCCCACTTTTTCCCACCATGAATGTTCAAAATGGGCGAGATTCCCACTCGGCCTACTTCGCCAAGGACATGGGTTACAGACGCTGTTTGTATTGCTACGAGATAAGCTTCAAAGAAGGTTTGCGGAACCGGAACATGCGGAAGCGTGCGGAAACGTGCGATAGGGACGCGAAAAAAAGCGAGTACCGGGTGGAAGAAAGTGGGGGCATCCGGGACTTTGTGAAAAACGAGACGATTTCAAAATAGAACGACATAAAGGTAAAATTTGAAAACGGTGAGAGCTGAAAAAATAAACTTGTACTAAGTACAAATGGGCATAGATGATCCAAGCCATGCGACTTTGCCCGTTTGAAAAAACGCGTTCCTAAGGCTATTGGCAGGCCAGATGCCCAGCTATACCAGGCCCATCCTCAGATAAACCTGAGCCTCCGTGAAACATTTTTCGACGGTGTTTGGTATACCAACTGAAATTGCCAAAATTAATCTTTTAGCCTAACCAAACCGCAAATGTGATATAGGAACATAGTAGCAAACCGCACCGATAAATACGAAACAAAAAAAGGCTTCACTTAAAAAAATAAAGTGATTTAGCCGACCAAACCGCAGATCAAACCGCAGATCAAACCGCAAATATTTATGCAAGCTATGCCGATACTCAGGACCCGTGCATGAGGTAAACGGCATTGCCTGTTACGACGAGGACTACCCCGAGGTTTTAGAGCCTCCGGGCTTCTGGGAGTACAAACCCTACCGGGGCAATGGCAGGTGTTCAATCTGAGCGCCGCTATAGAGTGCTTTGCCGCTAAACCCTTCGAACTGCTGGCGCGGTTGGGGGTGGGGTGAGATCACCCCGGGCCCGGCCTCGATACTTACTCCGGTTTTCGGATTTCTACAACTGGTCCAACCAGTTCGGCTACGTCTTTGGCAGGGATAACGGAGGGAGTCCCGTTTTCATAGTCAGGGTTGGTGCTAACTAAATAACGACCAGTACGATCCACGCGGTAGAGCTTGCATACATAGCTACCATCCTTTAAGCGTGCCACCACACGTTGGCCGGGACTGACAGACAG
Organism: Meiothermus sp.; assembly: GCF_026004075.1. NCBI lineage: Bacteria > Thermotogati > Deinococcota > Deinococci > Thermales > Thermaceae > Meiothermus > Meiothermus sp. The sequence goes on along the minus strand of NZ_BPIK01000001.1, from coordinate 1,706,126 downwards.
ACTTTTGTTGACAATAATGTAGTCACCATCGCAGATCGGCTTGCTTCCGGCGCACATAGAGTTTCCGCGAACGGCAAATGCCACAAAACTTCCCTTTAGAAAGCTATCCAAGGGAAGTGGAAGCGCCACTTCACTAATAGCTTCATCTTGACCTGGCCCAGCTCCAACCCACCCAACTACTGGTGCGGAGGGAAACATATAAATTTCATGGTCGAGATCGTTATAAAGACGCTCCAGCAAATAAAATAACGGGACGTTCAATGCCTTGGAAAGCCTAATGAGCGTGGTAAGTTCTGGTTTTACCCACGTACCGATTGGGGATTGTCTACCCATAACAAAGTTACGCAAGGTGGTTCGACCAATGCCATGCTTGTCAGCGAACTTATCCAATGTGTCAATCCCCTCACGGCGCATCGCATCAAAGATCAAGTCATTAAAGGGCCCATTGAGAACTGGATGCTTTCGCGGCCTACCTTTTTTGCCTTGGCTACTGTTCATGGCGTTGACATTTTCCCACATGAGAAACTATATTAAACGCAAATGCGTGTATACCAAACCGCTTTTGCCCAAACCGTCAGGCAGCTGTTAGATGAGCGAAAAATGCGTCCGCTTCATCTGGCACGTAAAGCTGGCGTATCATCTGGGTACATTTCTGAGCTACTGAGCGGGAAGAAGGGTTCAGATCCAACGTTATACATCGTGCAGAAAATAGCGCGTGGGTTTGATATGTCTACAACGGCCTTTATTAGCCAGATGGAAGATATCGCACGGGCGGAAAATAATGAATGCTGGTAACGTACAAATACCAGAAAATTGGGTCTGCACAGATGAAGTTTCTCGGGCGTGGGATAAGTCGGCAGACTCTGTTCTGAGGCTAAAGGCTAATCCACGGACTCGATGGGTGCGGGTGGTAGGTAGAGCAGGTGGACGAGGCAAAATCTATTTCGATCCCGCCACCATCGAGCAAATCTGGGGCCCCCCTGTTAATCCTCTACCTGAACCGGAGCCCATAACCGACGTAATCCTGCCATCTCCGACGGCAATCGTCCACTATACAGACGCCCCATATACCGCTGAACCAACCCCAAGCGCCCTGGCCAATCGGCCGTTGCTCCCTGACCTGCGCCGGATTGATCCAGAGGTTCGAGCTTTGTGGGAGCGCATTGAGCAACTGCGACAGCAGCTGGCCCAGGCCCGACGCGGCGAGCGCACTGCGATTATCGAGGCATTCGCAAAACATGAGAGCGTATCCACAAAAACCGTTTATGCATGGCTCAAAATGTCGGCCCGCAAATTCTTCAAATCGCACCGTGCTGACACGGGCTCGATGCAAATTCCTACCGAGCTGGTGGAGGCTACCACCAGCCTGTGGCTACACCACCCTAAGGCCAGCGCCTGGATGATCCACCGCTGGCTACAGATAGCGAACCCCAACATCCTTATATACAGACACGGAAACTACGAGCGGCGGTTCAGTGTACGGGGAGTACGCGACATTCGAAAACGCCTCGAGGCCAACCCCATCACACGGGCCGCTCTGATGAATGAGGATGAGCGCCGGGAGTTTATTCGTACCTGGTCGGGCGCAGTAGTGGCCACGTACCCCAATGAACTGTGGCAGATGGACATGACCCGCTGCGATACGTTCGTGTGGGGCTACGCCCGGCCCACAGACACCGAGCCCAGCGCCTTCCGCCTGCGCATCCACGACTGCATCGATCACTACACCGGCGCCATCCCTGCCCTGGTCTTCTCCCGGGAGGAAAGCCGGCGCCCCACTACCCGCCTCCTGATCCTGGGATTGTTCCCCAAACCCGGCGGATGGAACATATACGGGAAGCCCACGCGGATATACCACGACAACGGCTCCGCCTATATCGCCGAGGCCACCCAGCGCGGCCTGGCCACCCTGGGCATCGAGACCAGCACGTCCCCGGCCTGGGTGAGCCACACCCGGGGCAAGGTAGAAAATTTTCACAAGTTATTCCATGCCTGGGAGCGTACTCTCCCCGGCTATGCAGGGGAGGATGCCAGCCAGCGCAACGACTGGGAGCTGGCCCGGCTGATCCAGAACACCCGCACCTGGTGGGAGAAGGGGTGCCCGCCCGAGGCTGACCCGGGCAGGGGCAATCGGCTCCTGTTGGAGGACGAGTACAAGCAAGAGGCCCTGAACTGGCTGCAAAACGACTACCACGCACGGATTCTGCCCGGGGGCTATACCCGAGCCGAACTGTTCCTGCGGGAAGTTCCCGCCGAGACCCAGATTCAGTACAACCTGCGCGACCTGCTGGAGATTTTCGCCGAGAGTGACGAACGCACCGTGACCGGCAACGGCGAGATCCGCTGGAAGAACCAGCGCTACACCCTGCCCGACGGCAGCCTGATGCTCTACCAGAACCGCACGGTGGTGGTATTCGAATACGAGCATCCAATGACAGGGGAGCCGATCGTTAACCTATATATTCAGCAACCCAGCGGCAGTCTGCTGGAACTGGGTCAGGCCATCCCCGCCCCAGAAAATGCGTTGTCTCCGGAGGCCAAAACGCAGCGCCGGGCAAACAAAACAGCCATCAAAACGTTGTTTGCCCAGGCCGAGGCCTTCCGCCAGCAGTACCTCAACCCGAGCTGGCGACAGGATGCCGTCCTGGCCAAAGCGCAGCCCGCAGAGCCCATCACCCTGGAGCTGCGCGGCCCTAAAGCCGAACTGAAACGTGAGACCCCGGCCCAGGCTGCCCTGAAGGCCGCCGAGAGCCAGGCAGAGTTAATTGAAAAACTGCGCCAGAGCGACAACCCATTGAGCCGCGCCCTGGCGAATCTGGGCATGGGCACATCGGCCCCCGATCCCTTTGGAGAGGACTAATCGAGGGCCGTGCCGAAAGGAGACTGAGATGACAGAACCTATTTTGGGATCGCTGGAGATGATTCGTCAAGCCATCGCCCAGGCGGTGGGCGAGGGTGTCATCGTGCCGGAGGATCGGCCCGACCTGCTCTACACCACCGCCACCCGCACCATTACCGAGCGGGTGCGCTTTGGCCTGAAGCGCCAGTTCAAGTTCGTGCTGGTGCACGGGCCCGCTGGGGTAGGCAAGACCGCCACCCTAAAGCATTTGGCCGAGCAGGTGGGCGGGGCCTATATCCGCTGTTATCCCGATTTCTCGGCCCCGGCCCTGGTGCGGGCCCTGGCGGAGCGCCTGCAGATTACCCAGGTCGAACGGTTCCACGTGCTGCTCAACATCACTGTAGAGAGCCTGCGGCGTAACCCCCGGCTGATCATCCTGGATGACATCGAGAACGTCCCGCGTAGCACTCTGGGAACGGCTAAATATTTGGCCGATGAAACCAAAAGCACGATCGTGCTCTGCACGATGGACGAGTACGTGCCCCTGGTGCGCCGTTACCGGGACATCGAGAGTCGGATTGGCATTGTGGCGCAGGCCATGCCGCTCAAACAGGGCGAGTTCGCCCGGCTCTTTGGCCAAAGCGGCTTTAGCCCCGCCGCCCTCAAAGCAATTTATAACCACACTGGCGGGGTGATGCGGGACATCGAAAACCTGATGCGCAGCCTGGATGACGCCCTTGACGTACTGAACGCCGAGGCCCCCGAAGGCCAGCCCCAGTTCACGCGCGGACATATCGAGCCGCAAAACGTGGACGAGGCCGCCGGTTTATTGAATCTGGCAGGAGGAAGCCGATGAAAAAACCCCACTATAGCTGGATGGATCTGGTTAGAGACATCGTTACCGGCGCGTTTGGCGCGGGCATCATCATCTCAATCATTTACTGGGGGATGTAATGGCGCGGCGACACCTCAGCGGTCGAAACAAACAACAACTACCCAAAAGCGTGACCGATGACCGGGGCGAAGAAATCCCTGTGAGCAAGGACGCTGGCACGTTCATCTACGTTAGCGAGGATGGCCAGTCCTGGCCTAAACGCCCCCTGGTGGGCCTGCCGCTGGATCTGGCTTGGCTTAGAGAAGGGGACATTTTAGCGGTCAGAAACCTACGGCCCGGTTTTTTTATGGGGAAATTATCGCATATGCGTGTTTTGGAGATTCGAACCGAGTTGCTAGTGCATGCCGGGCGGTGGGGGCAGATTCGCCGTGAAGCTCTCGTAGAGGAATTGGAGGGATGGGATGCTTGACCCCCAAACCCAACAACACATCACCCGCCTGCTGGCCCTACCCCGGGAGATTGCCCGGGTAGGGCGGCAACTGACCGCGCTCAGGGCCGAAAAGCGCGACCTGGAAGACGACCTGAAGAAGCGGGCGGCCCAGGCCCGCCTGCTGGCCCGCAAGACCCCTGAGTTTGCCGCTTTGACCAGGGCCTCCGCCCAGGAGGACTTCCTGACGGTGGCCGTATTCGAGGACATCCAGTGGGAGGAGGACAACAAGCGACTGAAACAACTGCAAGCCGCCATCGACAAGCTCCAGGTGGAGAAAGACGAACTCCAGGACGAGCACCAGAGCCTGCGGGCCGCCCTGGAAGGCAAATACGCCGAACTGCTGGAGCGTGTGCTGACCGAGGTGAAGCTGGCTAACCAGCTCTCCACTGGGCGCCCGCTGGCCTGAGAGGGGGGTAAGTGTGACGTTCTCTATGCGGGAGCTCATTGCCGAAGTAGACCGCGAGCTGGCGCTGCGCCGAAACGTGTACCGCCAGCGTGTTCGGGCGGGCAAGATGCACCGCCACGACGCCGAGGCCCAGTACCTGCGGATGGTGGCCATCCGCCGGTTGCTGACCAATCAGGCCGACACCGCCATCGAGGTTCCCGATGAAGCCGAAATCATCGCCGGCCTTTACGGAGCGGCCTAGCCACCGCGATCCAGACCTGCGGCCCTTGTGGGGCGAAACCGAGCGCCCCAAAAGCCGCACCCGCACCGACAAAAGTGCCACCATTGCCAAGATCGCCGAAATTGCCAGGAGGAAAACCATGCACAAGCGCCAGTCGTTTGAAGCCAGCCAGGAGGCCCTGGAGCGCGTCGTGACCTATACCGCCGAGGACTACCTCAACTTCTCGTTGCAAAGCATTGCCTCGGAATTGCTCGACCACGCCCGCGAGCTCCGCGAGACCCGCACTGTTGAGCCCATTCTGCTCAAGAACCTGACCCGCCGCCTGATGGCCTGCTACCTGGTGGCCTCGGACATCCAGGCCGGCGAGACCTCGACCGAGAAAGCCCTGGAAACCCTGCGGAACCCGCACCGGATGCGGGGGGTGGAGCTGCCCTGATGGAGCTGCTTTGGTTTGCTTTCGGCCTTGTAAGCGGAGGCCTGCTGGGCGTGCTCCTGATGGCCATCCTGGCGGTCTCCGGCTACCACAGCCGCCGGGAGGAGGAACGCCATGACCAGCCTTGACCGCATCTATGCCCGCAACCTGACCCCCACCCAGGCCCGCCACTATGGGCGCCTCTGCGAGATGAACGGCAACTACTACGGGGCCCAGCTCTACGCCGATGTGGCCGAGGCCCTGGAGGCCGCCCAGCGCATCCGCTGCACGATGGCACTGCAGGGTTACATCTGCCCCACCTGCGGCAACACCGGGAGGCTGGATGACATTCCCTGTTTCCACTGTGCAGCTTGAACCGGCCATGCAGACCCCGGGCGAAATTCTGAACGCCATCCGGCAGGCCGGGCGGCCCGTGCTGCTCTTCTACGCCCACGACACCGCCCTGCGCCTGTGCTACCTGGGCCGCACCCTGCTCCCGGATGTGCCCGACCCGGCGCACCCGATGGGATACCACCCCGGGCAGACGGTGGAGCTGTTTGGAATCTATTCCCCCACGTTGGATGACTGGCTGGAAGTGACCGAAAACACCCTGGCGGTGGTGCTATCCCGCCGCCAGGTACACCACCTGGAGGTGGAGGATGAATGCTATTGAAACCCTCCGCGAGCGCCTGGCCCGCAAGGGCGTGACGATCCATGAGCACCCCCGCCTGGTTCTCAAGGGGACGCACTTTGCCGTCTGGAAAAAAGATGGGCAGTACATCAAAACCTACGACATCGAGCCCACGCTGGAGGCCACCTACCCCGACGAGGACACCGTCTGGCGCTGGATGAAGCAGCACCTGGCCGGCCTGCCCCTGCGGGGCATTGGCCTGGCCGGGCTGGAGCTGATCCAGCGGCGCATGAAGCGGGAGGCCCCCGATGCCTAGCGCCCAGGCCCTGGCCCGCCAGCGGGCGGCCCAGCAGCGCGCGGTCAACAACACCGCCGACGCGGTGCGCTTCCTCAACGACCACGAGGGGCAGCCGGTCTTGCTGCGCAGCAGCCGGATCGAGGTGCTGGCCCGCTATGAGGGCCTGATCGAAGAGGATGGGCGCGTTGAGCCCCTTTACGCTTTGCATCTGCCCAGCACCGGCGAATGGCTGCGGGTGGCCCAGGCTACCCTGGACGGCTATTTGAACCTGTACGGCCCCTACACCTGGGAGGTGCAGGATGCCTGACCCCCGCCACAAGCTGCTGGAGGCGGCCTACCGGATAGCCCGCCATGCCCCCGACAAACAGGGGAAGTACACGGGTGACGCCAAGGTGTCCTGGCATTACATCAACACCCTGCGAAAGGCCCTGGCCGACCTGAACATCTCGATTAACCACTGGGACTCGGCCACCGAGCTGGAGCGCCTGTACGGCGCATTCGAGGAGCGGCATGAGTGACCCCAAGATCGAACTGGCCCGGGCGGTTTTCCGCGCCCTGTGGGAAGCCGGCCCGGCAGGCCTGGATCGGGACGCCCTGGCCCATGCCGTGAAGGCCTCCGACCGGGAGATGCGGGAGGCCGTGGAACTCTGCGCCAAACTGTCGGCCCAGCCCACGGTGGCCGGCACCAAGCCCGAGGTGGTGGGCTTCGACCCGATGACCCGCCGCTACCACATTGCCAACTCTCCCGAGCAGGCCGACCGCATCATCGCCTATGCTCTCAGCTACATCCGGAGCGGGCTGGAGCGCGTCTTGGCCTACCGCGAGGCCCGAACCCTGCGCTGGGGGGATATGGAGATGCCCCAGACCACCCAGCAGGCCCTCTTCGAGGTCGAACAGAAGATGCGGAGGTGGGGATGAGGGGTTTCGACCTGATCGCCCTAGTTGCCGGGGTGCTGGGGGTTGTCGGCCTCGTTGCGGCCACGGTTGTAGACAACGACCGTATTCAGGCCGAGCGGTTCCAGGTCGAGGCGGCTGCCAAGCCGGCCCCACAGATCACCCTCGACCTGACCCCCGAGGCTATGAACATCTGCAAGCGCCTGTTCGTGCGCCACATGCAAGGCGGCCATGTGGACGAATACCGTTGCGAGCTGCGTGACGGGGCCATCGTGCTGATCGGCCCCAACTGGCGGAAAGCCCAAGGAGACAAGGCCCCCATTGAGGTGCTGGGCCGCGAAGAGCTTTAAGGAGGTTGCATATGGAAAAGCAAGTGGTCATTCTAGGCGATCCCGAATACCACCTCTGGCTGCACCGCCGGCAGGATGAGATCGTGCTGGAGGTGGCAACACTGGATGGGTTTGTGCTGGACAAGTGGAGCATCGAGCGGGCCGAGGCGGTGCAGGGCCGGGAGGTGCTGCAGGAGGGGGCGGCGGTTGGGCAGGTTGAATGGCAGGGCATTGTGCTGGAGCCCTACGAGGCCCTCGCAGTAGCCAACGCACTAGGAGCACTGCTATGAACGAAACCAACACCAGCGAAATCAAGGTTCGACTGGTCGGCGCGGTGAACGAGATGCACGCCCAGGGCATTGTGGACGCGCTGCATGCCGAGCGGATGATCGCGCGGCTGGTCGGCCAGTACAGCGACTGGCTGGTTAACCCCGGCCCCGACCCCCAGCCGGAGGAAGCGGAGCAGGAGTCCGAGCCCACCGAAGAGCAGGAGCCCCATGCTGGGGAACGGGAATGCCAGTGGTGCGGCCAGCGCTATGTGGCACGCCGAAAAGACTCCAGGCACTGCTCCAAGGCCTGCCAGAACCGGGCCTACCGGGCCCAGCGGAAGCTGAGGGAGGGCCTGGATGCGTAGAGTGCGGCTGGAGGATTTTTTCGGGAGATAACATGAACCCTATCCTGCGCAATAGCCTGATCGGCCTGCTGGCCCTGGCCTACCTGGCCACCCTGGTGATGTCGGCGGGCCACCTGACCAAGTGGTTCGACCTGAGCCTGGGCGGCCTGCCCGGGTACTTCTCCATCGGATTGGCGGTGGGCCTGGAACTACTGGCCTTTACCCTTTCCCTGGCCTCCACCCTCGAGCCCCGCCTGCGCTGGAGCCTGGCCGGGGGGCTTTTCTTCCTGCTCCTGGTCTGGCTGGGCAACCTGCTGGCGATGGCCCGGGTGGCCGACGCCCCCGGCTGGGAGGTGCTGCTCCAGAGCCTATTTGCCCTGGGGCCCCTGGTGGCCGGCAAGGCCATCGGCGAACTGTTGCGGCTGGACTCCCGGCCCCGGCCCGCATCCGCGAGCCCACTCCAGCCGACCAGCTCCACCCCCACCGTCCACATCCAGACCCATGTCCAGACCACCACGGTTCACCAGTCCACCCAGGCGGAGTCCAACGGGAACAACCGAGTCCAGCTTGAAACAGCCCCGTCCGCCCATGCTGAAACGCCACCCCCTGCACTTGGAACACGAGCCCCTTCCCTGGACGAGCGGGCGGCACAGTTGATGGCCCAGCTATCCAGCCAGCCCCTGGGGCCGTCCGCCCTGGCCCGTCAGACCGGGCTGCCCAAGACCACGGTCTACCGGCTGGCGGCCCGGCTGGTGGAGGCCGGCCTGATTGTCCAGACCGCGGATGGCTACGTCCGTCGGGAGGTGGAACATGGATAACCTGCTGCGCTGGCGGGCGGAACACCTGGCCAAGTACCTGTGGTGGGTGGCCTCCGGGGTGAAACAGTGGCAGACCGACCACACCAGCTATGCCCCGGAACTGGAACGGCTGACCGGGCGGGTGGTGCGCCCCGGCTACCTGATCGTCCGGGTGATGGAGCTGCCGGCTTTGGGCATTGAACGGCACACCCTGCGCTTCTGGCGGTCGGCCTATGCCAACCTGCTGGAACAGATGGATCCGGCCATCAAGGACGAATGGGCCGCCTTCCTCCACCGCGCCAGGTGGTCCAGCCTGTGGTACTACGACTCACGGAACCGTCGGGTCAGGCCGGGCAACGAGCACCCGGGCCTGACCCGGTGGACGCTGGAGCTGGCCCGCTGTGCCGAGGTGTTGGACAAACCGGCCTACCAGCAAAATATCTGATACCATTTCCGTAACGTAACCCGCCGCATAACCAGCGGCGGGCTTTTTGTTTGGAGGCGCATGGACGAAAACGAAAACCGACTGCTGGAACATCTCATCCGGGCCATCCGCGCCCCCCGCAAGGCCGAGCGGGAAGCCGAGCTCAAGGAAGCGGAAAACATCCTGCAAGCGCGGAAGGTCATCTTGCAAATCCCCAAACCCCGGGCCCCGGCCTGGTGGCAGAACGAATGGTTCTTCCGCTTCATCGCCACGCTCATTGGCGCCGCCCTGGCGGCCGTGGGCATCAACTGGAAACCTTGAAAGGAGCAAAATGAGCATCTTCAACAAGAACAATCCCCGTCGGGCCGCCCTGATCCGGGGGCGGCTGATCGAGGTGGTCTACTTTGCCGCAATGGGCGACGCCCTGAACCCCGACGACCCCTACACCATGAGCAGGGGGGTGCTGGTGGCGGCACTGGAGCAACTGGGCGAGCTCCCAGCCGAGAACGACCTGCACGCAGCCCTGCGCTACTGCGCGGAGAAGGGCTACCTGGAGGTGGCCTGGCGCAAGGACGGTAGCGGCACCTTCGACCAGGTGCGCCTGACCACCGCAGGCATTGACCTGTATGAAGGCACCCTGCATGACAAGGCGGTGTACTTCGCCTCGAGGCGGTGATATGGAGCGGCTGGATCGCATCGAGGCGCAGATAGATGATTTGCGGGAGGAGCTTCGGGGCCTGCGGTTGGCCCACTCCATCACCCACGAGGAGCTGAGCCACACCCTCCGCGACGTGCGCGATGGGCTCAGCCAACTGCAACTACACCGCCCACCCCGGCTGCGGGTCTGGGCGGCCCTGATTATTGGCGTGTTGGGATTTGGCCTGGGATTTACCGCCCACTGGCGGATTGCGGCCTGGGAGGAGGTGAGGCATGTCCAGTTTGTTCTACCCCCGCGAAGCCCGCTGCAAAATCTGCAACAGCCCACTCCGGGACGAAATTGACGAGATGCTACTGGGGAACCATTGCAAGGAAGACGGCAGCCGCTGGCGCATGGAGGAGATAGTGGACTGGGGCCGCCAGCGCGGCCTGCACACCAGCATGGCCGCCCTATCCCGCCATAAAAACAACCACCTGAACCCGGCCATCCAGGCGGCCCTGGAGACCGAGCGCATGGTGGAGGCCATCAGCCAGGCCACGGGCCGCAAACTCTCGGTGGCGCGGGCCTACGCCAATGCGGTGCTGGCCAAAACCCTGCGGGTGCTGGACGATCTGGACTGGCAGAGCCTGGATGACAACCAGCGGCTGCGGGCCATTGACCGGGGCCTGCGGGCTGGGGAGGTGCTGTCGCGGCTCGAGCGGGCCGATGTGCGCCTGGAGGTGGCGGCCAAGGTCGAGCAGACCCTCTCGGAGGCCGGGGCCGGGGCCGAGATCATCCGGCGGGTGAGGGAGATTTATGGCCTCGAGTGACGTCATCCTGCTGCCCTACCAGCAGCGCTGGGTGGCCGATAAAAGCCGCTTCAAGATCGGCCTGCTGGCCCGCCAGACCGGAAAATCCTTCGCCGCCTCGCTGGAGGCGGTGCTGGACGCCCTGGAGTACCGGGGCAACCTGTGGATTTTCCTCTCCCGGGGCGAGCGCCAGAGCCTGGAGCTGGCCGAGAAGGCCAAGCGGCACTGCGAGGCCATCCGGGTGGTGGCCGAGCTCTACCAGGAAAACTTCGACGTGGCCACCAAGCAGTACGTGATCCAGTTCCCCAACGGCAGCCGCATCATCAGCCTGCCGGCCAACCCCGACACCGCCCGGGGCTACTCGGGCAACGTGCTGCTGGACGAGTTTGCCTTCCACCAGGACTCCCGCGAGATCTGGGGGGCCATCTACCCCACCATCACCCGCAATGAGCGCTACAAGATTCGGGTGATCAGCACCCCCAACGGCCAGAGCGGCAAGTTCTGGGAGCTCTGGCAGGGCGGCGCGGGCGACATCTGGAGCCGGCACCGGGTGGACATCTACGACGCGGTGCGGGAGGGCCTGGCCATAGACCCCGAGGTGCTCCGCCAGGGCATCCGCGACCCCCTGAAGTGGCAGCAGGAGTACCTGCTGGAGTTCGTGGAGGAAAACACCGCCTGGCTGCCCTACGACCTGATCGCCACCTGCGAGAGCGACCAGGCCCGCACCGAGGGGGAGCTGGAGGGCGAGCTGTACCTGGGCATGGACATCGGGCGGCGCCGCGACCTGAGCGTGATCTGGGTGGCCGAGCTGGTGGGGGACGTGCTCTGGACGCGGAAGGTGGTCTGGCTCGAGCGCACCCCCTTCAGCGTCCAGCGGGAGGTGCTCTACGGCCTGCTGCCCAGGGTGCGCCGGGCGGCCATTGACGCCACCGGCCTGGGCATGCAACTGGCCGAGGAGGCCCGCCAGCGCTATGGCAGCAAGGTGGAGCCGGTGCTGTTCACCAACGCGGTCAAGGAGGTTCTGGCCATCACCCTGCGGCGGCGCTTCGAGGATCGGCAGATTCGCATCCCCCCCCACGAACGCATCCGCGAGAGCCTGCACGCGGTGCGGCGGATTGCCACCAGCGCGGGCAACTTCCGCTTTGATGCGGAGCGGGACGAGGCCGGCCACGCCGACGAGTTCTGGGCGGCGGCCCTGGCCGTGCATGCGGCGGCCCGGCCCGGCGGCCCCATCGCCTTCGAGCGGGTGGCCGGCCCCCGGCTGGAGAAAGGAGCCTGGTAATGTGGCTGATTGAACAGGTGCAAAAACTGCTGGGCAGGAAGCCCCCCCTGGCCCCAACGGCCCAAACCCCCAGCGGGCGGGTGCTGGGCGGGGTCTCGCGGGGCCTGGAGCCCGCCGGGCTGGCGGCCATCCTGCGCCAGGCCGAGCAGGGCGACCTGACCAAGCAGATGGAGCTATTCGAGGAGATCGAGGAGAAGGATGCGTACCTGGCAAGCCTCCTACAAACGCGCAAACAGGCGGTGCTGGCCCTGGACTATGAGGTGCTACCCGCCGACGACTCGGCGGAAGCGCAGCGCATCGCGGATCAGGTAGTCGAGCTGCTGCGCAACATCGACCTGGAAACGCTGCTGCTGGACTTGCTGGATGCCACCGCCAAGGGGGTGAGCGTGGTGGCCATGCGCTGGGAGTACCACCGCCTGTCGCGGATGCAGCTCCCGGCGGAGTTCACCTGGGTTCACCCCCGCAACCTGAGCTACGACCCCGACAGCGGAACCTTGCGGATGCGCACCGAAGGGGGCCTGGAACCCATCCCCTACGGTGCGGCCCTGGTGCACCAGTACCGGGCCAAGTCGGGCGCCCCGACCCGGGCCGGGCTGATGCGGTCGCTGGCCTGGCTCTACCTCTTCAAAAACTACGCCGTCAAGGACTGGGTCACCTTCCTGGAGATGTACGGCCAGCCCCTGGTGCTGGGCAAGTACGACCCCACCGCCAGCAAGGACGAGCTGAACGCCCTCAAGGAGGCCGTGGCGGCCCTGGGCCCGGAGGGCCGGGGGGTGATCTCCAAGGCCACCGAGATCGAGTTCAAGGAGGCCCAGCGCTTCGGCAGCGCCGACGCCTACAGCCGCTTCATCGAGCTAATAGAGCGGGAGATGGCGGTGGCGGTGACCGGCTCACCCCTGAGCAGCTTTGACGGGGCGGGGGGCAGCAACGCGATGGCCCTCACGCTGGATAAAATCTCGCAACGGCTGACCCGCTCCGACGCCAAGGCGGTCTATGCCACCCTGCGCCGCGATTTGCTGGTGCCCTTCTGCCATTACAACTTCGACCGGGCCGATCTGGCGCCGGTGGTGGAACCGATTATTCGGGAACCGGAGGATCTGCGCACCGCCGCCGAGACCATCAAAACTTTGGTGGAGGCGGGGACGCCCATCCCCACCTGGTACATCCACGAGCGCTTCCAGATTCCCGCCCCCCAGCCCGAGGACGAGGTGCTCGACCCCATGCGGAACCAGCTCAGGCTGGCCTCGAGGGGGCGGCGGGTGAAGTTGGCCTCGGGGGAGCCAGCGGAGCGGGCTCGAGGCTTTGTCAACGGCATGCTATTTGTGGATGAACTGATTCCATCCGCCGTCAAACAGGCTGCCGCGGTCATGCAGGCCGACCTGGAGCAGGTTGTGCAGGTGATTGAGCAATCACCGGATTATCCCACATTGCGACGAAAACTGGAGACCCTGTACGCCGACCTGGATGCGGGAGCTTTGGCCGAGTTGCTGGAAAATGCCCTGATACTGGCGAACCTGGCGGGCCGGGCCGCGGTGAGGGAGGATCTCTGATGCCCTGGCAGGTGCGGGCCGACCCTCTCCGCTTTGAAGAGGCCGAGGCCTTTCTGCGCCAGAAGGTGCCGCTCGCCCAGCAGGAATACCGCGCACTAACACTGCAAGAGGCGCAGCAGGCCTTCACGTTGGCGGGGGTGGCGCAGCTCGACCTGATCCACGAGACCCTGCAATCCCTCCAGACCGCGTTAGAGGCGGGCACCCCTTACGAGGAGTGGGCCCGTTTGATCGGGCCGCGGCTCTCGGCGGCCTGGGGAGGGGCGAAACCCTGGCGGCTGGAGTTGATTTTCCGCCAGAACATCCTAGGGGCGTATGCCGCCGGGCGGTACGAGCAGCAAACCGACCCCCAGGTGCGGGTTGCCCGTCCCTACTGGATGTACGACGCCGTGCTGGACTCTGGCACTACCCCCATCTGCCGGGGCCTGAATGGCCTGATTCGACCAGCAGACGACCCCGTATGGGAACGCATCTATCCTCCCAACCACTTCGGCTGCCGGGCGGGGGTGCGCAGCCTGACCGGACGTGAGGCAGAGGCCAGGGGAGGGGTAACCCCACTGCCCCCTGGCCTGGAGGTGCCACCCGGATTTGCTCGGCCCCCCACGGCCAGATGGGAACCTGACCCGGCCAAATACCCCCCGGAGCTATGGGAAGCCCTGCAAGGCAAGCTGGCCGAGCGGATTGAGATTGGCCGGGAGATTCTGGAGCTCGAGGGAAGGCTCAGCAGAACCGAAAGGAGGACATTGCTGCGTGGGGTAGAGGGGTTGCGAATCAACCGATGGCTTCGGGAAAATCCCATAGCCGGAATTAAGCTCTTGCCAAAACTGCCGGAAACACGCGAAGGAACAGTATTTTTCGGCAACTACGACCCCAAAACCCGTCGCATAAGTTTGGCCTTCCCGCGCCCAGAACGAACTTGGGCCAGCGATAAACCGCTGGGAGAACTGACTTCCGTGTCGTTTTCAGGCAAGTCTCCGATACAGGCCGTAGCTATCACCCTTGTACACGAGTTGAGCCACCACATTTACAGCGCGCTGCGGGACGACATCGAAAACCGCGTGTTTGTCAGGTACATGGAAACCAAGAAGCAGGGCCGTGTAGTTTCCAGACGCGCCAACATAAATGTTTTGGAGTGGTTTGCGGAGGTAGCCGCCGCATACCGCTTCCTACGCACCGACCTCAGGAGGTTTGACCCCGAGTCGTTTGCTATAATCGAGGAAGTCTTTGAGTCCTTGAGGTAGCTATGTACTTCGAGCAAGCATCCACCATCTACGACCGGATGTACATTGAGTACCGGAAGGGTACCTATACCCGTGGCGATTTTGAGACGGATTGGCCTCAGCTTTTGGAACTGGCTCGCCAAAACCGCGACTGGGAACTGCTACAGGGAGTCAGTCTGATATTGCCTGCCGAGTGGTGGGAGGACAAATTTGCCCAGGCGATTAAGGAGTTCTAACGTCCGTCTAGCAAAAAATCCGGTATAATCGCAGTAATCTCGGCAACCTACCCCCGACTTCGGTCGGGGGTTTCGTTTTGCCGTGGCGGAAGGAGGTGTACATGGACGCATGCAAAGCGCTGGGATTTGCCGTCTGGCTGCTGGGCCAGGGGCCGGTGATTTCGTTCTTGGTGGACGCCCTCAAGCGCATCGCCTGGGTGCAGCAGAACCCCCGCAAGGCGGTGGTGATTCTGAACGCGGTGGCGGCCCTGACCACGGGGCTGACCCTGTGCGGGCTGGGCCTGGAAAACCTGCTGCTGCAGATTGCCACCGGCATCGCGGGCTCGGTGGCGACCTATGAGTTCATCAGCAAACCCCTGGCCGAGCGCCTGGCCCAGCCCGAGCGGCCGGAGCCGCTCGAGTAGCTCCGAAAATCCACCCCGAGGAGGTCGCCCCGTGTGAGACGACGACATACCGGCTTCAACGTTTTTGAGTCCCAGGAGCCGCCCGCCGAGTTTCGGATCTGGGCCTACGGCACGGTGCCCTTCCGCTGGGCCGACGGCAGGCAGATGGACTTCCTGTTCACCCCGGAGGACGCCCAGGAGGTCATCCGGCGGGTGCAGATGCCCGAGCTCCCCATTGACTACGAGCACCGCAGCCAGTCACCGGTGGACAACGGGCCGGTTCCGGCAGCAGGGTGGTTCCAGCTCGAGGCCCGCCCCGACGGCCTGTGGGCCGTCAACGTGCGCTGGACCGAGACCGCGGCCAACCTGCTCAGGGCCGGGGAGTACCGCCACTGGTCGCCGGTCTTCTGGGACGAGGATGGGCACATCCGGCAACTGGACATGATCGGGCTGACCAACCAGCCCGCCACCGTCAACCAGATGCCCCTGGTGGCATCGGCAGTAGGAGATTCCATGCGAGAAAAACTGATTCGAATCCTCGGCCTGGCCGAAGACGCCAGCGAGGAGCAGATTGAGGCTGCCCTGGCCGAGCTGCAGAACCGGGCGGGGCAGCTCGAGCAGGCCCAGGCCCTGCTGGCCGAGGCGGGCATCCAGGCCCCCATCGGCAGCGATGAGGCCCACGGCCAGGCGATGGCCGCTGCCGCCAATGCCCTGCTGGCGGCCCGGGTAAGCGAGCTCGAGGCTGAGCTGGCCACCCTGCGCACCCAGGCCCTGGAGGGCGAGGCCGAGGCGGTGATCGAGGCCGCCCTCAGTGAAGGCCGCATCCACGCGGCCAGCCGCGAATACTGGCTGGATCGCTACCGCCAGAACCCCCGCGCGGTGCGGGCCCACCTGGCCAGCCTGCGGGCCGGGGCAGCCGTCCCCACCGGGCCCCTCCGGCCTCCGGCGGCCCCCGGCGACCCCCTCAGCGAGACCGAAAAAGCCATCATCGCCCAAACCGGCGTGAGCGTGGAGAAGTACCTGGCCACCAAGCGCCGTCTGGAGGAACAACATGCCTGAACGCAACACCCCACAGCAGGGCCTGGGGCCCATCCTCGAGTACTTTGACCTGCCCCTCGAGGCCAACACCACCATCGAGGCCGGCAACCTGGTGGTGCTCAACGCCGCCGGCTACGCCGTGCATGGCAGCACCGCCACCAACCTGCGGGCCGTGGGCCGCGCCGAGCAAACCGTCAACAACCAGGGCGGCGCCCAGGGCGCCAAGCGGGTGCGGGTGAGCCGGGGCGTGTTCAAGTGGCAGAACTCGACCGCCGCCGACCAGATCACCCAGGCCGACCTGCTCAACGACTGCTTCATCGTCAACTCCACCACCGTGGCCCGAGACCAACGGCACCAACACCCGCAGCCGCGCCGGCAAGGTGGTCGGCGTAGAGGCCGACGGGGTCTGGGTCGAAACCTACTAAAGCGAGGGAACCATGCGAATCACCACCGCTGCACTGCAAGCCCTGCGGGTGAGCTTCGAGACCCGCTACAACGAGGCCTACCAGGCCGCCCAGCCCCTATGGAACCGCGTCGCCACCGAGGTGCCCAGCACCACCAGAGAGAACACCTACGGCTGGCTCCTGCAAGATGCTGAAGATGCGGGAGTGGCTGGGCGAGCGGGTCTTCCAGAACCTGGCCGAAGCCTCCTACACCATCCAGAACCGCAACTTCGAGGCTACCGTTGCGGTAGATCGCAACGACATCCAGGACGACAACCTGGGCATCTACAACATGCAGTTCGACCAGATGGGCCAGGCCGCCCGGATGTACCCCGACGACCTGGTGTTCTCCCTGCTCCTGAACGGGCAGTCGAACCTGTGCTTCGACGGCCAAAACTTTTTCGACACCGACCACCCGGTCTCCACGGTAGACAGCAGCCTGGGGGTATATGCCAACTACGCCACCAGCCGCCCCCTCACCACCGCCAACTACGAGGCCACCCGGGCCGAGATGATGGCCTTCCGGGGGGACGACGGCCAGCCGCTGGAAGTGATGCCCACCCTGCTGGTGGTGCCGCCCCAGCTCGAGGGCACCGCCCGCCGCATCCTCAACGCCGACTTCGTGGCCGGTGGGGATACCAACATCTGGAAGGGCTCCGCCGACCTGCTGGTGGTGCCCAAGCTGGCCAGCCAGCCCACCGCCTGGTATTTGCTGGACACGAGCCGCCCCATCCGGCCCTTCGTGTTCCAGAACCGCCAGAACCCCGAGTTCGTCAGCAAGGACGACCCCACCGACGACAACGTCTTCATGCGCCGCCAGTTTGTCTACGGGGTGGATGCCCGGGGGAACGCGGGCTACAGCCTGCCCTTCCTGGCGTACAAGTGCGTCGGTTAGGAGGCCCCCAATGACCCAGTACCGCGTCAAAGTCTCCACCCCCCAGCCGAAGGGGCGCTGGCGGATCGCCCGGCAGTGGTGGCCGGAGCCGCGGGAGGCCCTGGTCTCGCCGGAGGAGCTGGAGCGCCTGCAGGCCGACCCCTTGCTCCGGGTGGAGGTGCTGGAGGAGGTTGAGGCCGACCCGCCCAAGAAGCCTCGAGGCAAATAATGCCCTACCTCACGCTGGACGAGCTCAAAACCCGCAAGCGGGAAGACGCCATGCTCTACGCCCTCGACCCGGAAAACGTGGGCGAGTGGACGGTGCTGGCCGAGGAGCGGGCCGAGGCGGCCATCCAGGACGCCGCCGACACCATTGATAGCTTCGTCAGCCAGCGCTACACCCTGCCGCTGCCGCCGGTGCGGGCGCTCAAGCGCATCAACGCCGACATCGCCTTCTACCTGATTCTGGCCCGCCGGGGCTTCCAGGAGGGCACCGCCGACGATGTGGTGGTGCGCGATTACGAGGAAGCCCTCAAGTGGCTGCGGCTGGTGGCCGAGGGCAAGGCCCAGATTCCCGCCGACGACGGCCAGCCCATCCCACCAGGGGGCTCCCAGGGGGGCGTGGTGCCCTCGGAGGCCAAACCGGAGATCGAATCCGCAGGCCGGGTATTTGGCCGAGACAAACTCAAAGGTTGGTAGCCTGCCTGGCCCAACCGTTGCGGCCAATTTCTGCCCGCGACCCCGGCCCCCTACCCCGAATAGGGAGCAGGGTCTACCCCCGCCTCAAAAACGGTTTTAGAGGCAAGGAGTGAAAAGAATCACAAACTATGAGCAAGGTTGCCCAGATTGCCCTCCAGGCCGTGCGGCGGGAGCTGCCCGGCTTCCCCACCAGCGCGGGCTGGTGCGTGGCGTTTGCCTTTGAGGCCATCGCCCGTGTCTACGAAACGAACCGCTGGTTGCTCTATAGCC